>NZ_LT635782.1:1291330-1640160 GCF_900128425.1 Anaerococcus urinomassiliensis
TTCTCTGGTGGGGAGAATCAAAAACTTGCTATTGCCCGTGCTTTATATAAAAAAGATGCTAAGGCCCTAATCATGGATGAGCCTACTGCCTCCCTAGATGCTCTGGCAGAAGAAGAAATATATAAGCAAATAGAAAATATTTCATCAGACAAAACCCTAATCTTTATCTCCCACAGGCTAGCTTCAACAAGATTTTGTGATAAGATCTTGCTTCTTGATAGTGGGAATATAAAAGAATTTGGAAGCCATGATGAGTTACTGGATCAAAGTGGCCTTTATAAAGAAATGTATGAAAGTCAAAAAAAATATTATGAGGAGGAAGTAAATGAAAAATAAATATAAAGCCCTTGGTATGCTGGTAAAGCTAATAGGAAAAAATGACCCCCTTTATCTACTTGCCCTCCTTGCTAAATCTATCCTCCCAGCCCTAGATACCATGGTAAATGTATATGTACCTATGATTTTTATAAGCCAACTTACAAACCCTAGACCAAAAGCTTATTTTATTAATCAAATAATAATACTAATTATAGTAAAGTTTGCCCTAACTAGCCTATCAAGGATAGCTAATAGGAGAGAATTTGTCAGAAGACGAGCGATAAATGAATTCATATCTTTTGAGATTTCAAAAAAATCAATGGACCTTGCCTACTATAATATAGAAGATCCTCATGTATTAGATTTAAAAGAAAAGGCAGGATCTGCTATAAGTTTTGGTAGCCTCCACTCACTCCTATTTTGCCTTAAAGATATTATCCAAGGCCTATCCACAATGATTGGTACTGCTATTATTATAATAAACTTCTCCCCATATCTGGTGGGATTTTCTCTTATAATATCTACTCTGATAATATTGATAGATAATAAACTGTCAAGATATACCCAAGAATTTGATCAATCCATAGTTGATTTCAACAGGAGATTCTCTTATTATTTTTCCCTAATGGCAGGCCCTAGTTTTCAAAAAGAGATCAGAGTTTATGATATGGGGGATTTGATTGATAATAAGACTGGCCTATACTTAAATAATATGATGGCAAGATTTAGTGACAAATTTTCTTATGAGGCCAATTCCAATGCGGTAAAGATTTTTCTAGAATCAATTATAAGACTAGTTTCTTACTCTTATGTGGCTATGAGAACCCTATCAGAAGCTTATGGCCCTCAAATATCATTTGGTGAATTTTCACTAATCATAGGAGCTAATGAAAACTTTATGTCATCATTCCAAAAGATGTTTGCTGAAACAGCAGATTTTCTAATTAATCTTAAAAATTTAGAACCCATGTATGACTTTATAAATCTAGATATAGAAAAAGAAGCAAATCAAAAAATAGCAGATGATTTTGAAAGCCTAGAATTTAAAAATGTATCCTTTGCCTATCCAGGAAGCGACAGACAAATACTTGATGATATCTCTTTTAAGATCAATAAGGGCGATAAAATTTCTATTGTGGGAATCAATAATGCCGGCAAAACTACCATAGTAAAACTTATATTTAGATTTTTCGAAATAGATAGTGGCGAGATTTTATATAATGGAATCAATATTAATAAATATCAAAAAGAATCCTTATACAAAAAAATCTCAGCTGTTCTCCAAGACTTTGCCATCATGCCCTTTACCATAAAAGAAAATATCATTGGTACAAAAGATTACAACAAAGAAAAAATCGATCAAATCTTAAATGAGCTCGAATTAAAAGAAAAGGTCGATAGTTTAGATAAGGGCATTGATACTTACCTAAACAAGGATATCTTCGAAGATGCAACAGACTTCTCCCTTGGCCAAAAGCAAAAACTTGCCATAGGAAGATGCCTATACCAAAACCCAGAGCTAATAATCCTAGACGAGCCTACAGCGAGCCTAGACCCATTGGCAGAAGCCAAAATCTACGAAAACTTCAACCAAATGACTAGAGGCAAAACTGCCATCTTCATCTCCCACAGGATGAGCTCATCAAGATTTATCGACAAAATATTAGTTATTGATGAAGGTAAAGTTCTAGCTTTTGATAGCCATAAAAACTTGATGAAATACGACAATATCTACTCAAGATTATATAAGTCTCAGGCTAAGTACTATACGAATTGAGTTTATTCTCCAAATAAAATGACCTCGTATTATTAAGAATTCACGAGGTCATTTATTATTCTATACTAATTCTTTTGCAATTAGGTATCCTCCATAAGTAGGATTATTTGATGCTTTTCTAACACTTACTTTGTTGGCCAGATTATTTTCTACCATTGCACCCAGGTCTATATTTGACTTAGTAAGTCCACCAAAAAGTATAACGTCATTAACACTGGAATCGTATAGGGCATTTATTAATTCTACTATCTCATCAATCATATTATCAATAATTTTTATAGCTTCAATATCAGCTTTTTCGAATAAATCGAATACAAGATGAGATAAATCAGCAATGTCCTCTCTTGTCATAGTTATATTTTTCTTTATAATATCATAGTCATCATCTAAATCTAACTTTTCTTTTACATCATAATATAAGTCAGTCTTCTTGTGACGTCCATCAGCTTGTTTGGTAAAGGCTGTTAAGAGCAATTTCCCTAGGTAATAACCACTAGCCTCATCGCCCAACCCGTATCCCCAACCACCAGCTCTGTGGTATGATCCATTTACATATTTATAGGCAATACTGCCAGTGCCTAAAATAACCAATATACCAGTTTCCATTTGGAATTCAGAATAATAGGCTAAATGGACATCACTAGTTATATGATAATTATAGGAGTGAAAATTACTTTTAATCACTTCATCTATTTCTTGAATCATATACTTATTATTGCCGTAACCAGCTAATCCAAAAACAATATAATCATCTTTAGAAAATCCTAGGTCAGATAAACCAGCTTTTAAAATAGATCCCATCTTTTTACTTCCAACTTGCATTATGTGACAAGTGGGATAAGTGACTTTTTCTATAACTTCCCCATCACTAATATCATATGAAACAAAATCAGTTGAGGTCCCTCCACCATCTACTACAATTATTTTCATACTTATTTAAAATATTTGGAGAATTGAGGGAGGTATTCTTTATGAGCTTCTAATAATCTATCAAAAACTTCTATGGCAATATTTTCACTTGGTATTAATGGATTCATTGTTAGTGCTGCAATTGCTAAATCTCTATTACCAGTTACTGCCGCCTCAACCGTCATTTTTTCAAAAGTTTTAATGTTATTAACTGTACCTAAATGCTTATAAGAGGCTTCTCCAATTTTAATTGGTTTTGGTCCATCTTTAGTTACAGAACATGCAGTTTCAATTACATTATTGTATCCGAAATTTTTAAAAGTATCTTTATTTAGAACATCTACATATTGCGTATCTCTGAAATCATTGTATATAGAATTTATAAGGGAGCATGCTGCTATACTATAATATGCACCACCCCTTTGCTCTAATTCTTTTGGTTTTTCTTTTAAGTTTGGGTCTTTATATTTTTCAAAAAGATCTTTTTCAATAATCTTTACCTTTTCTGCACGAACTGAATGGGATTTAAAATCTTCTAATTGATGGGCAAGCCTGTCTTTTTTATTGAAATAATATGCAAAATACGAACAAGGTATAGCTTCTAGCCCTCTCAATAGTTCTATACTAAATTTTTCTCCCATAATATTTTGCATTGTCAAAAGATTCTCTTCTTTCGAGTTTTCGTAATTATTTATTACATCCCACAATCTAGATTCTCCATTTTTTATTACATCTGTAACAAAAAAGTGATGATTAAGTCCAAATATTCTAAGATCAATATCTTCGTATGGTGAGTCAAGTAATTTTGCTATTCCCATCTTCATATCAACAGGAACATTACATAAGCCTATACTTTTTTCCCAACCACCTATATTAATGCTAGCTTCCGTAATCATACCAGCCGGATTAGAAAAATTTATTAACCAAGCATCTGGACATAGTTTTTCCATTCTTTTGATTATATCTAATATAACTGGAACAGTCCTAAGAGCTTTAAACATACCTCCAGCACCATTTGTTTCTTGACCAATAATTCCTAATTCTAAAGGAATTCTTTCATCCTTAACCCTTGCATCAAGCTGGCCCACCCTTATTTGAGTTGTTACAAAATCTGCATCTTTTAATGCCTCGTCTTTATCCAATGATAAATGAACATCGATAGGCCTCTTAGATTTTTCTATCATTCTCTTAGCAAGATTTCCAACAATATCTAATTTCTCCTTACCTTCTTCTATATCCACAAGCCATAACTCTTTTATTGGAAAGCTGTCATATCTATTTATAAAACCTTCTACTAATTCAGGAGTGTATGAGCTCCCGCCTCCTATAGTAACTACTTTTAGTCCTTTTTTCATATAATCACCTCGTTTTATTCAATTGTATTATTTTCTTGTTCCAAAAGTTGATTATCATATATCTTAAAGAATGGATAATATAGTATTACAGCAATTGCTATTAAGACAAAACTTAAAATAATAGATCTTACATCTCCCGTTGCAAAAAACGCTCCAATAGGTCCTGGCAATGTCCAAGGCGCAAGTGTTACTACTCTACCTACCAATCCAAGGTTAGTAACTACCCAAGCTATAATCCCAAGAATTAAGGGCACTCCTATAAAAGGTATCATTAGTGTTGGATTTAAAACAATAGGAGCACCAAAAATAATAGGTTCATTAATATTAAATATTGCTGGTAAAATAACAGCCTTTCCCAAAGTTTTTCCATATGTTGATTTTGATCTAAATAGTAGTAATAAAGCTAATCCTATTGTAGCTCCTGAACCACCAAGTAATACAAACCATTGATAGAAAGGTTCAGCAGCTGTATTTGGTATAGGTGCGCCAGCCGCAAAAGCTTGGCTGTTTTGTTCAAGTAGCATTAACCAAAGTGGTCTGGCAACAGTTCCAATTATCGATGAACCGTGAATACCAAATACCCAAAAGAAAGAATCTAGAAAAATAATAATTAATACTGATGGCAAGGTATCAGAAGCGCTAATTAAAGGTGCTATAATTCCCCCAATAATAGAATGCAAATCTATCTTTAGCCACATAGATATAGTTGCAAATAACAATATTACAATTGCAGTCGGAATAAGCGACTCAAATGACCTTGCAACTGATTCTGGAACTTGTGGCGGCATTTTTATTGTCCAACCACGTTGCTTACATATTCTTAATATTTCTACTGCAGCTATTGATGATAAAATACCCACAAACATTCCAGCAGAACCTAAGTTACCCATTGGTATAACCCATCCTTCTGGAATCTGTGATATATATTCTTTTAATTCTCCATTACTATTTGCTAAATTATTAATTGATTTGCTTACTTCTGGCAATGCTTTCGGAATAATAGTAAGTAGGTATGCAAGCTCAGATATAATGCCTCCAGATAAACCATCCATCTCATAGGATCTACTTAAAGAATAACCTATTCCAAATACTGCATATAAGGTCATTATAAACATACTCATTCTATGAGGTAACAATATATCATTGGCATGAGCCTTTATCCATTGAGCAATCGCCCAATTTTCTGGCATTTGATTTGGCAAAAAAGCTATTACCAAAAACATAGATGATACTATTATCATAGGAAGTGTTGCTATAATACCGTCTCTTACAGCTCTTAAATGTCTTTGTTCAGCTAACCTAGCCATTGGAGTAGCTAGTTTTTCATCTAAAGTTGATGCAAATTTTTCCATATTATATCCTTTCTATTTCTCGTTATATAAATTCATTGCTTGCTCATAAAGTTTTTCACTACCCATAGGACTATAAGCAACTGGTTCAATAAGTTCAATTGGAATATTATATTTTTTTGCAATTTCTTCTAAGTCTTTAAATCTGTGCCTAATTTGTGGAGCAACCATTACTATGTCATAACCATTTTTTATTTCATCTTCTAGTCCACTAGATCCAATTGCATTCACTTCAATTTCTACATTATTTTTTGCACCTTCTTCTTTTAATCCATTAACAGCCATAGAAGAACTCATCCCCATGGAACAAACAAATAAAACTTTCATATTTTTCCTCCCTATATTAAAATAAAATAATTAGTAAATATAAAAAAATTATTACAAAATATAATAAAATCTTTATAATAGTAACTTTTCTAAATTTGTTTCTAGTCTTATTTATCTTACTTTCCAATAAAAATGTAGTTGTGCTAATAAAAGCTGGAAGTAAGAATAATATAAAATACTTATTTGAAATAAATTTCCTAAAAATAGTAATATATAAAAAGCTAATAAATATAAATAATACAGCACTAATATATGAAATTTTTGGTATATCATAATCAGTTTTATAAGCTCGATTATTTTCCAATCTCAACTTATTTTTACTTGTCATTAATTTTAACCTTATAAATTTTTATAAATGCACTTATCAAATCCTTTGTTTCGACTGCTGTCATAAGTTGATCCTGGGCATGCATCATAATAAGTAATTTGCCCTTATAACCATTTTCGATGTCATCTTGCATTAATTTCGATTGGAACTCATGAGCTTTAAAAAAACTCTTATCTGCTTTCTTCAAAAGTTCATCGGCTTTTTTAAAGTCACCATCTTTTGCACAATCTAGTGCTTCATATGCATATGATTTACCTTCACCAGCATCAATTATTATTTGAAAAATCATTTCTTCATAGTTTTGCATTTAATTATCCCTCAGCGCCTCTTTTAAAAATCCATTTGCTGATTGAATTTTCTCTCTAGCTTCTTTTTTATTACAGCCTAGTTCAATCATACAAATGGCTTCTTTAACATTCCAATTTGTCTTCTCTAAAGTACTTTTTGCAAGTTTTTCATCAGCTTTTGTTATTTCAATTACTATATTCTTTGCTCTTTTTCTTAATTTATCATTTGTTGGCTTTACATCTACCATTAAATTTTGGTAAACTTTACCGATTCCTACCATTGAAGAAGTACTAATCATGTTTAAAATCATTTTCTGTGCACTTCCTGCTTTTAGCCTAGTAGATCCTGTCAATACTTCTGGACCAACTATAGCTTCTATTGGATAATCCGATATGGCACTAATTGGAGAATTCTCATTACATACTATAGAACCTGTCACAGCGCCGATTTCTTTTGCATATTCGATTGCTTGTATAACATATGGTGTTCTGCCACTTGCAGCAATCCCAACAAGTATATCATCTTTGCTAAATTCTATATCTTTTAAGTCTTCTATCGCTTTAGCCTTGTTATCTTCCATGCCTTCCTTGGCAGAATATATCGCATCTTGCCCCCCACTAATTAGTCCTATAACCATATCTGAATCTACTCCAAAGGTTGGTGGACATTCCGAAGCATCTAGAACTCCAAGTCTTCCACTAGTGCCTGACCCAATATAAACTAATCTACCTCCTTTCTTAAACGTATTTATAACTTCATCTGATAGGTCAGCAATCATCTCAGCATTTGTACTTACCGCCTCAGATACTTTCTTATCTTCATCATTCATCAATCTGACGATTTCAAGCGTGGATAATTTATCTAAGTTCATCGAATCTGGGTTTCTCGTTTCAGTTTTTAAGTTTTTTTTACATTCCAAATTCCTTTTCCTCCTTAACTATATAATTTTTACTAATCTTTTTAATGGAACTATCATAATTTCTTATAATGTATATGTTATAAAGTAGGTCCACTATATTAAGTTGGGCTATTCTTGAACTAACAGCCCCTGTTCTTACGATATTTTCTATAGGAGCAACTTGTAAAATTTTTTCGGCCTTTTTTGCTATAGGTGAATTTATGAATCCTGTTATTAAAATAATCTTAGCATTGTTTGAATATAAGGATTTAGTGCATTCAAGCATTTCGTGAGTTTCTCCAGAATAAGAAAAAATAATTGCCAAGGTGTTCTCATCAGCATTTCTCGCATTTAATAACTGTAGATGCCAATCTTGGTCAATAATAAAATTCCTATTGACCCTCAAGAACTTTTGCCTCATATCCATTGCTACAAGCAAAGAAGAACCCATGCCAAATAAATAGACTTTGTCATAAGATTCTATTAGCCTTATAGCCTCTAACAAATCCTCTTCATCGTTTAATTTTCCTGTATTAATAATAGCCTGCTGATTTTTGTTAGTTATTATATCAATCATATCCGATATAGAAGTATCTTCGGAAATATCTTTGGAAAGCTCATTTACATTTGCTTCTTCTATAGCCAGATTGTATATTAAAGAATTTTTCAATTCTTGAAATCCAGTAAAATTGAGGTTTTTGCATAACCTTATAATAGTAGCAGGTGAAGTAAACGTTTTTTTTGACAGCATCCTTATATTGTAATTAATAACTTCATCAGGTTGATTTAACATATAATCTATCAGTATCTTTTCACTATTACTAGCTGATGGATAATATGATTTTAATTTTATGAAAACATTATTCATTTTTTACTCCTACATAAAGGATATTCTAAAGAAACAAAATTGTCAATAATTCTTATACATTTAGAAACAATGTTTCGTTTACTGATAGAAAACGTTATTTCATTACACATTTAACATTAATTCAATTTGCTTTGTATATTGTAAAATCCAAAAATTGATGTATATTATAAATATATAAATATAACAGATAATGAATTCTAGTAGGGATTATTCCTGAATTACACTTTCATTTTGTTTAAGGCCTGCCTTGGGTTTGTCAAGGCTTAGAGTATAAAAAGAGGTGGTACCGCAGATATCTGCCCTCTTATGCTCTTTTTTTGTGCTTATTTTAGGAGGAATATATGAAATTTACTTACGAAAAAGAATATGACAATGTTTTTGATGAGCTTGTGGACCGTGGTTACTACGAGCAAGCTACTGATGAAGCTGAACTTAAGGAAAAACTTAAAAACGAATCAATGACCTTCTACTGTGGTTTTGATGCTACAGCTGATTCTCTTACAGTAGGCCACCTTATCCAAATTATGGTTATGATCCGTATGCAAAATTACGGTCACAAGCCAATCGCCCTACTTGGTGGTGGTACAACCCTAATCGGTGACCCATCTGGTCGTTCTGATATGAGAAAAGTTATGACAGAAGAAACCATCGACCATAACGCCAATAGCTTCTACCAACAGTTCCAAAGATTTTTAGAATTTGGTGATGATGCAGCTACTGTTGTTAACAACAAAGACTGGCTTACAGAACTTAAATTCTTGGAATTCTTAAGAGATGTAGGAAATGAATTTTTGGTTAATGAAATGATCAAAAAAGATGCCTATAAGAATCGTATGGCAGCTGGTGGATTGACTTTCTTTGAATTTTCCTACATGCTTTTACAATCCTATGACTTCTTAGAACTTTACCGCCGCCACGACTGTACCCTAGAAATCGGTGGATCTGACCAATGGTCAAATATAATCGGTGGTGTAGACCTTGTTCGCAAAAAAGAAGATGCCAAGGCTTATGGTATGACTTTCTCACTTCTTACAACAGCTGATGGAGTGAAGATGGGCAAAAGCCAAAAGGGTGCTGTATGGTTAGACGGCGAAAAGACAAGTCCATATGAACTTTTCCAATATATGAGAAATGTGGACGATAGAGATGTCGAAAAATTCTTGCTTCAACTTACTTTCCTACCAACAGAAGAATGTAGAAAACTAGGATCTAAGTCAGAGGCAGCTGATATCAACCATGCTAAGGAAGTTCTAGCCTTTGAAGTAACCAAGCTAATCCACGGCGAAGAAGCTGCAAAAGAAGCCCTAGATGCTGCAAAAGCACTATTTGCCGGAAAAGGTAACGAAGATGCTATGCCAACAACAGAAATTTCTAAAGAAGATTTACCAATTGGCCTATTACAACTTATGACAAATGTTGGACTAACAGGCTCTAACGGAGAAGGCAGAAGACTTGTTAAACAAGGTGGAGTATCAGTAAATGATGAGAAAATCACAGATGTTGGAATGGAAATAAGCGAAGACTTATTCGAAGATAACAAAATTATAATCAAAAAAGGAAAGAAAAATTTCCACAGAATACTTTTAGGATAATATAAAAAACACTTCCATTAAATTACGGAAGTGTTTTTCTTTATCTTTTTATAATTCTTGCTGGAACTCCTACTGCTGTTGAGTTTTCAGGTATATCTTCTAGAACTACAGCGTTGGCGCCTATTTTGGCATTATCTCCTACTTTTATATCACCTAGGATTACTGCCCCTGCTCCAAGCATTACATTGTTTCCTACACTAGGGTGTCTCTTGCCCTTTTTGTTTGCAACAGCACCAATGGTTACCCCATGATACATAAGGCAATCGTCGCCTACTTCTGCTGTCTCTCCTATGACCACTCCAACCCCATGGTCAATATAGCATCTTCTGCCAATACTTGCCCCAGGATGAATCTCTATTCCTGTTTCCATCCTAGATTTGAAGGCTAGCTCATTGGCTTCATAAAATTTCCCCTTTTCCCAAAGTTCGTGGGCCCTATAGTGGGATAGGAGAGCCTTTACTCCAGGGGAATAGAGTACGGCTTCTTCTTTACTTCTCAAAGCAGGATCTTTTTCTAGAGCAGATACTAAAAGTTCCTCTTTATAATCTTCATAATTAATCATTTATTGGATATAATTCTGTAGATAAATATCTTTCGCCAGTATCTGGAAGTACTGTTACGACAGCTTTCCCTTCGCCAAGTTTGTCGGCAATTTCTATTGCTCCACATACATTGGCTCCTGATGATATACCTACTGCTAGAGCTTCATCTTTTGCAAGTTGCCTACTCATTTTGATAGCATCGTCACTTGCTACACTTACTATGTCATCAACTACATCAAAGTCTAGGTTTTTAGGGATGAAGTTACCACCTATACCTTGGATTTTGTGGCCTGCTGCTTTTCCTCCTGATAAGAGTGGACTTTCCGCTGGTTGGATAGCGTAAACTTTGATATTAGAATCTTTTTCTTTTAATCTTTTTCCAACACCTGTTACTGTTCCACCTGTACCAACTCCTGCAATAAATGCATCTGGGGTGATTTCTGCTAGGATTTCTGGGCCAGTTGTTTCATAGTGAGCCTTTACATTGGCTGGATTTGAAAATTGGTCTGGGAAGAAGTATCCTTCTTTTTCTGCTAATTCTTTGGCCTTATCTACTGAACCTTGGAGAGCATTTTCTGTGGTTCTGATTACTTCTGCACCATAGGCTTTAGCCAATTGTTCACGTTCCTTACTCATTGATGCTGGCATAGTTAGTATAAGCTTGTAGCCTTTTGCTGCAGCTAGAGCTGCTAGGGCTACACCAGTGTTACCACTTGTTGGTTCTACTATTGTGTCACCTGGCTTGATCTTGCCTGCTTTTTCTGCTTCTTCGATCATATAGGGCTATCCTGTCTTTGATAGATCCTGCAAGGTTGTTTTTTTCTACCTTAACATAAATGTCTGCTCTTCTCTCTTTTTCTAGAGAAGTTAGCTTGAGTAACGGTGTATTTCCTATTAATTCTTTTGAATTATTTTTAATTGTCATACAATCTCCTTTTATATAAATAAGTTTATTAAAATAAACATAAAATTAGCGTGCTTTCTTGTACATATTATTATAACCATGGATTATGATAATTCAAGTTATAATTTGCCAATATGAGGTTAATACCCTTAAACAATGAAAATACACTAAGGATCTACTCTAACGTTTCACACTTTGTCATAAATATTTTAATAAAATAAAAATAGCAAGTTAGAATGGATATTTTATCAATCTACTTGCTATTTTATAGTGTAATAACTTTTGTACATATAGGTATATTCCTATCAAGCTTATATTGTTTAGGAGACTTTGCATGAATTTGATAGGAATTTAGTTTTTATTTACTATTTTTTTCAACTAGTTCTAGTATCTTTGCACTATCTCTTATTGCACAAAGATATCCTAGCCTTGCTTGATTATACAAAGCAAAGATTTTACATTTTGCATCCTTATCTTTATATACTTTCCAGTAACCACTGCAAAGATAATTTTTACCTTGGTTTTCTATAAATCCCATCACATCTTCATAGGGATAACCAAGTAATAATCCAATTTCATGAGGAAAATCCTTTTGGCATAACCTATCTTTAAGGCAATCTGTACAGATATCAACGCTATTAGTATCGTATCCACAAGATTTTAAAAAATATTTAGTATCATTAGTATTAATGAATTTTCTTAGCAGATCTTCTCTAAAGCAAAATATGGACGAAGTTCTTTCTCTCGTGGATAAGATCTTAAAATATATGCCATATTTGTTGAAATCCTTATTCCATATCCTTATCAAACTATCAACGTCATATTTATAATTTGATAAGGAAAATAAATTAGATGGTTTGATTTTTTCAAAAACCGGGCTACAGTATAGGGCTAATAATTCATCACCCATATCTATAGCATAGCGATTAAACTGTCAGCCAAATCATAGCAAGCGTTAATATCCTCTTCACCAGGCTCTCCGTAAGCGGTTAGGCCATTAGCTGCTAAGTTTATATCATGTTCTTCACATCTTTCTTGCCAATCTATCATCCACTGACCATCATTCCATTCATATGAACCAAAGATAACAGTAGCTTTGTTAGCTAAACTATCTTCTACTGATTCAAACATCGGTTCAAATTCGCCTTCTTCTAGCTCTTCATTGCCCATAGCTGGACAGCCAAAGGCAAAGGCATTGTACTTATCTATATCAGCACTTGTGAAAGCACCTGCTTGAATCAAATCTGCATCAACTTCTTTTTCTTTTAATCTGGTAAATATAGCTTCTGCCATCTTTTCTGTATTACCTGTACCAGACCAATATATTATTGCTACTTTTGACATATTACTTCTCCTTATATAATGTATTTTTTATAATGTATCGTATAACGATAATCATTATCAATAGTTATGCAAAATTTTTTGAAAGCCTATAGTTTATCCAAAGACTTTCAAAAAATTATTACAGTTTAAATATTAGTATAAACTATTTCTTAGAATTTATTTTTATTAAATCCTTTTTGTGGATTGTGACCTGGACAATCCTTGCAACCCTCATTTGCATCATTTTTTATAAATCTAGTATAAACAATGTAAGCACATACTAGCAAAATTATTATTAAAAGAATCCATGATTGTAGGTTCATCTTTACCTCCTATTTCTTTAGCGAGCAACACTTGCTTTATAAGTATTGTTATCTGCAATAGCCTTATTAGGTCTAAACAATAAGTATAGTAAAGCAACCAGTACTATAAATGCTATTATTGTTGATAGAGTAAATGTTCCATAAACTATCAACCTTGCAAGTTGATAGAAAATAAAACTAATTGCATATGCAAATCCCATTTGGTAACCTACTGTTAACAAAGTCCATTTATTATCACCCATTTCTGTTTTTATAGCTCCAACCGCTGCAAAACAAGGCATGCAAAGCATATTAAATAGCAAGAATGAGTAACCAGCTATTGGTGTACCTATAGCTGCATTAAAGGCTGCTAGTAGTTCTGGACTATCTTCTGTAATATCAGCGCCTAGACCCAAAACTATACCCATGGTATTTACTACATTTTCTTTGGCAACAAAGCCAGAAATTGTTGCGACCATTGATTGCCATGTGCCAAATCCCAATGGCTTAAATATAAAGCCTATAGCTGAGCCTATAACTCCCATAATCGAATTTGCCCCATCTTCTTCAATTAGATTTAATCTAAAGTCAAAGTTTGTCAAAAACCAAATTACTATGGATGAAAGTAAGATTATTGTGCCAGCACGTCTTGCATAAGCTTTTGACTTATTCCATACATCTTGCAAAACAGATTTTAGCCTTGGTGCATGGTATGGAGGCAACTCCATAATAAAAGGAGCAGGATCAGAAGCAAATTTCTTAAATTTCTTTAATATAACACCTGACATTACAATAGCCGCTATTCCTATAAAATAAAAACTAAAGGTAATAAGAGCCTTATTGCTTGGGAAAAATGCCCCTGCTATTAGGGCTATTACAGGAAGTTTTGCAGAGCACGGCATAAATGATGTAGTCATTATTGTAATCCTTCTATCTCTGTCATTTTCTATAGTTCTAGAAGCTTGGATACCAGGAACTCCACAACCTGTCGAAATCATAGCTGGAATAAATGATTTTCCTGATAGGCCAAAACGTCTAAATAATCTATCCATTATAAAGGCAACTCTCGACATATATCCTATATCTTCAAGGATAGAAAGAAGAGCAAACATAACCATCATTTGTGGTAAGAATCCAAGTACTGCTCCTACACCAGCTAAGATACCATCTGTTACAAGTCCAACAAGTACTTCATTTATACTTGCACTTTCTAAAGCTGCTTGAGCTCCTGGAATCAATGTATCATCAAAAAATCCATTTACAGCTTCCGTTGCCATAGTTCCAGGTGAATGTTCGTAAACTGCAAGGGAATAAACCAAGAACATGACAAGGGCAAATATTGGTATACCCAAGATTCTTGATGTAACAATATTATCTATCTTATCAGTTGTAGATAGCTTCGGAGCAGCTTTTTTTAATATTCTACCACCAAGCACTTCCAATCTTTCATATCTTTCACCAGTTATAATAGATTCAGCGTCATCGTCATAAAATTCTTCGCAAGCAGATCTAATATCGTCTATTTTCTTAAGATCATCATTACTAATTCCTATTTTCTCTACCATTTGCTCGTCATTTTCAAAGGCTTTAATGGTATAAAATCTTCTTAAATCTTCATCAACATATGAGTCTATAATATTTCTAATATCTGCTAGCTTATTCTCCAAATCATAAGAATATTCTAAAGCTTTTGGATAAGTTTGATTGCTGTTAGCTTTTTCAATTTCACTAATTAGCTTATCAATTCCCTTTTCTTTATTTGCCACGATTTCTATTACTGGGCAGCCCAATAGTTCAGATAAAGCAGCCTTATCAATCTTATCCCCTCTTTGCATTACAATATCCATCATATTTAAGGCAAGTATTGTTGGGATACCAAGTTCTATAAATTGGCTTGTTAAGTATAAATTCCTGATAAGATTTGACCCGTCAACTAGGTTAACAATTAAATCTGGTCTTTCATCGACCAAATATTCACGAGCTACTTTTTCCTCTAATGTATATGGAGATAGAGAGTAAATTCCTGGCAAGTCTTGGATAACTATATCTTTGTGACTTTTTAGATTCCCTTCTTTTTTGTCAACTGTAACACCAGGCCAGTTTCCAACTCTTTGATTTGATCCAGTAAGAGCGTTAAACAAAGTAGTCTTACCAGAATTTGGATTGCCCGCAAGGGCTACTGTATAACTCATAATTTCTCCACCATGATATTTTCGGCATCATGTTTTCTAATTGTAAGTTCATATCCCCTTAGACTTATTTGTACGGGATCTCCTAATGGAGCAACCTTTCTTACAAAAAGATCAGTATTTTTAGTAATGCCCATATCCATTATTCTTCTTTTTGTAGGACCATCTCCCTTTATTTTCACAACTTTAAGATTTTCTCCTACCTTGGCATCTCTTAAAGATTTCATCCAACAACATCCTCAACAATTATTCTTTTAGCAATATCCTTTGCTAGAGCAATTTTGTTTCCCTCTATTAAGAAAATATAATTAACACCATCAAATCTTTGTAGGGTCATTTCCTTGCCCTTTACTATTCCTAAATTTGATAAATGCTTTCTAATTTGATCATTGCCCTTAATCATGGTTACTCTCACTGAGTCACCTTCACTAAACAATGTAACCGGCATGCATACTCCTTTTCTATATAAAACAATAATATTTATAATTTATTTAAATATAATTAAAATTCCGAGGTCTTTTTAACTGCATTTAAAGTATACCATATAAAGTAATGATAATCAATATCAAAATATAAAATTTTATTCTTTTCTATTTTATTAGTAATAATACGATTTTTTATATAAAACCTGACTGAAAATCCTAACACTAATGAATTTATCATAAAGATTCTTCTGTCGTTCCTAGATGTAGAGGGTCGCTTGTTGTCCATCAAAATGACAGTTATTTAGAGTGTTCAGATGATGATATGGTTATTTTTTGATACTCTGTCATAGTATAAAAGTAGGAATCTAACACCCGCTGTCATCCTCGAGGTCAGAGGTCTGCGGATTTCTAAAAGCACTATCAGCTAAAAATTATTCACAGCAAAAAAGGACTAGATTCAGTCCTCTTAGTTTCCATATTTTTCAAAAAAATCAAACATCAATTGAAAGGATTCTAATCTTTGGTCAAAATCTGAAAATGTATGATCTGTGCCTTTAATTTCCTTGTACATGCAGTTTTCAAATGATTTGCAAAGTTTCTTGTTTGATTCTTTTGATATTATCTTATCTTCATCTCCCCTGATTATTTGAACTGGGCCTTGGTATTTTTGTGCCAAAGCGTAGAGGTCATAGCTTGTTACATCTTTTATAAATTCATCGCTGATTTTTAGACCTCCTACATCGTCCCCTTCTTTTTTGACATAGGATGATCTAAAGGCTTCTTTTAGTGATTTCATTAAGGAGTTCTCTTCTTCACTAAAATCGGCCGCTGGCGAAAATAAGGAAAGTGCCTTAGGCTTTTTCTCGTGGGCAATTGCTACCGCAACAGATCCACCCATGGAGTGGCCCTTCCAAAACAAATTTTCCTTATCAACATAAGGCTCGTTTATAACAAATTCGTGGATTAGCCTTGCTTCTTCAATCTCACGAGATAAGTTTATATCAAAGAAACTTCCATCAGATTCGCCACATCCGGAAAAATCAAAACGAAATACTATATATCCATTAGCCGTCAAAAATTTGGAATTTTGGATATTCATAAATTGTAGGCCATTTCTATCATCTGCGAAGCCGTGGAAATATATAACCGTTGGGTAAGTTTTGGACTGATCAAAGTCATCTCCAGTGTTTAAAACACCTCTTAATATGATATTATTGTCTTTTTTTATGTCTTTATAAAAATATTTCATAAAATCCCTCATTTCTTTGATATAATATACCCATAATATAGTATGAGGAGATATTTACCATGGAAAATAAGAAATTTCTTTCATATATGGCTCTTTCCTTAGCTTTGATAATGTTAATATCAGTTATATATTTTTTTGCAAGGCCAAAAGCTAAGAATGTAGAAGCTTACAAAATTGACAAAGGGACTTATTACACTGGGCCTATGGTCGATGGTAAGTTCGATGGAGAAGGCGTACTCAAATCCGAAAGGGGAACTTACCAAGGTTCTTTTAAAAACGGAAGATTTGATGGAGCTGGAAGTTTTGCTGGGGATGATTTTACCTACAAGGCTAATTTCTCCAAAGATAAGGGGAATTCCAATATTGAAATCAACCTTAATTCTGGCGAGACATTTATCAAAGATGGAGATACTTTTAAGAATAAGGATATGAAAAATGAAGATTAAGGGTCTAGATTATATTAGGTTTTTGGGGATATTCTTAGTTTTATCCTATCACTTTTTCCCAAATGCTCTGCCAGGAGGCTTTCTTGGAGTAAATATGCTCTTTGTTCTTTCTGGTTTTTTGATAAATTTTCATTTGATTGATTCCCTCTACAAAGATGGATCAATTGATTTTAAAAACTTTTATTTCAAGAGATTTGTAAGGATTTTCCCAGCAGTTCTTTTGATGCTAAGTCTTACTACAATATTTGCTTTTGCTATTGATAAGGACTATACAGTAAGATTTTTTGACCAGTTTTTGGCTGCTTTTTCTTACAACTACAACTTTTTTGAAATAATGCGTGGTGGTTCTTATGAGAATCAATTTATCAAACAGCTATTTATGCATACTTGGTCTCTAGCTATCGAGGTTCATTTTTATATATTTTGGCCTTGGGTTATGGCGAGTATTTATAATAAAGTCAAAGGAAAAAGGAATATAAAACGTAGTTTTTCCAAAAAGTTTATGGAAATTTGCATCATTTTATATGTCTATGCTTATATTTTGACATTTTTATTAGTTGCGCTTAGGAAGGAAAATATATCCTTTATCTACTTCTTTGACCTAGCAAGGATGGGGTCTTTTGTATTTGGATCTATGCTTGGAATTTTTGTAAAGAGATTTTCCTTTAATAGACTTCCTTACAACAAGCTCACAATGATATTTTCTGGACTAATACTACTTATGTCCTTGCTTTTCTCCTATGACAATAGGGCCACTTATTTTATAGGATTTTTGCTAACAGATATCATAACAGGAATATTGATTCTCGTAGGATATTCCAACAAAAATCTTGATGAAGGCAAAGTAATCCCACTCCTAAGCGAGTATTCTTATGGTATGTATGTATTCCACTGGCCAGCCTTTGTAATAATTTCAAGCAAAGTATCCAGCACATGGGCTTTAGTATTATCAATACTTGTGACAATACTTTTAGTTTTGTTTAATTATCACATCTTTGAACCGATTTTTGTAGGCAAAGATACCAAGCCTATAAGTGATAAAATCAGTATACCAAAAATTGACTATAATAAATACCAAGGCATGATCCACTTTACCCTTGTATTTATAATCCTACTAAGCTTTAGCATAGCTTATACCATATCCGATGCTTCAGATGATATGGTAAGCCTTGAAAAATCAATCCTTCAAGAATCTATCAAGCAAGATATTGATAAAATCTACATGGATAGGAAGAAAGTTTCAGACATCATGGATAAGGACAATGATAAAATAAACAGTCTTGCAGAAAATCAAGCAATTACAGTTATTGGCGATAGCGTGCTTCTGGGCAATAGGGAAATGCTGCAAGAAAATATTCATGGCCTTTATGTAACTGCCGAAGGAAGTAGGCTACTTGAAAGCACTCCAGAATTATTAATGCAAATGGAAAACGAGGGTAATCTAGGTTCTATAGTAGTCATTGCTATGGGAACAAATGCTGTAGAGGACCCGGAAAATAGCCTAGAAGAGATTGTTAAGACACTACCAGATGGTAAGAGATTAATATTTGTAACTTGCTACGATAATAGGTACGAACAACCTCACAGAGTATCAGTAGCTATGGAAAAGATCGCTCCAAAGTATAAGTTCGTAACTATAATGCCGTGGGAAAAGGAAGCTATGGCCCATCCAGAATACTATGCTGGGACAGATGGCGTACATTTTTATGGAGTCATGGATGCCTATGATGCTTACCTTAAGATGTTAAAAGAATCAATAAGAGAATCTTTGAAGAATCCAGCAAAAGGAGAATAAAATGTATTTTTTCGTAAATGATTATAATGATATTGCAAGAGATGAAATATTAGATGCCCTAGTAAAGGCAAAAGATGAGTACAACACAGGCTATGGTTTTGATAAACACTGTGAAAACGCTAGGGCTTTGATGAGAAAAGCCTTGGCAAATGAGGACCTTGACATCCACTTCATACCAGGTGGAACAGGTGCAAATGTTGTGGGCCTTGCATGTGGTCTAAGGCAAGAAGAATCAATCCTTGCTGTAAGAACTGGCCATATAGAAGGTCACGAAGCAGGATCTATAGAGGCAACAGGTCTAAAAATAGAAGCTATTGAGTCAGAAGATGGTAAATTATCTAGAAAACTTTTAGAAAAAAAATATTCTCATTATGACAATGAATATATGACCGTTCCAAGAAAAGTCTATATATCAAATACAACAGAGCTTGGAGAAGTTTATACAAAGAAAGAACTTAGCGAAATCTATGATTTTTGCAAGGAAAATGGCTTATATCTTTTCATAGACGGAGCAAGGCTTGCCCACGCACTAGTAAGTGAAAAATGTGATTATGACCTAAAAGACTTGGCGGACCTTTGCGATATATTTTATCTAGGTGGAACCTGAAATGGATTCTTATATGCAGAAGCCCTTGTAATTGTAAATGATGATTTGAAAAAGCATTTTATAAACCTACAAAAGCAAAAAGCTCAGCTTATGGCTAAAAGCTTTATCCCAGGGATAATGTTTGAGGCTGTATTTGGTAAAGAAGACGGCTACCTAGAAGGAGCGAGAATTGCTTACCAGATGGCAAAGGACCTTGCCACTGGCATAGTAGAAAAGGGCTACGACCTTGCCTATCCATTCGAATCAAACCAAGTATTTGTAAAGCTTAGCCAAGATGAACTTAAGAATTGGCAAAACATCGCCCAATTTGAAATCATGGGCGAAATTGATGGCAAAACTATAGCAAGGCTTGTCACAACTTATAGGACAAGTAAATCTGATATAGAAGGATTTTTATCTCACATATAAAAATATCCCGGAAATTCTCCGGGATAGTTTTTTACTATTTGTTGTAGAAAGAATTCTTTACATCAATAGATTCTACAGCTTTTCTGCTTTCATTTTTTGTATCATCTACTACTTCTTCTACACCTTTAGCTATTTCTTCGCCTTTTTCCTTTACATCTGAAACAACTTTTTTGCCCTTAGTTTTTATATCTATAGCGATTTCTGGTGCAATTTCCTTTCTATTGTCAAAGGCATTTGATATTGCATCTCTATTTTTGTATAAGAGATAGGCTGTACCTGCAGCAGCTCCTGCTATAAGTAAAGTCTTTCTTCTTTCCGCTCTTTCCATCTCTTCATCAACAAAAAAGTCAAATTCTGGCACGTGATCCATTGGATCAAAAGTTTTTATCTTGTAAGCAGTACTTGCAAGGCCTATCATATCACCAATGTCTAACAGTCCTAATTTGTTGTTAAGTTTTATTAAATCTGCAGCTAGTTTTAATTTTCCCATATAATTCTCCTTATCTTGTTTTTCTTATTTATACCCAGTTTTAATAATTATCTTCAATTTGGCATTCAATGAACTCATCATCTTTGTACTCATCTTCGTAACTATAAGTAAAACTAGAGTTTATTTTCTTTGCTTTTGGTGTTTGTCTAGTTTCGATCAAGGTATCCCCATAAAATATTTGCTCATCACTTCTTCTTGTTGGATACATAGTACAAGAAGATAGGCAAATTGTAAGAAGAGCAAGCGTTAATAATTTTTTCATATAAAACCCATTTCTAAGCGTGAATATTTTCCATTAGGCTAATATATAAACTTACATTTCCAATTTCTCTTTTCTTGCCATCATATTGAAAAAACTCCAAGTCAGGATCGAGGGAATGGAAATACTTTTTGTTTGGAAAGAATTCCTCGTAAGTGTATCTATAGCCTTCTTCTAGCCCATCTTCACCATTAATAGCCACTTCTAAATACAAAGATTCTTCTATCTCATATATTTCAAGGGCCCATTCTTTGATAAAATCTGTGTCAGAAATCTCAAAACCCAGGAAGTAATCAAAAGTCCCATCAAGGGCATTATAGCGTCTTAGACCACAAAAAGAACCCAAGTCTTTTAAGTCTAGATCCTTAAACTCTTCTAGAAACTTTCTTCTAACTTCTTTTGCATCACTTGCATTTTCTAATTTATAAGCTCTGCCAGCCAATCTAATTCCTGGCTGATTATCTATATTAATTTGCATAATACTCCTAATTTCCTTTTTAATCTTATACCCCTAAATAGTTAAAAGTTTTCTTTATATTTGAAATTTACCTAATATTGTACTATAGTAGTGAGGTAACATAATGATTTTAATGGAGGAGTTAATGAAAAAGAAATATTCTATAGCAACAATTATGCTAGCAACAGCTTTAACTTTTGCTGGATGTGCAAACAATAATGAGGAAAAACCAGCAAACGAAGTTAAGGAAGAACAAGCTACTGAAGAAACAACTGAAGCAGAATCTCCAGCAGTAGAAGAAGAAGCTACTAAAGAGGAAGCTACTGAAGAGGAAAATACTGAAGAAGAAGCAGCTGACGAAAATTCTGAAGAAGCTAGTGAAGAAGATACAAAAGAAACTAGCGAAGAAACACCAGCTGAAATGGGTAACCTAGTACTTCACAGAGCATATCCAAAAGATGTAGATAGATCTTTCACAAACGTTGTAGTAGCAACAAGTGGAGATAAAATCGTTGATGCAATCATAGATGAATACCAATACTATGAAGCTGATTCTGACTACAAGGGAGTACCAAACTCTGACGGAGCATTTGGAGAAGGTACAGCAGAAGGCAAAATCCTTGGATCAAAAATCGACAATAACGAAGCTTACTCAGCTGACATGAAAGAAGCTGGTGGTGAAGTTACATTACTAGATAACTACAATGCTGTTACAGACTTTGTAAAGGGAAAAACAATTGCTGAACTAGAAGATTTCTTAAACGAAAATGATGATGAACAAATTCTAGATGCTATAACAGGTGCAACATTCAAATCAACACCAAACCTATTAAAAATGATTGTTGAAACTGCAAAGGATAACACATTTGTAGCATCAGGAGATGCTGAAAATCCTGATGATGTAGAAATCAGATACGCTTTAGGTGCTCCACACGGTGACAAGAGCTTTGGTAATGCTGTTGTAGCTGTTGAAGGAGATAAAATCATTGCTGCAAGCATTGACGAATACCAATACCTTGAAGGTGGTGCAGGCGTTCCAGGATCTGAAGGTGGATTTAGCGAAGGATACAATGATAGCAATGTTGTTCTAGGTTCAAAACTAGAAAACAACGATATGTATTCTGACCTAATGACAGAACACGCTCAATCAACAGTAGCATTAAAAGATAACTATGCTGCAATTGAAAACTTTGTTGCTGGTAAAACAGTTGAAGAAGTTAAATCAGTAATCGAATCTACTACACCAGGTAAAGCAATTGATGAAGTAACAGGTGCAACACTTGTTGACACAGCTGGATACCTACAATTAATAATCGACGCTGTAGAAAATAACATTAGAAATTAATTTTAGAATTTTAAAAAAGCTCTTGGCTTATCCAAAGAGCTTTTTTAAAATTCTATTTTTTTTGTTACTCAATTAATGTAAATCTTAAAAGCAAGATTAGCATTACAATCATAAGGACAATGCCAATTATAGTAAATGCATCTATGTTTTTTCTTAAAGCGAGTATCACAAGGGATATAGATAAAAAGAACATAAATAAATAAAGTTGCAAGTATAAGTAGGTGTTATTGGTATAAATCATATAAGCCATGATCCCTAGGCCTAGTAGACTTGCAAGTATAGCAATAATTTTGCTATGATTTTTTCTATCTATTATATAATTTAATAAACTAATGACCCCTATTGTTAAAATAAGAGGCCATATAGTATTTTTTATTAGTAGTATCTCCATCTATCCCTCATTTTTTACTAAAGTGGACTATTTTTCTTTAATCAAATCGCTTCTGATATATCCTGTTTGACCAGCTATACTTACCCTTGTCCAATTGTCAGAATCGCCAAGTTTTATAATATCTTGACCTGGTTCAGCTTTGGTTATAATAGCTGAGTTTTCACTTGGTGCAAGTCTAACATTTACAACATCTTCGACAGTATAGATTACACCATCAGAGCTTTCATCAGAATTTTCGTCAGTCTTGTCATCTGTATTTTCGCTAGCTTGGTCACCTTCTGTATTATTAGCGTTTTCATCTGTGTTTTCGCCAGTATTTTCGCCTTCAGTATTATTTTCTTTAAGATCACTATCAGAAACTTCACTGACATTGCTATCTTCTGGGTGACGGACAGAAACATATTTGTCCTCTGCGCAAGCTGTAGTCATAAGTATCAAGAGAAAAACAGCAAGACTTTTTAATCTTTTATTCATCATATCCTCCAAACAAATCATCAAGTTCATCTTCACTATAATCATAGTCAGTAATGGCAAGGCCAAGTATGTTGGCATCTGCTTTTTCTAGTTGGCCCAATGAATTTTGGGTTTGCTCACTAGATTTTAGATCGTCTTTAGTAAATACTAGGCAAGCATCAGTACTTGCAGCAAACATATTTGCCTCAGCAACATCTGTATTTTCTGTTAGATCAACTAGAACATAATCATATTCATTGCTGATGTCACTAAAGAAGTTTCTAACAACCTTAGGTTCCAAAAACTTATCAGCATAATCTGCTACTGACCCTGTTTTAAGATAAGATAAAGATTTGTAGGCCCTATCTCTTATTTTAACTTGGTCTACATCATAGCCACCGAGGATTACATCTATAAATCCACGTTCAGAATCTTCTTCTATAAAGTCATCCAAGTTTGAATATCTAAGATCGGCATCTATCATAAGGACACTAATACCGTCTTCAGCAAGGTGTCTTGCTATGTTTAAGATATTTTCAGTTTTTTTCGTGCCAATGCTTGTAGCTGTAAAAGCTATGGAAACATTTTGGCGTCCCATTTTCTGGATTATTTTATCTTCAAGATTATAAAATGATTGAAGAAGGATTTCCCTTTTTTCATCAGTTTGCTTCTTAAACATCTAATTCTCCTTTTTCATAGCTAGGTAATTTACCAAGGATTTCGTATTTATTAGTGTTACTTACCTTGTTATTTATCTCTTTGCTATCTATAACTCTAGTTGTGCCAGATTCTTTATCAGCATCATTTAAATCTGAGACTACTGTGGTCTTTTCTTTTGGCTCAGATTCAACTTTCTTGACTTCTCGCACTTCTTTTACTTCGTCTTTTTTTGCATTTGTGAGATATGCTTTGGCGATTTTCTTGTTATGGGAGTTGATTGAAATCATTGTAATTAATGCCCAAAGTATTGCTCCGGCCCCTGCTGCAAAACCAGCATATTTGATAGTATTGTCTGTCACAGAAGCCAAGCCATATGAATATTCCATAACCTCTGCACCAGAATCATAAATATTATTTATTACCCTTACAGAATAGTCAGCGTATTGGTCAGCCAAGTCTTCTGCGCGTAGCTTGTTTGTGTCTTGTACTGTGATGTCTATGATAGATGAATTTGCAGTTGGCTTTATATCAAGCTTGCTATCTAACTTGCCTACATTCCAGTCAATTGCAAGGGTTTCTAAGGTTTTTTGTTTGATTTTTGAGCTATTGATTGTTGCTGCATAAGTTTGTGCAGTGTTCTTAGCATCATCTACATTCTCAACATTTGATGTAACAATTTTTGCTTGGGCTGTGTATTCCTTGTATCCCGTGTAGTTTAGTCCAAAATATGTTAGCATTCCTATGATAATTCCTGCTATTATTGCAGGTGGGATTGCTGAAAAAAGTGATCTTTTATTCTCCATTTTCTCCTCCAAATTCTCTTGCTCCACTAAGCATAAGCTTGCGAGCTTTTTTTATATCGATAACTTCTGACATTTCTTTATGTCTTCTCAAAAATTGTTCTATATATAGCCTATAAGTCCTTGGAAACAAAGCCTTAGAAAGCTTGCCCTTATCAATAAAAAACTTTTCGTCATAACCTGTAAACCAAGTAGAATCGTCATTATAGACCTTGGCGATAAGCCTTATACTTGTCCTAATTTTAAGTCCTGCTTTGAAAGCATCTCTTAAAAACAAGCTATCTTCACCAGAACCATTATCAGTTCCTGCACCAAAATAAGTTGAAACTGATAAGTTATTTTTTACTATAGAGTCTTTCTTAAAAACAAAATGCACAGATCCATATCTTAAAGAATTGTAAAGCTTAAGATCTTTTTCTTCCTTAACCTTTACAATCTCCTCACCATTTAAATATATTATAGTTTTAAATATGAAAAAATCTACATTAGGATGCCTGTCAAACTCTTCTCTTATAGCCTTACTATAGCCAGTTTCAAAAACTTCATCATCATCTGCAAAAACTAGGATATCTGCCCTAGAATTTAGTATAGCAAGATTTCTGCTTACTCCAAGTCCCCTAGTATCAGTTGAAATCATCCTGACCTTAAAGTCACCAGCATCTATTTCTTCATAAGCATTTTTATCAGTTTGGTTTATGATTAGAGCATCTGTTTCTAGGTTGAATCGCTTGTAGCAATCTATGGACTCTTCATTCATAGTTGAAATTAAAACTTCTATACTCATCCTAGGACCTCGTTGTCTCTGCCTTTTCCCATGTTGCCTTGCTCTTACCGGTAGCCTCGTTATAGCCACCCTTAAGCTGAGCTGCCATCATCATGGTGTAATAATATGGGAAGTAGAAGACTTTGCTCTTACTTTCAGTAAATTTTCCTATCGTTGCAAGGGTGAAAAACCCAACCTGGATTAGGAAAAATACCCTATAAAAGTCTCCCTCATTTAACAAGGCCAAGTTAGCAATAAATAAAACTATGTGGTTAAAGGCCTGCAAAAATCTCAAAGTCTTGTGATTAAAGTGGAAGAAAGAAAACCAACCGTACTCAAAAATATTTAAACGTCTGAGATTGGTGAAAAGATTGGTCAAAATCCTTCTTTGCATCCTAACTTTTCTCTTGAATTCATCCTTACTGGTCTGCCCCGCCTTCTCCAGTGCTATTGCTTTAGGATTGTAGAGGGCTCTCTTGTGGTTTATACCAGCATAAAGAGGCATCTCATAGTCATGGGAGCTTACCAGGTTATAGCGTCGGTAATCGCTCTTCCTACAGGCATAGATCGCACCATTACCAGCAGCAATAGTTGCAATTTCTGATTCGATTTTTCTCACCCTAAGTTCCATATCCCAGTAGGAATTTTCCGCAACAGCCGAAGCTATATCATCATCCTTGGCATATATTAGTGATCCACAGACATATATAATATCTTCATCAGTAAAATAACTTACAAGCTCATCTATGGCATCAGCCTTAAACATGGAATTTGCATCAGAAAAGACTATTATCTCTCCCTTAGCCACATCAACAGCTTCATCTTGGGCGTTAGTTTTCCCTAAGTGATTTTTGACAGTATTGACCTTAATATCATATAGAGGATGATTATTTATAAAGTCTTGGCAAATCTCAACTGTCCTATCGCTTGATGCATCATTGGCCACTATAACTTCATAGTGGGGATAGGTAGATTTTGTAATATTTTCTAGTTTTCTTTCTATTACCTTTTCTTCGTTGTAGGCTGATATTATTATAGATACAAAGGGCTTGTAGGATAAGTCCTTGTCGTTTTTCATTTTCATAATCTTATCTAAGATAATCAATGTGATAGGATAGCCAGCCATAGCATAAAATATGGCAAATCCTACTATGTAAAATACAATTTTCATAATTTCCTCAATTCATAGTTAATTATATAATATATTGCATCTGATTTTCAATTATTATTACATAATATACATTAAGAAATTATTAAATTTAAAAAAAATCGTCCCAAAATAATTGACACTCTTAGGATATAGACAAGATAAAGCTTTGCTAAAATCATCCTAAGAGTGTGCAAATTACGGAACGATATTATTCTACAAAAGTATTAGCTCTACCATCTTCTTTGGCTCTTATAGTTGGGAATATCAAACCTAGAGCAACTAAGAATACTGGTGTTAAGATATTCAAAATCATTGTAACCTTATCATCTGAATACATCCCTAGTAGGCATGATAATAGTGTAATTATAAAGCACCATAGGCCCCAGAATTTACCAGCTCCTTGAGATTTGGTAAACTTGTACTCTCCATTATCCATGGAGTTTTTCTTAAGCAAGTAATAAGCTACGAATACCCATAGATATCTTAGTGGCATACATACAGAGTTTAGTTTTGTAAGTGCTCTTAGAACAGATGCAGCTCCTGGAAGCAAGATTTGTGATAAGATTATTGTTCCAGATAGGATTACAACCATCTTGATTCCATTGACATATGCTCCATATTTGTTCTTTTTAAGAAGTTTTTGTGGAACATGGATACTGATTTTTGGATCGCCTAGTAGTATTCTAAGTGGTGCATCTATAGAAAGAACCAAAATTGACAATTGGCCAATTAGGTTTGATAGGGCATAGATGATTAGGAAGAAGTTTCCTAGGCCGTAGTATTGACCAAGTTTTTGGAAGGCCCAATATGCTCCATTTGCTACATAAGAGTCAAAACTTTCTTGGCTGGCATTGATAACAGCTGGGTCAAACATCCTAGCCATAGCAACAGTCCCAAATAAAGCAGATATTACAACCATTATAGATGCAGCAAGCATTGCCTTTGGGAAGCCTTTTGATGGATTACCTTTCATCTTGTTAATATATGGCGAAATTTTTTCTACACCACCAACTGCAAATACCAAAATTGAAAGTGAAGTAAAATATCCAACGTTAAATGTTGGCACTATTGCCTTTAACGAAAAATCAATATTTTGATAATCTCCACTTGGTGCAACAACTGGTGCAAAAAGTCCTAGGATAATATATAAAATTCCCATAACAAACATAGAACTTCCTGCTATTTGTGTTAGATTCTTAAGTGGATTAAGTCCACGGCTTGCAATAAAAGAAAATATCAAAAGTATTGCTAGTGTAACAATTTGAACATGAGAAGTTTTAAAGGTATCAAAGGTTTCTGCATTATGAAATACTAGCCAAGAAAAAGCCTTCAAAGCTCCTGAACCCTTGGATGCAATATAAGGGATGTGCACGCACCAATAGGTCCAACCAGCATAATAAGCAAGCTTTGTTGTTGATGTTCGTTCAATCCATGAAGAAACTCCTCCTCCAAGATTTTTAAATGTTGATCCCAATTCCCCTACCATTAGTGCATAAGGGATAAAGTAGAGGACGAACATCAAAATCCATGAAAAAATAACTTGAATACCATTAAAGTACATGAAGCCATTGGCAACGTTACCAAAGCCCCACAAAGTTGCAAAAGCCATAAAGGTAAGACTCTTCCAACTTATCAGTCCATTATCATTTTTTTTCATAAAATCCTCCAAATTTATTATATATTCAAATTAACATAGTTTGATATCTAAGTCAACGATTTCATATAAATAATTATGAGTCTTTTCCCAAAATATTTAATTTTATCAAAATAGATATATAATATAAGCAAGCTAAATGAAAAGAGGAAGATATGCACATAACATTAGATATGATACAAAGCCTGGGAATTGCAATTCTCGCATATATTTTGGGCAACAGAATCAAAGAAAACTCAGAATTTCTAAAGAAGTTTTTTATACCTGCTCCAGTTATAGGAGGGTTAATAGTAAGCTTTGTGGTTTTTATACTAAAAACTACTGCAAGCTTTGACATAGAATTTGACCAAGTTCTCCAGGATTTCTTTATGAATATATTTTTTGCATCCATAGGCCTTGCTTGTTCCTTTAAAGCTCTTAAAAAGGCTGGCAGCCTTGGCCTAAAACTTGCCCTTGCAATTATAATATTGCTCCCTCTTCAAAATATCCTGGCTATTGGCTTTACAAAACTTTTTAACATCAATCCACTCTTTGGAGTTGCTATGGGATCTACATCCATGACAGGAGGCATAGGATCTGCCGTAAGTTTTGGCAAGATTATGGAAGGATACGGGGCAAATAACGCCACAGAAATAGGAGTCGCTTCAGCAACCTTTGGCCTTTTGATAGGATCTCTCGTGGGAGGTCCCGTTGCCCAAAGACTTATCAAAAATCATAGCTTAAATAGCGAAAATTTGAATTCTTATATAAATCTTGATGAAAGAAAAGATACCATCGATCAAAAAACATTGATGCGAGCAATTATAATCGTAGGACTTGCAAGCTTTTTGGGAACTTTTATCAATAAAATATTGCTTCTAACCGGCCTTAACTTCCCCTACTATGTAGGCTGCCAATTTGGAGGTCTTATTGTAAGAAACATTTACGATTATCTAAAAAAAGATATCAACACAAAAAGCATAGATACAGTAGGCAATATATCTTTGAGCTTATTTTTATCTCTTGCCCTTATAGGATTAAATATAAGCGCAATTGTATCCCTTGCCCTACCAATGCTTGTTGTTATGGTAGCTCAAGCAATATTTATAGCTATATACACTAGTCTTGTTACTTTTAGACTTGCTGGATCAAACTACGATGCAGCAGTCATAGCAGCTGGTCACTGCGGAGTAGGACTTGGCCAGACACCAAATGCCATAGCTAATATGGAAGCCATCATAGAAAAGGAAGGCCCAGCTGATGTGGCAATGTTTGTCTTTCCTATAGTCCTTGCCATAGCTGTAAATTTATGTAATCCAATAGTTATATCATTTTTTATAAATTCATTAATTTAATCTATAACTAGCTTAATAGCTAGTTCAGAGCGTCTACAAACCCATTAATAAATTGGGTTTATCGACGCTTTTTCTATAAAAGTGATAAATATACTAGCTAATTACTGGTTTCTATAATTTTTCCGATTACCCTTCTTGCTTATAACTATACTAACGGTCAAAAGGTAAATAATGAATCTTACAATCTTAATAAGCGAAGATCTGGCGAATATATAAATTCATATATAAAGGAAAATTATGATTCATCTCCAAGAAGTCTCAGCCTATGATTAACTAAACATTATAATTTAATACTAAAAATGAGAGCAAATTTTGCTCTCATTTTATAATACCAAAGTATAAAAATACTACAGCAGCAAGGATTATCCTATATATTCCAAAAGGAATAAAGTCGTGTTTGCTGATATATTCCATAAATTTCTTGATAACTACATAAGCAACTATAAAACTTAGTACCATTCCTACTACTATTAATAGCCATTGACTGCCTGTAAAGCCGTGGACATTTTTTACTACTTTAAGTAGGGTTGCTCCAAGCATGGTTGGTATGGCTAGGAAGAATGAGAATTCTGCTGCAGCTTCCCTTGAAAGTCCTAGGATCATTGCTCCCATTATAGTTGCAGCTGATCTAGAAGTACCAGGAATCATTGCCAAGGCTTGGAAAAATCCAATAGCAAGAACTGTTTTGTATGGTACATTTATGATATTATCATTTACAAAATCTACTTTTTTCTTATTTCTTTTTTCTACAAATATTATTATGAGACCCCAGATAGCAAGCATGGCTGCTACTACCATTGGATTAAATAAATGTTCGTCTATAAAATCATCAAACAAAAATCCAAGGACTCCTGCTGGCAATATGCCAACTATCACTCTTTTCCAAAGTTCCATAGTCCTTTGGTCTGGGTGAGTCAGCCTATAATATAACCTTGATTGTCCATTTAGACTATCATAATTTTTTGGGAAATATTTGTGAGTTTTTTCATAATCCCAAGGATTTAATCTTTGGAAATACAAGACAACTACAGAAAGTATTGCTCCAAGTTGGATTATAACATTAAAGGCATTGGAAAACTCAGCAGGTTCGAGCTTTACAAATTCATTGACTAATATTAAATGGCCAGTTGATGATACTGGTAAAAACTCTGTGATTCCTTCAACTATAGAAAGGATTAGTACTTTTAAAAACTCAATCATCAAATTCCTCCATAAAAGAATGTTTTTCACCATTTAATTGGTAGCCTATAACCATGTCACAGTTGACATTTTCTGCCGAACGAAGTATTGACATTTCAACATCAGGATTTGACTCTTTCATATTTGCTATAATATTTTTGATCATCTTCCTGGTGTAGGCTTCCTGGGATTTTGTTACTGTGCATGCACAGTTTAGGGCAAAAAGTTCAACATAATCACGCCATTTAATAATGTCTTCTTCTTTTACATAATAAAATGGACGGATAAGCTCCATATTTTCAAAGTTCTGTGCCTTAAGCTTAGGTTTCATTGTTTTAAAATTTCCTGCATAGAGAACATTTAACATTATAGTTTCTATGACATCATTCATATGGTGACCTAGAGCAATTTTGTTGCAACCTAGTTCTTGAGCCTTGGAATATAAGCTTCCTCTACGCATTCTGGCACACATATAGCATGGATATTGGCCCTTTGATACGCTCTCAGCTATTTGAAATACATCGGTATCAAATATTTGTCCATCTATATTTAAGTATTTTAAGTTTTCTTCAAGGCGTTCTCTATTTTCTAGACTATAACCTGGGTCCATTGAAATATAAACTACATCAAATTTCACCTTAGAGTGTTTGTGAAGTTCTTCTATGACCTTGGCCAACAAAAGAGAGTCCTTGCCCCCAGATATTGCAACCGCAACCTTATCTCCATCATTTATAAGCTCAAATTCCTTGATTGCTTTAATGAAGGGTGACCAAATTTCTTTTCTATATTTTTTTATAATCGATCTTTCAATTTCTACTAATTCCATTATTTTCCTCTATAATTTGACAATCCCTGATGGATTGTGTCTATCTGCAACATCTAAAACAATATCTATTTTGGTATCAAGTCCCAAACTTGTAAGGTAATTATCCACTGTAAGCCTTGATAATTCTGGTGTGTTGTTGGTTTCTGATAAGTGGCCTAGGTAAACATGTTCTCTTTTACCCTCTAGGGCATCTGCCAAGACTTCTGCCGACTGGTCATTTGACAAATGTCCCATATTGCTCATAACCCTAAGCTTTAGAGGATATGGATACGGTCCACGCTTTAAGGCTTCAAGGTCGTGATTGGCTTCCATATAATATATATCAGAACCCTTAATCTCATAGGCCATTTTCTCATCTACTATACCAGTATCTGTAAGTATGGTAATCTTTTTATTGCCCAGATATAGGACATAGCCTACAGGCTCTTTGGCATCGTGGTGGATTTTGATTGGAAGTATATCCATAGAACCGAAGCTTAAAAATTTGCCTGTATCAAAAATTTTTATATTTTCTTCTTTGATTTTACCACAATTTTTAGCTAGAGATTGCCAAGTTCCATTGTTGGCATATATTGGCAAATTATGCTTACGACTCATGGTCCCTAGACCTTTAGAATGGTCGGCATGCTCATGAGTTACAAACATAGCGTCAAGTTCCTTGGGTGATTTGCCAATTTCTCCTAATAAGTATTCAATTCTTTTTGCCGAGAATCCAGCATCAATTAGGATTTTTGTCCCCTTGTACTCAACAAAAAGGCTATTACCAGATGATCCTGAAGATAAAATAGCAAATGTGTCCATCTATACCTCTAAATCAAAATAATCTTTCAAAAACTCACAAAGACCAGCTTCATCGTTGCTTTTAGCTACAAAATCTGCTGCACTTTTTGTCTCATCAGATGCATTAGCCATAGCAACACCAATTCCAGAAAGCTCTATAGCAGCCTTGTCATTGGCCCCATCACCAAAATACATAACTTCATCAGTACTAATACCAAGATAGTCACAAAGTGCCTTTAAAGCTTTTTGCTTGCCAGATGATTTCTTCAAAACTTCCAGAGCATAATCCTCGTTTCTCATAGTCATATAATCTTTTTCGATTTCTGATTTTTTATCATGGTAAAAGACATCCAAAACATCCTTGTTTCCCATAAAAGCCGCCCTACCTATATCACTAGGTATCTCTTCAAAAGTCATGTACTTTTGGCGCGGCATGAGCAAAATTCTTTGATCTTTTAGAAAACCATCATTTAAAACTTCTGCATTATTATAAAGAACATCCTTAGAAAACAAAGCAAATTGTAGGTCATAATCAGATAGATAGGAAGATATCTTGTAAAAATCCTTAACAGTCAATGAATTATCGATAATCTTCTTGCCATCAGCATTGCACCTAACAAAGGCACCAGTATTGCAAATAGAATAATCATCAAAAGATTCTAGCCCAAGTTCCTGTCTAATCCACCAAAAAGCATTGAAAGGCCTACCAGTAGCAATGCCAATCTTCATCCCCTTGTCATGGAGGGCTTTAAGAACAATTTTATTCTCTAAAATCACCTTACTAGAAGAATCCACCAGGGTCCCATCAAGGTCAGTGACTATAAGTTTTATATCTTTTTTCATTATAATCCCTTCTATTTTAAAAAATCTCTCGCATATGTATCTTGCTCTCATTTTTCTTTTAAATTCTGAAATTTATGCTTTGACAATATTTTTATAATCACATTTTTATTCTCTAAATACAAAAAGGCTGATTATCGAAATCAGCCCCATAATTTTCTAAATTATTATACTTTTATTAACGAATTATTCAATTTGTTTAGTGTTATTTTGTTTAAAATATGAATGAAGAACTACACCTATCCATATATCTGAAAAATATCCAAATAAATCTCAAGTATAGGCCCTTCTATAAACCATATCCATTTTTACAAATTAATATATATTTTTATCTATCAACCTATTCAACAAAATAATAAATTACAATAATATTTATATATCTGATTATACAAAACAAGTAGTTCTTTTCCTTATTTTGTTTGTGAATGCACTTATAACAAAACTAAATCAAGTGAAATTTTTGCTTTATAGATAGGGTATTTCATCTACATTTAGCTAGAATTTATAACTCTTATCTAATTTTGGGATAGATGAAAATTAAAGTCTACTTTCTTTTTTTGCTTTTTAAAAATCCGACTGTTGCAGCTAACATTGTCAAAACTACATTGGATGTATCTGAAACGCCTGTTTTAACATTTTTAGAAGCTTTTTTATCGCTAATAACTGGAATAATATTTCTCTTAGCATTTAATCCATAGATACTACTTTCTTTGGTATAGCTATCTAAAATATCCATTTCTTTTAAATTTTTGTTGTTATTTTTTTCTACTTCTTCCCTGATATTATTTAAGTCTGGCTCTATTGCAATCATATCTTCTGTAGCTTTATTATCATTACTTGGCCTATCTTCATCATTAGATTTTCCTAATATATCTTTTATGGCAATTTTTTCTTCTGATTTAATTCTAGAATCTTTACTTGAATCAGTTTCTTCTTGAATCATAGGTATTCCTGAATCCTCATGCTTGTCATCAGTTTTTAAATTTTCTTTTTGATGGATTTCAGAATGGACTGATGATTCCGTTTTATTTTCTGGAAGTGTTAGGTCTTCATGATTTGGCAAAACTGGAATTTTTTCCGACTCTTGTGATTGATTGTCCTCTAAATATCCTGGAATTTCTGAAGTTTTAGGTTTTTTTGATTCATCTAAGACTGACTTTAAAAATTCCTTTTTTAGAGCCGTTACTTCTTCTATTGATTTTGCTTCTTTTATATGTTTAATAATTATTTTGGAGTCAATCTCAGATTTTATCAGTTCATCTATGGCTAATTCTTTTGCTTTTTCTAAGGCTATACGTTTATTTTTATCATTTAAATCAAAAGTTGGAGTATTTTCATACTTTCTACTTTCCTCAATTTTAATAAATTCTGGTCTTATAGTCATATCGCCTTCTGGATAAATTACATTGTTAATTTCTCTTATTTTTTCTTCACCATCTACCTTCCATCCAATGAATTTATATCCTTCTTTTATCTGTCCATTATATGATGGAAGAATGTAATCTTCACCAGATTTAATTTTTTCAATAGTATTATTTCCATTATTTTTTACAGATACTACCTGTATTTCTTTATCTTTAATTTCGCCAGTTAGTTTATCAAATATAAATTCTTTTACAGTGGTATTTCTAGCAAAGTCTTTTGCTATAATTTTGATATTTAATTTTTCATCGGTCATATCTTCGATATCTTCTAGTGACTTGTATTCTTTACCATTGACGAATATATGCTTTTCTTGGATTTCTCCATTTTTTTCATTATCACGAAGATCTGATATATTAAATCTAATAAACTTATCTTTAACATACTCGATAGGTGTATTTCCATTAGTATCAACCTTTACCTCTGGTTTTACATTGTCATAAAGGAATTGGTAATGTACACCTACTGCTCTTGCGTTTAGTGGAGAATAGCCAGTTTTTATAAATACATTTCCATCAAGGTCTCTCACCTCGTCTGGGAACCCATTTGTGGAATAATCTTTCATACCCCAATCCATGATGTCACCATCTCTAACATCTATTTTGACATTGAAATCTTTTCTATTATCTGAGTGAAGGTCACCGTAAATCAAGTAGTTATCTATGATTGATTCATTAATTCTCATTTCCCAGTTAAAGCCACCCATATCTCCGATTTTCCCCTTTAGGTAAAAATCTTGGTTTCTAACATATATCTTATTTTTTGGGCTTGGGTTGAAGTAATTATTGTCTATGGATAAATTTATTGGCTTAGTGTCTATATAAAGCATAGATCCATCTTCCCTGATTGCTTCTACATCGGCATCTCTTTCAGATATATATTCTTTTCCATCTTGGGCAAAAAGTACTAGATTTTCCGGCTTATTTAAGTCAACTAAGTTGCCATCTTTATCTATAGCCTCACCTTTATCGTTTACTTTGATTTTAAACACCTGATATCTAATGATATTGAAACCTTCTTTGCTTGCCATTAGAACTGAGCCAGTATACTTTCCATTTGATTGATTTCTACTATCAGAAAAGATTATTTTTTCTGACATAGCTTTTATGTTAGGATTTGTATTTTGTATTTTTTCAATATCCTCACTGCTATAGACACCATTGTTTTCAATCATGTCTGTCTTACCTGGATTGTAGCTAGTTACTTTAATGGCATAACCTTCTCTTACGGCAATCTTATCGTTAAAGAAATATAGGTCTTGGTCTTTATCATAGTATAATTTGCCCACATCCATATCACTTGGATTATCTGGAATCTTGATCAAGTCTCCTTCATTCATTTCAATTACCCTGCTATAACTTGAGCTATATGGAGGTATTTCTTTACTTTCAGTTTTCACTTCTGGCATTCTCACAACTGTCTTTGCTACTGTTGTTCCACGATCTCTAACATAAATCTTCATATCTCCAGCAAATTGAACGCCGTTAGCTATATCATTTATATTTGCATATAGGTCAAAAATCATAGTTTTGTTTTCAGGATCATATTTAGTTGATGTTATCTCAACAGATTTGTAATCATTGCCATAATAAACTTTAGCATTTCTTGAAACATTGTTTACTTTTGCTAATAATTCAAAACTTCCTTCTTCTGATGGAGTTAGAACACCATTAATTTTTGATTTTGCTTCTTCTATGTTTTCTATTTCATATTCTAGATCAGACCCATCTTCGTAGGCAATAATATTTCCATTATCATCATATAGATAATAAAGTTCTACAGTCATAGTTCCACCATTTACAAAATCTTCTACTTCTTTAGTTTTTATTTTGATGGTTTTTTTTAGATCCTTTTCTTCAATTGCTCTTAATGTTGAAACTTTTTCATTAATTTCAATTATTGATTCCCCTTCGATAGGAGTCACTTCTTCTGATGAATTTGGATTTTCTTTTCCGCTAATATTGTCATCGTCACTTTTTATACTTGAAAATTTGCTTTCAGGAATTTCTCCCAATTTTTGATATTTTGAAGAATCTACATCCGGATCAATTAGATAATAAGATATATTACCTCTTTCATCAGCCCTTTCAGAGAATTTGATTCTGTGAATTTTAGTAAAATTGTTAGCTCCATCCAAGGCAATAACCTCAATAATCTTGCCTCTTAAGTCGCCAGCTCCATTTATCTCATAAACAGTGTTCCCATATTTGTCTAGTTTTCTATTTTTATCTTCTCCTTCTCCAGCATATGTTACGCTGAGATCTTTTTCTACATTTCCATCGCTATCAACCAGTGCTGCACCGGCATACCAAACTTCGTTTGCTACTGTATCAAATTTCTCAGGATATAACTTCTGATCCCTTGAAAATAAAGTTTCATTTTTGTATTCATCTTTGACTTTATGATAGGTATCTTTTACTAAAAGTTTGATTTTTTCAGGATTTGAGAAGTCGAGTGAAACTATCTCTGGTGAAGTGTTGTCAATTTTTACTGGAATGTATGATACTTGCCATGGATAGTCTTTTGTTAGTCTATATTTAAATTTGTAATAATATTGTCCTTCAGCTATTGGTTCATATTGACCTCTTAACTTATCTGTATCATTTTTGTCATTATCTTCTATAACATTTTCTTCCAAACCTCTTGGATTATATATTAAACCATCCCATTTTAAGTCACCCCAAACTTGTAATTTTGAAGATTTCACACCTTTAGCATCATTTTCTTTGGAATTTAGTATACCTCTAATAAAGTGTTCTCTTGATATTACTTTGAGGTCTTTTTGAATATCCCCACCTTCACCTTTGTTATTTACGATTGATATCAAACCTTCTTCTGCACTTCTTAGTACAAGTGGTGATGGTGTCAATCCTTTTTCTACCTCGACATTTTGTGCTTTCCCGTTTGAATCTAAAGGATATACTTTAGCTATATTTGATTCGCTACGACTAGGGGCATTTAAATCCTGATTATTGTTAAAGGCAAATAAATCTGGATTTTGATCTAGGGATTTTGTATCACCATCTTTTCTATTTTGAATTACTGCAGCTGGATTGAATTTATCTATGCCGTACTTTCCGCCTATTCCTTTATTTAAAGTGCCTGGTATTTTGGGTTTTCCATCATCATCGTATCCCTGAATTTTTGTTGCTGACGGGTCTTTTTCCCAAGCCCATTTATCTAATATTGGTTCGTTGTTCCAATTTCCAGCAAATCCCATCAATGGCATTGATAGTGATGGTTGAACAAATTGATTTGCTGTAGTTGAATTTATAGCTTCTATTTCTTCTTGTGATTCAAAGTGGATGAATGATTCTACAAACTTATTCTTATCAGCGGCATCTCCAACATTTATTACTGCATTTAAATCAAAGCTCGAGTTTGGATTTATTGTAAAAGTATCATGTTCAAATGTTATAGATGCATTGTTTACTTTGCTTGGATGAATTTCTGGAACAACTTTTTTTCCATCATTTGTTGTTTCATCTTTGTAAGTCTCATCTAACTTCAATCTATCTATCATACCATCTGTTGTGATAGCTGATGATGAAGCTCTAAAGGTAATTGGTCTGTTTGATGTATTGTATAATTTTATTGTGAAGTATTTTTCGTTTCCCTTTATCTCTTTTAAGGAAATAGATCCATAAGAGTTTACAGACCCATTAGAATCTTTATTCTTAAATGTTGCTATAACATCATTCTTTACTGCTTTTCCAACATTAATTAAACCTGCACCTTGCTGTCTTGGTGAAGCTAAATATAATGATTTTTCATTCCATGATGTTGGATCCATCATTGGTGTGGCTGTATTTTGTAGGGCAATTTTTGTTAGACTTGTAAAATCAATTTTATCATCACCTTGTAAGCTCTTTATTAGACTAGAATTTAGCATCTCATTAATTTTTGGTCGAAGTAAAACTGTCGATGCTGCAACAACTGGAGCTGCCATTGATGTACCTGACATGTATCCATAGTTTGATTTACCATCTATTACATTTAGTGTTGACTTAATATTTTTTCCTGGTGCCGATATATCTGGTTTTAGTAAAAGGTCTATTCTTGGTCCCCATGATGTAGATCCTGCTGGTACTATTACATTTTCCTTGTACAGTGCCTTATCATTATCCTTTGCAAATTTGAAATCAAGCTCTCTCTCGTCGCCAACGTTTGGTTTGTTTGCATTATAACTAGCCATATCTAGTGGATAATATTGGTCTAGCTTATCCTTATAGTCCTCAACATTGTTTTTCTTAACTTCAACTTTCTTATCTGGATTTATCATATTCCAAATTCTTAGACCATCATTTCCAGATACTGAAAATACTTGGCTTGTTGTAGCATCATCTTCTTCGTATCCCATTGCTGGCAAGTCTGTCCAGTTGTCCCTATTGTAATAGTTAACAGTATTTACAACCATTATTGCACGAGCACCCTTGTCGGTAGCTTTCTTAAAAGCGTACTTTAAGTCTTTGGTATAAATCCTATCCATTACAGCAATTTTACCTTTAAGATCAAGTCCAGTTAAATCATTATCTTGACCTTTACCAATGTATACAAATTTTAGTTTTCTGTTTTCTTTAGAATCTTCATTTTTTATAACTTTTTCTTTGTCAAAAAAAGCACCTATATTTCTATATTTGAAATCCTCCCCACCAATATTTACTTTATCAAATTCAACCACCTGATTTTTTGCTGATGCAACAGCAATTGCATCTTCGTGGGCAGCAGTTCTCGTAACATTACCAGTATCTATCATTCTTAAATCATTATTTGCAGATAAATCCCATGATGAGCTTGAGGCAGATGTGGCATAATTACCTGTAGCTACTACTAGTGGGATACCAGCTTTTCTTAAGGCTCTAATAGCTTGCCAATATTTTTCACCTACTAGTCCTGTACCTGTAAAACCAGAAGAAATAGAAACTACATCGACATTATGTTTTATAGCATCTTCGATAGCGTGGAACATAGTTTCGTCACCCGCAAAGCCAGTAGATGCATCTGAGTAAATTTTATAAGAAAAAATTTGAGCATTTGGCGCTATACCATCAATACCATTGTAATTTTCGATATCTTCCTTTGTATCATTGCCTGCAAGTATACCTGCTATATGCATGCCGTGTGGGTCGTAATAATCACTATTATCATCATATTTCTCAATAGTAATCTTGCCACCATTAAAGTAGTTGAATGCGTGAGGTATTTTATCACTTAGCCAGTAATCCTTATCCGAACCTTTTAAATCTTCTTTTTTATACTTTATATATTCTAATGCATCATCATCGATACGCATAGCCTTATGCCTATAATCTACACCTGTATCTATATTTGCAATAACAGTTCCCCTACCGTCAAACTTGTTAGCATAGCTAGCATTGATAACTTTTAGATAATCAATAGCTTCATCTATACCAATCTCTTTGCTTGCGTGGTTCATAAATGCTTGTAATTTTTGGGATCTTTCTAAGGATTTTATGCCGTTTGTAAGTTTTATTTTATCCAAATTTTCTGGCAGAGTTTCTATAGCAAGTCCATTAAACAAAGTATCATACTCATATAAAACATTTGTTCCATTTATCGATTTTAAATCTTTTTTTGCTTTTTCTTTGCTTTGTTTATCCAGGAACTCGGCGATGTAAACTACAGTATTTTTTTCTGTTTTTTTATTTTCTATATTTTCTTTAGCTGGTGCTTTTTTATCAGATATTACACTCTCAAAAGAATCATCCTTATTTTCTTTACTTGATTCTTCATTTGTTTGTTTGTTCTTATAGTCCTGTTTCTGTTCATTCTCTTCATTGGATTTATCATCTATATAATCAGATTTTTCATCAGAATTATTATTCTCAATATCTTCTGATGAAATTATATCTAGTGCTTCTTCCCTATCGTTTTTAGATATTTCTTCTTTTTCTGCACTGCTGTCTGTTTCTAAATTAGAGTCATAAATATTTTTTTCTTTTTCAGAAACAATGCTTTCACCATTTTCATCTAAAGAATTAGTATTATCTACGCTAGCATATGACACATCTGAAAATAAAAATGATACAGATAATGCAGCTACAAAAGCCGTCTTTATAATCGTCCCTTTTTTCATAAATTCTCCCTGTAAAATTTGATACAATAAAACTAATTATCAAATAAAATATATCGAATAATAGTTGATGATATTGCAAATCATTTGCAAATACTTTAAAATACCACATTTTCAAATAATAGTCAATAGCTAATATTTTTTACAAAAATCCTAACACAAACCCGTAATTTTCAGTGTTTTATCGCATCCATAGTCTAGATACGTATATTTTTTTACCTGATTTTCAAATTGATTTTATTACTAAAATAAAATATATTAATTTTTCAAGCAAAAAAGAAGAAACTATTTATCGTTTCTTCTTTCTATATAAGTTATTAATTTGTCGTTAAGAATTAACTATTTCAGATTTTTCACTGCATCACTTACTGCATCTGCAATGCCCTCTTCAAAAGCAGATGGGATAACATATTCTTCATTAAGCTCATCATCACTAACAAATCCTGCTAGAGCCTTCGCTGCCGCCATTTTCATCTCATCTGTAATTTGACTAGCACGAGATTCCAAGGCTCCTTTGAATATTCCTGGGAAGGCTAGGACGTTATTTATTTGGTTTGGAAAATCTGATCTACCTGTTGCTACTACTTTTGCTCCAGCTTCTACTGCTTCATGGTAGTCGATTTCTGGTACTGGGTTTGCCATGGCAAATACTATGGCATCATCGTTCATATTTTTGATATCTTCCCCATCTATAATATTTGGTGCTGATACTCCCACGAATACGTCTGCTTCTACCAAGGCTTCTTTTAAGCTGCCTTCAAAGTTTTCTGGGTTAAACATTTCTGCAATTTGTGCTTTTACTGGGTTACCAGAGCTTAGCATCAAATCACTAATTGCTCCGTGAGAATCGCATACTATGATGTTTTTTACTCCTAAGTCTCTGATTAGTTTTGCACAAGAAAATCCAGCTGCTCCAGCTCCAGATATAACTAGTTTGATGTCTTCTGGTTCTTTGCCTACTAGTTTTAATGCATTAATCAAGGCAGCTACTGTTACAATAGCTGTACCGTGTTGGTCATCGTGGAATACTGGTATATCTAGTTCTTCTTTTAGTTTATCTTCTATATATACACATCTTGGTGAAGATATATCTTCAAGGTTAATTCCCCCAAAGCCTGGTGCTATGTTTTTTACAATATTGATGATTTCATCTGGGTCTTGGGTGTCAAGAACAATTGGCACTGCATTAACCCCACCAAATTCTTTGAAAAGAACTGACTTTCCTTCCATAACAGGCATAGCAGCTTTGGCTCCAATGTTTCCTAGTCCAAGCACAGCAGAACCATCACTTACTACAGCAATAGTATTTGCTTTCATCGTGTATTCGTATGCCAAAGATTCATCTTTTGCAATTTCTCTACATGGCTCTGCAACTCCTGGTGTGTAAGCATAGGTCAAGTCCTCAGCATTATTAACCTTTGCCTTTACATCAGTTCCTACCTTACCTTGCCACTCTTTATGTTTTTCTAATGCTTTTTCATAAACGTCCATGATTTACTCCTTTTTATTTTCTCAAAGACCAATCCTACTTATATGTAAGCGAATAGCTTTACTTATCGATTGCCTATGTTTGGTGAGATTTCGTCAAATAGTCCTTCTTTCAAACTATAAGCATCTCACTATATAAGTCTATATTCTATATTATAACATCATAGGTATTAAATGTTAATTCTTTGTTGGTAACGATATCAAATAGTTCAAAAAAATGAGCTGTTGCAAAATAGATAAATCGTTCCTATATCATTCGAGCACTCTCCCAGAAAGGTCTCTGTCAGCCGACGGGCTAATTACCACCCAGAGCCTGTGGGCTAAACCTCAAACTTTCTGGGAGTGCACTTCAATGATGTAACGTTAGATATCTATCAATTTGCAACATCCCCTTTAAATTTCATTTTATTTTGGTGACATTCCCTTTGCTGTACCTTCTACGACAACGTCACCATCTTGGTTTGTACAAAGAGTTTTCAAAATAGCTCTGTTTTTTTCTTTTATCAATTCATCAACAGTGATTGTAGCAGTAATAATATCGCCAAATTGTACCGGTTTGTTAAATCTTAAGTCTTGGTTAAGATAAATTGTTCCAGGACCAGGTAGTTTTGTACCAAGAACTGCGGATATGAATCCTGCTGAAAGCATACCATGAGCTATACGTGTCTTAAAGGCAGTGTTTTTTGCATACTCTTCGTTCATATGTGCTGGGTTAAAGTCACCAGTGACTCCTGCAAAGTTATACACGTCAGCTTCTGTTACTGTCTTGGTAAATGAAGCTTTCTGTCCAACTTCCAATTAATCTATGGTTAATCCTTTAATCTCTTTCATCATTGCTCCTTTATTATGAACGTTTTTGTAGCCATTCAACAACTTGAGCTACTTCTTTTTGACTTCTACCACTTACAAACATTCCAATGTGACCTGTGGGGAAGCATTTTTCTGTGAAGTCTTTTGATCCAGTTAGGTCTTTGAGTGGTATAGATGCAGCATTTGGCACTTGCTTATCTTTTTTAGCGTATAAGTTTAACACAGGTTGGGTTATCTTCTTGAGGTCAACCTTTTCGCCTGCTATCTCTATCTCGCCTTTAGCAAGTTTGTTTTCTCTATACATAGAATTCAAGAATTCCTTGAAAGCATTACCTGCTTGGTCAGGTGAGTCAAATATCAATTTTTCCATGGTCATAAAGTTTGCTACATAGTCTGGGTCTTCAAGATCATTTATAACATCAACATATTTGTTTACCATAAGAGAAATTAATCTTAAGGTCAAAAATCCTGTGTTCATAAAGTCCCCTGATACAACACCAAAAGCATCTACCATAGTATCTGGACTTAGATATTTGCCCCATTTGAAAAGCAATCCATCATCAGTTGAGAAATCTACTGGAGTAACCATTGTTACAACATTTTTGATTTTCTCTGGATGTAGAGCTGTATACATCAATGAGAAAGTACCACAAATTTAGACCACATATCATAGAATTCTTTAAATGTCTTTGCTTGCTCTCCTTCTTGAATTGATGTTGCATAGTTTTCAAAGTATTCTTTTGAGTACTTATATCCTATTGAAGCTGTTCTTGTCATATATTCAGAAACTGCAACAAGCATTTAAATCATAGCATTGACAGCTTTATTATTTTGTTCCAATGGCTCACGTTAAGAACCAACCACTGGTGATTTTACCAAAATACCAAATGTTTGATCGTAGGCAGCCTTCCATTGTTTTAGTGTATCTGAGAACTTCATCGGATCATCAAACATACTTTACATTGTAATATCAGAAATATTTTGATAAGCGTATGCCCATAGACCTAAGAAGTTTTCCATAGATTTAAAACATGTGTTGAAATAGCTTTGAGTATTTAGTGCAAGTCCTTGCAATTCCTTTGGCATAAGCGGAATAAAGTTAGATGTGAAAATTTGGTTAAACTGTTCAGCCATTTCATGAATGTCTTTATTAAAGGTATCACTAGCTGGTTTTAAAATTTGCTCATTGAATTGTTTCCATTATTCATAAAGTGATAGATACAATTTTTGTGAGTTTTGCATTTTTTCAAAAACATCAAGGTTAAAAGGATTCATGCTTTGGCCTACTTGGAATGGATTATATGTATTATCATATCCACCCAAACTTGGTATGGACCATTAAACATTGAATTTGATGTACCCATCCCTTTGTACATATTGTCCATTCCTTGGTACATGTTTTTCCAATCTTTGTACCAGTTTTGTTGCATTTTAACAAAATCTTTATAGTTGTAAGGATTGAAGCCAGCACTTGAATCAGCACTATTTCCAGCTTGGCTAGGATTAGTAAAAGCTCCCATCCAGTCATTCATCATTTTTTGAGAATTCTCAAACATTTCTTTCCATGCGTTATGATATTCAGTCATAATTGCCCTCCAGTATTTATAAGTAATTAGAAACGGATCTTTTTATAAATAGAAACTAATCAAGTATATATTTTGACACTGTAAATGATTACAGTTTTATTAGAACATAGTACTAACTATATCGCAAGCATTTTCATATACTAATTTGTAAAACCTGTATTAAATCTATGTGTTTAAATCAAAGGCTTTTCCATAGTTTTATTTTAAAATATATTTTTAGTTTTATTGTAAAAAATATAATCGTTTTCATTGATAAGTTTTATATTTCACTAATATTTAATTATCAAATTTATAATCTCTTACATTTTCCAATTAGCATTTAAATTGCTTTTAATTGGATGTACACCTTTTTAACTAATTTCTTATGTTATAATGAAATTATGAGAGATATCGAAAAATACACAAATGCTTTATCTAAGGCCATAGATAGCGAACTATTAAGAGAACTCCCTTTTGGCTGTGTCAACCTACGGTCAAATGGGTCCCATAATGACATGGACTATAATTTATTTGTAATATCCAAAAATTCTATAGCAAAGTCTTTGAAAAATATCACTTGGTCAAACATAAATGATTTCAATCAGCTTCGCAAAGCGGGAAAAAAAGTTGAAGATCAGATGTTTGCAGCCACAAATTCTATCAACACCCACAAGGGTTTGATTTTTTTGCATATGTTTATTGCCAAAGCCTACGTGGATGGTATCAAGCGGAAAGATTTTAATTCCTATATTGAGAACCTAGCCATGCCATTGATTAATGATTACCAAACTATGGGTAAGGCAAAAAAATGGGATAATAATGGCCTTTGTGATATAAGAACCTATCCCATAAACGGCTTTGTTTCTTTAACTAATATAGTGGATCAGATATACTTGCAAGAAATCAGCGACTTGTACTTGACGATTTTTTTGCTTGCAACAACTGATGATACAACTACCTTTCAGAGATCTAGTATAGAAACATTAAGATATGTTCAAAAAAGAGCTGGTCAAATTTTGAACACTTCTACTAGCAAGGATTTTACCATAAAGGCCCAGGAATTGAGTGATTATTACATAAATAATAATATTTCCTCAGGAGGGGTGGCTGATTTGTTTACAACAATCAGAACGCTTGAATATTTAAGGGAGGATTTTGATGATTAAAATTTATCCAAAAATAATAGCAAAAGATAGGATGGATCTGGAGAACTTATTATTCCAAGAAGGCATACGTTTTGAAGAAAATGTCGAAACAACTTTTGGCAAATATGAAAATGACAAACTAATAGCTACAGCATCTATTTATAAAAATATTATAAAATGTGTAGCAATAGACCCAGCTTACAAGGGAGGATCTGTTTTTAATGAGATGATGACAGTCATTCTAGCTGAGATTAATCAAAATAACTATGATAACGCCTTTGTCTACACCAAAACAATCTATGAAAAATCATTTGCATCTATAGGCTTTAAGGAGATTGAAAGACTTGGAAACGAGTTGATTTTCATGGAAAAAGCAAGAGATGGATTTACTTCTTACTTAGAAAAACTAAAGGAGACTAAGGTAGATGGAGAAAGTATTGGAGCAGTAGTTTTAAATGCCAATCCCTTCACCTTGGGCCACCAATTCCTAGTGGATTATGGAGCAAAGCATTGTACTTACTTACATGTTTTTGTGGTAAGCGAAGACGCTTCGTATTTTTCTGCCAAGGATAGGTCCAAAATGGTAGAATTGGGAGTAGAAAACTATGATAATGTCATCGTCCACCCTACAGAATCTTATCTTGTATCAGCAGCTACTTTTCCCTCATACTTCATAGATGAAAATAAGTCGGTTACAAAAATCCACGCTAGCCTAGATGCAAGAATTTTTAAAAACCACATAGGCAAAGTCCTAGAAATCGACCAAAGATTTGTAGGAACTGAGCCAACCGACGAAGCGACAAGAATATACAATGAAACTATGAGAGAAATCTTTGAAAGTGAGCCAAATAAGCTTGACCTTGTAGAAATACCAAGAAAAGAACTATACGGAAAAGTCATATCAGCATCTCGTGTAAGAACCCTCATTGATCAAGGGAAGATGGAAGAAATCAAAGACTTAGTTCCTCAGACAACTTACGAATATATTAAAAACAATAATTTATAAAAATAAAACTAGAGCACTAAACAAGTCTCTAGTTTTATAGTTTATGTGAAAAAAACAAATACAAAAGTACCATATATGTATCGGGGACACGGGGTCGAAGGTTCAAATCCTTTCACCCCGACCAATATTTATTTTTGCTAGAGCTGGCTTCGAGAAGGCGAGGCTCGAAGGTTCAAATCCTTTCACCACGACCATTTTATTTAGCCCGTAGATGAGTTTTCTACTGGCTTTTTTAAATTAGTAATACTGCTGTAATATAAATCAATAGGGAAATATCATAAGAAATTAAATGCTTTGGATATTTCCTGCTAGCAAAGCATCCTCAAGAATTGCAAAAGGGGCTGTTGCAAATTGATAGATATCAAACGTTCCATCATTGGAGTGCACTCCCAGAAAGTTTGAGGTTTAGCCCGCCGGCTCAGGGTGGTAATTAGCCCGTCGGCTGACAGAGACCTTTCTGGGAGGGTGCTCGAATGATATAGGAACGATTTATCTATTTTGCAACAGCCCCTTCTTTGCCATCATCTTTTATTTTAACTTGATGGCCAATTGTTCTATTTTTTCTTCATCCCCTGGGACAAAGGCATTTTTCGCTATGTTTTCTATTAGATCCTTCTTGCTAATGCCATGTTTTGCTGATAGGTCATTTACTATCTTCATGAATGCTGAGTAGATTCCATAGTATCCAATCAATATTAGATCGCCCATATCTTTTACATCTACACCATATGCTTTAGCTATGGGTTCTAGTACCTTTACTGATTCAATTGCTTTGATCAGATCAGCCTTTGTTTTGTAGCCCTCTTTATTAGCTGCTGCTATTAGTGTCTCTGTTCTGGTATTGCCAGCTCCTGCTCCAAGTCCAGCTATAGCTGTATCTGCAAAGCTTGCCCCATTTTCAATTGCAATCATTGTGTTTCCTACAGCAAGCCCTAGGTTGTCGTGGGTATGGAAACCAAGACTTAGACCTGTTGCTTCTTTTGTTTGTTTAATAGATTTGGCAACTTGACTTGGATTCATGGCGCCTGCGGAATCTGTTATAGTTATGGTATCTGCTCCATATTCCTTTAGCTTGATGGCTTCTTCTTTTATTTCGCTAGGATCAAGTCTGCTTGCCATCATCATAAATCCACCCACTTGGATATTTTTTTCTTTGGCAAGCTTTATGTATTCTTTGCTAGGGCTAACATTACTTGCCTGGACAGCTATTCTTACTAATCCTATGTCAAAATCAAGCAGGTCTTTGTAGCTTTCTAAGTCTATCTTGTTAGGAAAAACTAGGATAGCAATTTTGCTATTTGAACTTGAACTGATAGCTCTTTGTAACATTTCTTTATCGCTAGGGTATCCCTCTTGGATAAAACTGCCCATACCATAACCATAGCCCACTTCGATATAGTCTACACCTGCATAATCAAGTGCCTTTACAATCTTTTCTATATCGTCTAGGCAAAATTTATTTTTTACTGTATGGTTACCATCTCTTAAAGTTGAATCTATAATTTCTATTTTTCTTTCTATCATAATTCTCCCTTATACTCGTCTATCAAATTCTCTATCCAAGAAATCATCTCATCTACACTATGCGCCCTTCTACTTGAACAAACTTTTGCATCATTATCGCATATGAAGCATTTCCTAGCTGTGTATGATAAGTCCTGCCTGCTGATGTTTTCTCCTTTGTAGAGGATATCTATATCGTATAGTCTGCCAAAATAGGAATCATTTTCCAAAACTATCATTTCTTTTTTTAAGCTTCTACCCTCTAGATCTAAGGCCAAGAAATATTCTGGCCCTGTGATTGTGTATTCTGCTTGCTCAAACAATATATTTCCCAAACCAACTAATTTTCTTATTTCATCTTTACCATGGTCAAATATTTTGATTATGGCATTATTCGTTTTTTGACCTCCTGGTATGTTTAGCTTAAAACAAAGGATAGATCCATGTGGAAATTCTTCTTGCAATTTTCTTATTTTCCCCACACGTTTTTCTCTGTTTAATAATACATCCTCAAGGCTAGGTATATTTTGATCATCAAAGTACTTTCTAATCATCTTCACTCTCTCTATTAATTAGTATAAAATCATTATATTTGTAGGATTGATCAATTATATATTCTTTTGATTCTTGCAAGTGCTTTCTTATGAAGTTTTCCAACTTTTCAAATTCTTTGGCTTCCATCAAATCTAACATATCGCTATGTTCTTCAACTGATAGTTTTCTCCTTGAATTGTCACTTCTGCTGTCAAAAGAAATCTTCCTAAGTACTTCTAAGTAATCATTTAGATTGGCAATAATCATAGTAAGCCTTGGCATATCTGCATATTCGTAAATAGCCTCATTGAAGGCTTTTGCAGTAGCCCTAAGATCTTCTGTATCTCCACTTCTTGAAGCAATGTCAGCATCCTTTATTATGCCTCTTATATATGAATAGTCTTCTTTTTTCATATTTAGACCAGCTTCTTTGAAAGCAAGTACATCAAGGGATGTCCTTATTTTGAAAATTTCTTCAATGTCTTCTAGTGTAATAATTCTAACACTATATCCAACATTTCTGTTATAATTTAGCAATCCCTCATCATATAGGCTACTCAAGGCTTTGTTTACTGGAGTTCTTGATACATAAAGCTCTTCTGCCAAATCTTTAGCCTTAAGTCTCATACCCATAGGATATTTTCCGTTTATGATATTATATTTAATGTCACTTCTTACTTTTTCATATAAACTTTGATAGTCGTTCATAAATACTCCTTAAAACAAAAGCCTAGCCTATTAACATTTTATTTTCTTAAACTGCTATTATACCGAACACGATACCAAATATTAGCATGATTAAACTGATACCATAACACCATGCAAAGGATGCCTTTATGTGTCCTCTTAAGGTGATTTCCTCATCAAATAGTCCAAGTCCCAACCAAGTTGCTGGCACCATTGGTGATAGGAGTAATATACAGTTTTTGCCAAGTATCATTGCTAAAGCAGTGTATATAGATTTAACACCAAAGGCTTCTCCTACACCTGCAAGAGGTGGCAATATGCCATAGAAATAAGCATCAGTACCTGTTATCATGCCCAGTGGTCCACCTAGGATTCCAAATATTATATGTATATACTTACCCATTGATTGAGGTATAATCCCAATTAGTGTCTGTGCCATGGCATCTAGCATGCCTGTACCTTCCATGATTCCAACCATAACACCAGCTGCCATTATTGTTGCTACAATAGATAATGCACTGGCTGCGTGTTTTTTGATTTGATTATTTTGTTCTTTTAGATTTGGGAAGTTGATAACCATTGCAAAAACTGTTCCTAGCATAAATATATAGTAGCTTGGTAGGTCTATAACTTTATTTGCCATAAGTAGTCCAATGATTCCAATTGTTAGAATAATATTGACTGGCAATAGCTTTTTAAATCTTGGATCGCTACTAGCTTTTTTTTCTGTATCTTCTTGCACTACTTTAGTAGCTTGAGTAGATATTCCTACATTTCCATTTGCAAGAGTATATTTTCTTTCTCTAATTCCAAGTATTACTGCAACTGTAAGTGATAGCACTACTCCTAGTATTTGTATTGGAATCAAGTGTCTCCACATATCTGTTGGATCCATACCTATTACTGTGGCTGCACGAACAGTAGGTCCGCCCCAAGGTAGTAAGTTCATTACACCAACGGATGCTGCAATAATTGTTAGAAGGGTTTGGCTTCTCATACCCATCTTCCTATATATTGGAAGCATAGCTGGTACTGTGATTAGCAAAGTCGCTGCTGCAGATCCATCTAAGTGAGCTATTGTAGCTATAAGTGCAGTAGATACAGTAATTTTTACAGGATTGTCCGCTGCCCATGCTGCTAGCTTGTCCACTAGTGCATCAAATACACCTACATCTGACATTATTCCAAAGAATAATATCGAGAAAATAAACATGAATGCATTAGATTTGATAGAATCCATTCCATCTTTTACGTAAGTTGATAGGTCGTTAATGCCCGTACCTACTATGAACGCAGCAAGGGTAGGTATTAGTACCATTACTGCTACTGGACTCATTTTTTCTTTAAGTAATAATATAATGATTAGTGCAATCATTATAAAGCCCATTGCTGATAACATATTGTCTCCTTAAATTTATTTTTTAACTTTTTTGATTACATCTATTATAGAACCATCTCTGTATTCTACTATTGCTACAACTTGATCTTCATATTCTATCTCACTAGCCTTGCCTGTGATTTCTTCTCCACGTTTTATCAAGTAATCAATATCTACAAGTGGTATATCTGTTTTTTCAAGTTGCTTTTTGATATCTTCTCTATTTGGATTTACTGCTACGCCATAGTCTGTTACAAGTACATCTACAGTTTCCCCTGGAGTGGTAATTGAAGTACAGGACTCTCTGACTGTTGCTATTCTTCCACGTATTAGTGGCGCAACTATGATGGAACATTTTGAACCAGCTGCTGTGTCCGGGTGTCCACCTGGTGCACCTTGGATAGTTCCGTCAGAGCCTACTACAACATTGACATTAAAGTCACGGTCTACTTCAAGAGCACCTAATACTACATAGTCAAGTTTATTTACATAGGCACCCTTATTTAGTGGATTAGCATATTCGCCAGAGTCTATCTCAAAGTGATTAGGATCCTTGTATACACTTTCAACACTTGCTATATCAAAGGCTTGGTCATCAGCCAAATATCTTACATATCCATCCCTTAGCAAGTTTACTATTGGCTCTGTGATACCACCCATAGCCCAACCCATCTTTATGCCTGCTTTTTCTAGATATGGTCTAATTTTTACGGCTGCTGCAAGACTTGCTCCACCTGCTCCTGTTTGGAATGAGAATCCATCCTTAAACCACTCGGTATTGGCTATGACTTTTGCACAATATTCAGCCATCTTTAGCTCTCTAGGATCTTTTGTCATACGGATAGCACCAGATGCTATCTTTGATGGGTCTCCTATTTTATCTACTTCTACAACATAGTCTACATCTACGCAGCTTATTGGATGTGGGTAGTTTGGAAATGGAACTATTGTATCTGTGATTACTACAACTTTGTCAGCAAATTTTGCATCTACTCCTGCATATGATAGGACACCACAATTTGCTTTGCCATTGATACCACTTGCATTTCCATATTCATCTGATGAACTTGCACCTATAAAGGCAACATCAATTTTCACCTTGCCTGATTCTATTGCTCCAACCCTACCACCGTGACTTCTTATATAGGCTGGATTTTTGAGCTTACCTTCTGATATTGCTTCTCCAATTTCGTCACGAACTCCAGATGTTGATATGCCTGTTATTGTTCCATCTTCAATCATAGGTACGAAGTTTGCGTGCGCCTTGCCTAGGGATGATGCACAGATAAATAAGTCTTTGATGCCAAGCTCGTGGATGGCATCCATCACCATAGCTGCAACATAGTCACCATTTCTAAAGTGGTGGTGAAAAGAAATAGTATCTCCATCCTTAAGGCCTGTTTTTTTAATGGCTTCTTTTATATCCTTTAATACTTTGCTATTTCTTGGTTCTACCTGAGTTCTTATGGTTGGAGTAGCCTTTACAAGATCTTTGCCCTCGTTAGCATATGCTCCCTTAAAAACTTGACTATTATCTTCTAGTAAGTAATCTGGCACTTGTCTATTTACTGCATTTTTCATACTAAATCACCTTCATAAATTCCTGCGGCTTTTGCCATTTCTAGTGTACGTTTTGCTCCTTCAACATGAGCTATATCTACCATTTTGCCATCAACTGTAAGTACGCCTATACCAGCTTGTTCAGCTTCTTTAACACCTATCACAAGCCTTTGCGCCTTGTTAATTTCTTCTTGGCTAGGAGTAAATACTTCATGTACTATATCTATTTGCTTTGGAGAAATAATTGACTTGCCATCAAAGCCCATATTCTTAATCATTTGTGTTTCACGTCTTAGACTTTCTTCATCATCTAGGTCAGTATAAACTGTATCAAAGCACATGACACCAGCTGCACGAGCTGATAGAACTATTTGAGAACGAGCTAGGAAATATTCCTCACCAGTCTTTGTGGTTGTAGCATGCATAGTTCTTGCAAAGTCTCCACCAGATAGGGCAACTCCCATTAGCCTCTTGCTTGATGTGCAAATTTCATAGCAATTGATAATAGATAGAGGTGTTTCCAAGGCTGCCATAAGCATAGTTGAACCAAGCTCTTTACCAAATTCTTTTTCAGCTTCTTCAACAAGTCTTTCAACTTCAATAACTTGATCTTTTGTTTCACACATTGGTATTCTAATACCGTCTGCTCCACCTGCCACACTTGCTCTGATGTCTTCCTTGTAGTATTCACTGTCAGTCGCATTGATTCTAACCCAAATTTCTGTATCGCCATAATCAACATATTTTAAGGTGTTGTAAAGTTGTATGCGTGCAGAGTCTTTTTCTTTGATGCTAACTGCATCTTCAAGGTCTAAGATTACACAATCTGCACCATATATGTATGCGTCTTTTACTAAAGATGCTCTTTGTGCGTTCAAAAACATCATTGATCTTCTTATTGTTCTTTTCATATCTTATCCCCCCATGGTAACTTACTATCAAGATTATCTGATCTTAATATAGCTGTTTGGACACGAGATCTTATTGTACAATCTAAGGCTCCCCTATCATCAACGAAAACTTCGCCAGTTTTTACCTCAAGATTTTCAAGGACTTCCTTTACTGTATCTTCGATTTGCTTGCCAAATTGAGCATATACTGAACTTTTAACCTCTACTTTAAGCTCATCGCTAGGATAAACATTAACTAAAGCATCACTAGATTCTAGAGTTCCAGCAGTAGAATTATTTTTGATATTCATAACTTCCCCTTTCCATAGAAATTGTTTTCATAATCTTAACATCTATATTGTACAATATAACAGCTTGAAAAAAACATAACAAATGGCTTAAATACAATCTAAATGCAAAGTTAAGCTTTGAGTCGAGGATAAAAGTGAGCACAAAAAAACCAGCAGATTGGTATATCTACTGGTTTTACTTTTTGTATTTTGTATTGCTCAAAGGCCGCTTGGCTGGGTCCTCGTCACTATGTTCCTGCGGCTTTTCGCGCTTGTGGCGCGAGTACTCAGCTAGCCAGGTAAATATGCCTAGATTTGGCATATTTACCCCGAAAACTTAGCGCGGGAGCACGGAAGAGATTCTTTGAAGCGAGTTTTCGTACGGGCTTTCTTGCTTCGCAAGACCATTTCATGGAGAGTCCTCTATCTGCCGGACGGGCTTGTCTTTTGTGCCTTCGGCAGTTTTATCGCTCAAACGCCGCTTGGCTTAGTCCTCGTTGCTTCGCTCCTGCGGTTTCTTCTCGCCTTTTGGGCGAGACTCCACTCAGGACGCCGGAGAGGCGTGCTTTAATACATTCCAGGCATGCCTGCTGGCATTTCTGGTTCTTCTTTTGGTATGTCTGCTACTGCTGCTTCTGTTGTTAGGATCATTCCTGATACGCTTACTGCGTTTTGTAGGGCAGATCTTGTTACTTTTGTTGGTTCTACGATTCCTGCTTCGAACATATTTACGTATTTGTCGTTATATGCATCGTAGCCTTCGTCTTTGCCAGATTCTTTTACATTTTGTACTATTACAGATCCGTCCATTCCTGCGTTTTCTACTATTTGTCTTAGTGGTGATTCTAGGGCTTTTTCTATAATTGCTGCTCCTGTTTTTTCGTCACCTTCTAGGCTTTCTTTAAGTTCAACTACTTTTTCTATAGCCCCGATTAGAACTACTCCACCACCAGCTACTATTCCTTCTTCTACTGCAGCTCTTGTTGCTGATAGGGCGTCTTCTATTCTGTATTTCTTCTCTTGCATTTCTGTTTCTGTTGCTGCACCTACGTTTATAACTGCAACTCCACCTGCAAGTTTTGCTACTCTTTCTTGTAGTTTTTCTGTTTCATATGTGCTTTCTTCAGATTCGATTTGTTGACGGATATGGCTTACTCTTTCTTCTAGAGCGGCTTTGTCGCCTTTGCCTTCTACTATTGTAGTGTTGTCTTTGTCAACTTTTACTTTCTTAGCTGAACCTAGCATTTCCATTTCTGTTTCTTTTAGGTCCATATTTAGGTCTTCAGATATTACTGTTGCACCTGTAAGAATAGCAATATCTTCAAGCATTGCTTTTCTTCTATCACCATATCCTGGTGCTTTTACTGCTACAACGTTGAATGTTCCTCTTAGTTTGTTTAGGATAAGTGTTGTTAGAGCTTCTCCGTCTACATCATCGGCAATAATAAGTAGTGGACGACCAGCTTGGACTATTTGTTCAAGTAATGGTAGTAGGTCTTGGATGTTTGAGATCTTCTTATCTGTTAGTAGGATGTATGGATCTTCAAGTTCTGCAACCATTTTTTCATTGTCTGTTGCCATATATGGTGATAGGTATCCCTTATCAAATTGCATACCTTCTACAACATCTAGGTAAGTATCAGTTGTTTTAGATTCTTCAACTGTGATTACCCCATCGTTGCCAACTTTTTCCATAGCATCAGCTATAAATTTACCAATTTCTGGGTCAGCTGATGAGATTGTTCCAACGTTTTCTATAGATTGCTTATCTACTATATCTTGAGAATTTTCTTTGATATATTCAACTGTAACATCTGTTGCTTTCTTAAGTCCCTTGTTTAAAACAATTGGGTTTGCTCCAGCTGCAAGGTTTTTAAGTCCTTCTTTGATAATAGCTTGAGCAAGAACTGTAGCTGTTGTTGTACCATCACCTGCTACATCATTTGTCTTTGTAGCAACTTCTTTTACAAGTTGAGCACCCATATTTTCAAATCTATCTTCAAGTTCAATCTCTTGGGCAATTGTTACACCATCGTTTGTGATTGTTGGTGCACCATATGATTTGTCAAGGACAACATTACGTCCCTTTGGTCCAAGAGTAACTTTAACTGCATTTGCTAGTTTGTCGACACCACGTTCTAAACCATCACGGGCATCTTTACCATAATAAATATCTTTAGCCATTATTTATATCCTTTCTTATTTTACAACTGCCAAAATATCAATGTATTTTACAACAATGTAGTCAGTATCTTCTAGTTTAACTTCTGTGCCTGCATATTGAGAATAGATTACCTTATCCCCAACAGCAAGAGAATCTTTTCTCTTTTCATCTTTTAAAATATCATCACTGATAGCCACAACCTCTGCATAAACTGGTTTTTCTTGGGCAGATTCTGGTAGAACAATTCCAGATTGAGTTGTCTTTTCTGCCTCAGCTTTTTTAATAACGACTCTATCTCCTATAGGTTTTAATTCCATAAATTATCTCCTTAATTATTTTTAGCACTCGTTAGCGTCAATTGCTAATTACATTATTAGTGTACTATCAATAAATAAAAAATCAAATCCTAGAAATTGGTATTTGATTAAAAAAATATTTTTCCATTAAGGGTGAATATTACAGTTTTTCATTATTGGAATTTATTTAATGTATAAGATATGCATATGAAATAAACGCACCTGTAATCTTAAAAGGAGCGAAAGCAACCGAAAGATCTTTACAAAGAAATCAAAAAGAAAATATTTTTCTTTTATATTAACTAATTAGTGTCTTTTATTTAAATATTATTTAAAGATATACCTTCGTACTAAGGGGGAAAACCCAGGGGAGTTAATAAGCCCGTCCGGCTGGTTGAGGACTCTCACCAACCGGTTACGAAAACTCGCTTCTTCGAAGCTCTCCCGTGCTCTCGCACTAAGTTTTCGGGGTAAAAGCCCAAAATCAATGGGCTTTTACCTCCCCCTTATACCCCCTTTTCTGCTACCCCCTCGAAACGGCCACTCGCGTGGGGCGATGTTGTAGTATAAACACCAAAATTTGGGTTTTATCAATCTCAAATTTCTAAAAATCGCAAACTCGCTACGCTCAAACAGTGCGATTTTCTAAACGAAATTATGAGATTTTAAAACACCAATTTTTTCCACCTCTAAGTTTAAGAACACTTAGACTTAATGGTGTAGCATATAATGTATTAACAGTTAAAACAAAAGAATTTGCGGAGCAAACTTCTACTGCTCATTGCTCTCCGCAGGAGCGGTGGGGGTGTAGAAGGTATAGGGGGATCGGGGGAAAGGAAAAAGGGGTCTCCGCTACCCCTAATTCCTATCCCCCGAGGTACGAAGGTACAGCCTGAAATAATAAAAAAACTTAAGATATTCATTCCGTAAAACAAAAGAAATATTCTTTTTATTAGATTTCTTTATAAGGATACTTCTGTCGGTTCTTTAAAAAATTTCACGGACGACATGACGCATGAAATAATTCATATAACGAATATAATTTATATTACAAAAATAAATTTTGAATTAGTTAACTTACTATTGGTTTTGTATTTAGATTAAGCGGGCATCTTTTTTCCAAAATTCTTTGTTACTATTAACTAAATCGATAAAAAGATTTTATTTTTTTTCATATATTAATACAAAAGCATTTTGATTTTGAAATAATGATAGTATAGTTAAAAAAACACATAAACAAAAAAGTTTTTTGCTCATTTTTTAAAAAGGGGGGATTTTTATGTATAATAAGCCTAGTGATGATGAATTAAAGAAAAATCTTTCTCCAATTTCCTATGAAGTAACCCAAAATTCTGCTACTGAAAGACCTTTTTCTTCTACCTATGATGATTTTTATGAAGATGGTATTTACGTTGATATAGTCTCTGGTGAAGCTCTTTTTTCATCAAAAGATAAGTTTGATGCAGGTTGTGGATGGCCATCTTTTACCAAGGCTATTGATGATGAAGCCTTACATGAGAGAGAAGATTTATCTCACGGCATGGTTCGTACTGAAGTTAGAAGCAAGGATGCCGGTAGTCACCTAGGCCATGTTTTTGCTGATGGACCGACAGAGCTTGGCGGACTACGTTATTGTATCAACGGAGCTAGCCTTAGATTTATTCCAAAGGAAGATTTAGAAAAAGAAGGATACGGTAAGTACTTAAGTATTTTTGAAGATTAATTTTGCATTATAAAAGGAACTCCATTTTTGGAGTTCCTCATTTTTTGTCTTTTTTAGTTTCCAAGTTGATCTAGGGCTGCTTGTGCTTCGTCAATTAGTTGGTTTGAATCTTCAAGCATTTGTTCTAGTTCTGGTTTGATGTCAGCTACTTGTTCTGGTGTCATTTCTAGTAAGATTTCTATAGCACGAGCTTGTGTTCTATTATCAAAGATTGCTTGTTCTAGTGTCTCTCTGACGTCTTTGTCAGAAGCATCTGCCATATCATCTTTTGATTCTTCGGCATTTTCTTCAGCGTTTTCTTCACCTTCTGCTGCATTATCTTCTGTATTTTCTTCTGCGCTTTCGTCAGCATTTTCGCTTGTTTGGTCTGCTGCCATATCATCAGTAGTTTTTTCAGCATTTTCTGCCGGAGCATTTTCAGTGTTTTCAGTGTTTTCTTCTACTACTGGCGCTTCGCCTTCTTTGTCATTTTTAACTACATTGTCGCAACCTACTAGAGCTAATGAAAGCGCTAGAGTTGCAAGAATTGTTTTACTTGTATTGGTCATTTTTATCTCCTTCGTAAGTCTTTTTTTCTTTTTTATCAGATGTATTATCTTTTTTACCCTTTTTTGTTACAAATACATAGCCCAAGATTGCTATTGCTAGAACTGCCACATAACCTATTACAGAATCTATACCAGTTCTTACTATTGATCCTGGTGTTACAGTTGTTGGAACATTCTTGGTTGTTGTCACAGGAACTGTTTTTGTACTTGTTGTAGTTACAGGAGTCTGTACTCTTCCACCTGTAGTTGTTACACTAACCTTTCCCTCTTTTGGTAGAGCCTTGGTTAGTTCCTTTTCTACAGCTATAAGATCGTCCATAGTCTTACCATCTTCGTTTAGAGCATTGATTTTATCAGCAAGAGCAGCCTTTACCTTAGAATCAGTAATTTTATCAGAATTATCTTGGTATTTCTTGGCAAGGGCTTGGAATCTTTCTTCAAACTTGTCGCCGTCCAATTTTTTGCGAGCATCAAATAGCTTATTATAAGCTTCTTCAATTTCTTCACTGCTTGCATCAGATTTTTCTACGATTTTCTTTGCATCATCAAGGGCCTTGATATAGGCTTCCTTTAGACTCTTTTGTGCCTTAATGTATTTTATTTCTTTTCTAAATGATGCATCTCCCTTAATAAATTCATTTATCTTTGCCTTGTTGTCATTTAGCATTGATTCTTTGATCTCTTTAAGGATGTTTTCAAATTCTTTTTTGTCTAATATTTCCCTTAATTTATTAATAGCTTGGTTAATTTTTCCAGCATCTTTGCTATTTAAAGCATCTTTTGCTTGGACGATTGCATCTGTTAGATCTTTTTTCAAACTATCGTCGATAGCTTCATAGTCTTTGCGAGATTGGACTTTTTCGCCAATAGCTATTAGTTGTTGTAATTGTTCAGTCTTCTTTTCGAGACCTGTGTCAGTTTTGCCAGATCTTTGAGCTAGAACTTCTTGGGTGATTCTCTTTATGTCGCTTGCATTAAGCATACTAATCAACCTAGTTCTTGCAGCTTCGATATCTTCTTGATTATTAGATTTTATAGCAGATTCCAAAGCTTCTAAGGCTTTTCTTAAAGAAGATTTGTTAGTTTGAGTTACCTCATTAAAGTCCGGGTGATTTTGAACTTCTTTAGCTACTTCAAGTAAATCTTTTTCATTAAGATTATCTAATTTAATCTCTTTGGCCTCTTGGTTTTCTGATTTATTTTCTTTTGCTTTTAGGATTTCTTCAACTATTTCTTTTATAGATGTTGCATTGAAGGCTTCTTCAAGTTCGCTTAGTATAGATTTTACTTCATCGTCAGTAGTTTCATCAGTAATACTTTTACCTGCAGCTTTTTCTAGTCTAGTTTTATCGGCTTGAGGGGCTTCTTTATATTTTGGATAAGCAAATACTTCTCTTGCTAAATCAATATATTCTCTTACTTTAGCGATAGCTAAGTTTCTATCACTTGGCTTATCTATAACTATGCGAGCAAATTTTAAATCATCCGTAAGTTTTTCCATATCAGCATCAGATCTATTCTCATTAGCTAAGATTTTTTTGGATTTCTCTATTAACTCATTGAAGTCTTCAGCAAGTTTTTTTAATTTCTTATCTTTTTTTGCTTCTTGATATTTACTATCATTTTTGAAATCAATTGCGTTTTCAAGCTCCATTACTAAATCAAACTCAGCCTTGCTAATCTCATCAAGAATTGCTTTCTTAAGATTATTAATAACCATTGCATAATCATCTAGTGTTGCTTGGTCATTTTTGCCACTATTTAGATATTTTTTTGCCTCTTCTATACGCTCGTTATAAGTATTTATAAGACTTTTTTCATATTCGTTGCCAGATAGAGCTTTATCTGTAAATTTCTTTTGATTTCTAAAGTCACTTGCCTCATCAACTAAGGCTTGTAGATCATTTGGATAAGTTGTTTTTGCATCGTATCCAATGTCTTTGAGGGCTTTTTCTACCTTGTCTACTGCAGTTTTAAGCTCTTCAAGCTTGATTTTCTTATCATTAGCTTTCTTGGTTTGCAATTCAAGAGCTTCTTTGATAGCTTGGTCATAGGCAGTTTTAAAATTAACTTTAGCTTGTCTATAGGAATTGCTTGATTGTACATTTTCCTTATCACTTGTATAAGTATTTAGTTTATCAAGTAGGGCCTTTGATTCTGCCGTGAGCTCTTCATTATCATCAGAAGTTTTGCCAAAGCCTACTTTTGCAGACTCTATTAGTTTAATAGCGCTATTGACTTTATCTAAGTTTTCCTTATCTTCTTTTTGGGTTTTTTTAGCATCCTCAATAGCTATATCGTAGGTATCTTTTGAAGTTTTATCTGCATTTTTATATTCGTCAGAATTCTTGAATGAGTTAGCTTCTTCTATTAATCTATCTAGCTTCTCAACCGCCCTTTGTAGGTCAGTTTTGCCATCATCTATAGTCTTGGTTTCAACTGGCTTTAGAGCAAGTTTTGCCATACTTATGCTTTTGATAGCTTTTTGATATTCAGCAGGACTTGCGTCTTTATTTTCCAAAACTTTCTTACCATTGGCAAGGGCGCTGTCATAAGTGCTTTGGGCAATCTTATTTGCCTTTTCCTTACCAGCAAAGTTCTCATTAACCAAACTTTCAAGACTTGATTTTAACCTACTAGCTTCTGTATTATTTTTATCTTTGCCAACTTGAGCCTCACTTAAAGCCTCATTTAGGCTCTTATAAGCTTTTTGCAAATCATCAGTTTCAGAATTAACATCATTATAAACATTAACTCCTGCTTTAATAGCATCAGCTAGCTTATTAGCAAAACCTGCATTTTGGTTAGCATCGTGGAACTTCTTTGAACTATCAATCAATTCATAAAGATTGGTCCTAGCCTTACCATAAGCTGCAATATCAGCAGATTCTAGATTAGAAAGTTCGTCTCCACTTAGGATGTACTTACTGGCATCAAGTTTTTTTTCATTGATAATCTTATCAATTAGACTAGCAAGCTTTGAATTTTCTGCATCAATGTCACTAACAGATTTTTCAACATTTGCCAAAATATCCTTAGCCTTATTTATAGCATCAGTAAGACTATTCTTACTAGCCTCATCAAGATCTTTATCAGCTGCTAATTTATTAGCCATAGCAATAGTAGAAGATAGACCATCACGGGCATCACTTGTCAGATAGACATTGCCAGAAAGATTCTTCTTGGCATCTACTATAGCATTATAAAGCTTTTCGATATTGTCTGGGTTTTCGTTTTTAAGCTCACTAGAAGCATTTGCGATAGCATCATCATAAGCTTTCTTTTCACTTGCACTTGCATTGTTATATTTCTTAGATTTTTTAACATTCTCACTTTCATCGACCAAAGTCTTTAGAGAACTTGTATCGACAGTAGAATCTTCACTAGCCGGCGCACTCACTTCACTTGCATAAACAGTATTATTATGTAGTGGTCCTTGAAGATTGGCAACAGAAAAAGAAAGTGCCAAAACAAGTGCTCCAACTTTGATATTTCTCTTATACATTTTAATCTCCTGATTAGTGTTAAAGTAAGTAAAATACTTACACTTAGTCACATTGATTATACAATTTTTCTTAACTTTAGTCAAAAGAAATGGAGGGTGCTATAGTTTTCAAAAACTATAGAAAAAATTTTTTTGTTAGACTTTATGCATATCTTTAGTTTAATTACTTTTTTAAAGTTTTACTTCGACTCCGGGGGATAGGGATTAGGGGTTACGGAGACCCCTATACCCTTTCCCCCGGTCCCCCAAAACCCTTTTCACCCCCTCCGCCACTGCGTGGTGCAATGAGCAGTAGAAGTTTGCTCCGCAAATTCTTTTGTTTTGAATATTAATGTAATATTCACTGCACCTCTGAGCCTACAAGTAAAGAACACATAAGTTATATCTATGGGAAACTCACACACCTGTCATCCTCGAAGGAGGTCCTTTTAGGACCGACCGAGGGATCTTTTTAAAGAAACAGGAAAAAAGATGTTTCTGTTCTATCAGAAGTGAATAAGTATCTTTTATTTTGTTGTAGTCTTAAGTATTTACCGTTGCACCTCGGGGGATAGGAATTAGGGGTAGCAATTGCCAGTCCGGCCGATCTCGGACAGACCCCTTTTTCCTTTCCCCCTTACACCCCAAACCCTTTTCTACGAAAACTCGCTTCTTACGAAGCTCTTCCGTGCTACCGCACTATGTTTTCGGGATAAATGACCGAAATCAACGGTCATTTATCTCCCACCGCCACTGCGTGGTGCGCAGAGCTGTAGAAGTTCTCTTCGAGAATTCTTTTTTTATAATTAACATCACAAACTTGCATCATTAAATCTGAGTGTTTTTAAGCTTAGAGGAGGAAAAAATTGGTGTTTTAAAATCTCATAATTTCGTATAAAAAATCGCACTGTTTGAGCGTAGCGAGTTTGCGATTTTTAGAAATTTGAGATTGATAAAACCCAATTTTTGATGTAGATATAATACTTCGCCCCACGCGAGTGGCAGAGGGGTGAAATGGGTCGGGGGTCCGGGGAAGGGCATAAGGGGCCTCTGCCGCCCCTACCGCCCTGCGCCCCGGTGTCGAAGAATAAACCTTAAATATTGATTAAATATAAGACATTTATCACTTTAAAAGTGGAAAAATATATTTTTTGGAATTTTTTAAAAAGACCTTCCATTTAGGATTACAGGGCGTGTATAAAAATATAAGTGGTGGCAATTATTAATGTATTTAAAAAGCTTTTTTCTTATTTTTTTGTCAAAAAAATCATCCACATTGCTGTGGATGGTTTTTTCAAGTGAGTACCGCGCGTTACTTTTCTTTATTTATTTGTGAGCCTTATTGAGTGCACTCTTTTGTGGGCTCTGTTTTTTAATAACTATTAATTAGTTATTTTTTTTGCTTGCTGCGTATGCAACTGAAGCTGCTGCTAGAACGCCTGCTACGCCAGCTACACCAGCGATACCAGTTTTAGCGTTGTTACCAGCTTTTTTAACTACTTTTGTTGTTGTAGTTGTTTTTTCTTCTTTTTTATCTTCTTTTTTATCTTCTTTTTTGTCTTCTTTTTTATCTTCAGCTGGTTTTTCTTCTTCTTTTTTGCCTTCTTCAGGTTTTACTTCTGGTTTTGTTTCTTCTTCAGCTGGTTGATTAGCTTCGTTTTCTTTAAGAGTATCTTCAATCTCTTTTGTTTTTTCGTTTAGCTTGTCTGTTAATTCTTTAGCTTTTTCTTCAGCTGATTTTTCTTCTTCTGCAGCGTAAGCTGTAGATACTACGTTAAGAGCAGCTTTTTTGCCTAGAAGTTCTTCAGACATTTTGATTGTTGCTTCAGCTTCTTTTACAAGTTTGTCAAGTTTGTCAACAACTTTAGCGATTGTTTTTGGAGTTGTTTTCTTTAATGTTTCAACAGCTTTGATTTGAATCTTAGCGTCAAGGATAGCTTTTTCTAGAGCTGCTTTTGTTTCTGGTTTGATTTCATCTTTGTCAGCTGGTTTTGCTGGTTTAACATTTTCAAAGATAAGTGTGATGTCGCCAGCTTTTTCAGCTCTGTTGATTACGTCAACGCCAACGCCTTCTTTGATTAGAAGTTTTTTAGCTGCATCGTATTCAGATTGAGCTTCTGCTTTAGCGTTTTCAGCTGCTTGTCTTTTATTTTGAGCTTCGTTGTAGTCACCTTGTCTTCTTGTTAATTCAGCTTGAAGGTTAGCTCTTTGGTTTTGAATCCAACCAGCTTCTTTTGTGAATTCTTTGATTCTTTGGTTTAGAGCAACGATGTCTTTAACAGCTTCTGCTTGTGTTTCAGATTTTGTTTTGTCAATGATACCACTGTTTGTAGAAACTTCTGTTACGTAATCACCGATTTTATCAACTTCTATTTTTTCAATTGATTTAAGAAATGTATCAGTTTTTGCACCGCCAGCTCTGTGGTATGTTTCAATGTGTCTAGCTCTTTCTTCTTCGTATCTTGCAAGAGTTGTTTCATATGAACCCTTGTCACCATAGATAGCTTCGAAATCGTTTAGTGCTTTAAGTGCTGCTTCATAAGCTGCTTTTGCTGTAGCTTCGTTAGCTTTAGCTGTTTCAAGATTCTTTTCAGCTTCTCTTAGAGCGTTCCATTTTTCGATAAATTTGTTTTTAGCTACTTTGTAGTCATATGTGTATTCTGCAGATACTTTTGTATCAGCTGCGAATGATGGTGCAACTGCACCAAGTCCTAGAGCTAATGCTAATGCACCAGCTGCGATTTTATTTCTTTTCATTAGAAATATTCTCCTTTTTGTTTTCTTGTTTTAATTTACTAATTAATTTAATTAGTACTCACTTTACACTTTCTATATTACCCCAGATTCTACATTTTTGCAACACATTTGTTCAAAAAATAAATATTTCTAAAAAATATCTATCAAAGAATAGACACATTGTCTTCACAATGGTTACAAATGGGTATTTTATCATATTGGTAATATGAAAGATTTTTAAGACCGTGGCCAATGATTTTATAGATATATTTATTTTCTATATATTTGCCTGAGGTCTTTGGTAAACTATCAGTATTTTCTTGCACTCATGATTAAGATTTCAGCCCATGGATTCTTAATCTATTTTCAATCATTTGTCTTTTTATTCCAAAAGAAATGGCAAATGATTATAGATAGTTCACTTATATTTTAGCACTGTAAATGAAAGTGTCAAGGTTTTTTTGTTTCATTTTTGTAACTTTTGTCATTTATGATGTTGGCGTTGATGTATCTGATGGTTGTAAAGTTGTCATAATTGATCTCAGACATTTCCCTATATAGCATTAATAGGGCGTTATTTCTGTTTTGGATGAGGCTTGGTGCTTGGTTTAAGGTCGATATTGCTTCTCCTGATTTTAGTATGATCTGAGATCCTTCGATATGGTCAACCCAAGTGACATTGACAAAGCCACGCCCTTCCTTATCGTAGATAGCCTTGCGGTATTTGAATCCAAAGAACACATGGTTTTGGTCTATGGTGTAGGGGATATTTCTTGACATTTGTGTGATGGACTTAAATTTCTGGTCCATAATTTTCTTGGACCTGCCCTTTTCTTTGTAAAGAGTATTTAAAAAATGTGTAGGTGTTTTCTCATCTATGTAGGTAGTAGTCTCGGTATATACACGTGCACACAATCCAAATCCTTTGACTTCTTCTGGAAGCACAGCTATGATATGGTACATTGGAGGACTCCTTTCTTTTATATTTATAAGATCTATGTAATAAGATTTGTGTCTTTTGATGTCTATCTTGGACTTTAAGTGTACCATAATATTGGGTTTTTGAACAGAGGCTAATCCCCTATTTAAGATTTTCCCCTCTCTTTATATAAGAAGGAATTGTATTTCATTTTTTGTAAAAATATGAGAAAACTTTTTTATATTTATTATTGCTAAGGGGATTATTTTTAATTATTATTTTAGGTTATAGCTTCTAACCATGGGGTATAGGAATATATTTTGTTCTATTATAGTTTAATATATGAAAAGTTCTTTATATTCTTGTAGTTATTGATGTCTTTTATTTTATAAGTAATCTTAGATATACCTTCGACACCGGGCTGCAGGGCGGTAGGGGCGGCAGAGGCCCCTTATGCCCTTCCCCGGACCCCCGACCCATTGCACCCCTCTGCCACTCGCGTGGGGCGGAGTGAAGTATAAACATCAAAAATCGGGTTTTATCAATCTCAAATTTCTAAAAATCGCAAACTCGCTACGCTCAAACAGTGCGATTTTTTAGACGAAATTATGAGATCTAAAAACCCAATTTTTTCCACTACTAAGATTTATGATTTTCAGTGGATTAAAATTATAGATAAAGATCCTTCGGTCACATTCGTTCCCTCGGTCGGTTACGTTAGCCAAATCATATAGATTTGGACTTCGCGACATTTGACCTTCCATCAATTTCACAAAAAGTTCTTCGGATTCGCTTTCAGCTCATCTCGAAGATGTCAAATATAATTTGCCACCCTAGATGTAGGGACTTGGGATAGGTCAAGAAGTATGACAGGTGTGTTGGAATAATACAGTTAATTAATAAAATCAAAACAAAAGAATTCTCGAAGAGAACTTCTACTGCTCTGCGCACCACGCAGTGGCGGTGGGAGATAAATGACCGTTGATTTCGGTCATTTATCCCGAAAACATAGTGCGGTAGCACGGAAGAGCTTCGTAAGAAGCGAGTTTTCGTAGAAAAGAGTTTGGGGGTGTAAGGGGGAAGGGACGTAGGGGTCTCCGCTACCCCTCGACCCTACCCCCTTAGTACAGAGGTATAACCTCAAATTATAGATAAAATATAAGATATTCATCACTTTTATTGTAAAAAGATTTTTACCAAAAAGTTTTTATTAAAAAAACGCACCTTTTTTAGATGCGTTTTGTTTCTTTTGCTAAAAGATAAAACCTTCTTCTTCATCATCTGTGATTGCTGTGATTATTTTGAAGGCTCCTATGGTTGCTGCGAGTCCTAGGGCTATTGGTTTCCATGGGATTTGTTTTTTGTTTTGTTTTTTCATATTTTTGTAATAGCTTTTGATTGATAGTGGGCTTGTGGTTATTGGTTGGTTTAGTGGGTTTTTGAGGCTTAGGGGATTGGTTGTTTGGTTTTTGTTAGTGAAGTATACGCCTTGGAGTTCGTAGTCTGGGTTTTGTTTGTTGGCGTATCTTTGCACATTTTTGTTTACCTGCTTGTAGCTTTTGCTGTAAGTTTTACTTATTGGTCTTTGGTAAGTGTTGCCCTCTTCTGTTTCTAGGAGATAGCTTGTTTGATTTTCTCCCCTTGCCATAGTAGATTGGTGGCTTCTGATGTTTCCATGATGAGGCTCTATGACTACTTTTGATTCTTTTGGTATCTCTCTTGTTTCACTGGTGATTGTGGATGTGATTTTCCTATCTGTGCTTTCTTTTGTGTTTATTTCGATTTCTTTTACTTGTTCTTCTTTCCTGTCATCTATTATTGTAAGTTTTGGTTTTTCTATGATTTTTTCTTCTTTTTTTATAGAGTCTCTTTGATCTATGCTAGGGCTTGGGACTTCTACGTTTATGTTTATGTTGCCAAAGCCAAAGCCTGTGTATAATTCTTCGCCTTGGTCTAGGTCTTTTGTTAAATCTTCTGCTTTCTTATTTTGTTCTACTTTACTGTTTTGATTTTGTGTGTTTTTATCAGCCAAAATAGCCTCCTTTATCTGGGTAAGTGTGATTATTTGCTTTATTTATACCCATAATGACAACTTTTAGAGGCTAATCCAGGAATTTTTCTTGTCTTTGTAGGCTACATACCTTCTTTTGCCAGAGCTTTGGCCGATGTATGATATCCACCAATAGCCATTTGTGGCAAGGATTCTATCGTAGTAGATGGTTGAATTGGCTGGATAGCAAGCTACAATTGGGGCCTTGGTTGATGGGTAGGCTCTGACATTGGTTGGGTAGTGGACTATGGCCTTGCCGGATTTGTTAATATATTTTTGCTCGCTTATGCCTATGGGTCTAAAGTAGCGCTCGGTATTTGAACGTCTTAAGTCCAAGAAATATCTGATAAATGATGATTCGTTGTTGATAGTGACGGTTCCATTTAGGGCGTTACAGTGGATGATCTCCCCTTTCCTGGTGAAAATCCCCGTGTGTCCTCCCGCCCCAGCAGATTTGCCCTCTATGCCCCTGATAAATATATCTCCGGGCAAGATTTCTTGGTAGGAATAGATTTCTTCTAATGCCCTGCCTTTTTCTTTGTATAGACTTTCTGTGTTGCCAATTGTGGTGTTTGCTGGCAAGTATCCTCCTGCTATGAGGCTATAGTAGACAAAGGATGAGCAGTCCATGGACCCTGGACCCAGACGAGCTGGGTAGGCCATGGAATATCTCACCTTGTGGTGTTTGGATCTGGCAAAGGCTAGCATTTTGTCAATTGATGGCATATGCCCTCCTTATTTGTAGTTTTTGATTTCTCTGATTTCTTGTAGGATTTGATCTAGCTTTCCATCTATCTGATAGATTAGTATCAGAGTGATTACTATTGGAAAGCCTAGGTCTCCGATTAGTTTTGTTATATCCATATATACCTCCTCGCATGTAGTTTGTAGGATGGTCATGGATTTCTAGAAGTTTATACTAGTAGAAAAACTATTTCGCGCTAAAGAATCTTTCAGTAGGGCGAAAAACTTGTCGTATCCTTATTTATTGTCTGTTTTATCCTCTTTGTCTTCTTTTTCTTCGTCTTCTTCTTTATATATACAGATTACTTCCATGGTTTTCACCTCCCTTCTATACTTATATAGAAAAAGGATGTGAAAATTCCCGACAAAAAAACAGGTGCAAACTAAACTGACACCTGTTTATAAGTTTGTTTTTTAGTCAGAAATTATTCCAACTGCTGTTTGTATCACCCCGGCAATAACAAATATAAGCCAGCTTCTGCCCCAATTGCCACTTGTGTAGCTGTAGATTAGGAAAATTGCTATGGTTGATATCCAAAGTATGGCTGAAAACTTGTTCATCCATGATTCTTTCTTTTGTTTCTTAGGATCCCTGTATGCCAAAATATCACGAAGTGACGAATATTTGATAAGGGTATAGGATATAAGCGAAGTTGCTAGGGCTATTAGGACTAGAAATACTATGTTATATCCATCTTTGGCTGGGTTTTCTACTATATATCCTATTGGAGATAGGATGTATAAAAGTACTGCTATTATGACATTTCTTTTTAATGTCGGCATATAGGCATCAAGGTTTTTCTTGATGACACCTTCTACTCCATAGGCAAAAGTGTAGGATTCTTTTTCTACATATTCTATAGAATTTGAAACAAAACCTGCGTGGATACATATAGCTACAGATATGGCCACTAGTATCAATGTGAGAACTATTGCCAAAGCTTCATTAGTTGCTCCCAATATTAGGACTGGTAATGAAGATAGGATAAAAAGTGGTATAGCAAGGGCGATTGATCTTGCGATTTTCTCGTAGCTATCATAATATTCGTTTAAAGCTTTAAGATCAACCAATCTTTCTTTGCTTTCTTCATTGTCATTTATTATAATATTTTCCATACCTAAATCATCATTTAATAGGAAGTCTGTGGAAACCCCAAAAATATTTGAAAGTTTGACTATTTTGTCCAAATCTGGCATAGCCATAGAACTTTCCCATTTGGAAACTGATTGGCGGCTGACACCAATCTCTTGGGCCAGGTCTTCTTGGGTCATAGATTCTTTTTTTCTTAAATTTATAATTTTATCTGCGAGTATCATAAATTCCTCCTTTGTTTTTCTGCTATTATTTTATTAAATCTTAAAGGTGCATACCAGCAATCGGCTTTGGAAATTTGTAAACTCCTGGTTGCATTGTTCAAATTCAGCCTTTTTTTATGAAAGAAAATGTATTATAATTATATTAACTTTTAAAATTGTAGGAAAAAATATGAAGAAAATTTTGTTAGTCTTATTTATAATTATTTTATCATCATGTGGGCAAAATCCCAAGGAGAATAATAAAACTTCTTTGGCTCCCCTAAAGAGTCCTAAGAAAGTGGAAAATAGTTTTAGCCTAGCTGGCATAAATTATAAACTCCCTTTAAAGTATAGTGATTTTACAAAAAGTGGTATAAAGCTAGTCGAAAATGATTATTACAAGGAAACTTTGAACAAGGACGAACAGTTGATGGTAAACTTCTCCTCGGCTAATACCGACTTTGGTGGGTCTTTTAAAAATAACAGCGAGAAGAAAATTCCTACCAAGGATGCACTTATTACAGAAATTTATATCAACTCTGCCCTAAATAATGACTTTGAGATCAACGGTCTCAGATTTGGAGATGATTACTCCAAGGCTATGAAGCTCTTGGATGATTATTATAAAGAAGAAGCAAGTACTGATAAGGAAAAAAGTCTCAATTATCAAACGAAAAATGACTATGTTTCCCTATATTTTTCCGATGACAAGCTAGTATCAGCTGCAATATTTTCCAAAGATTTTATGAGGGATAAGTCCTATGTGGAGGGAGAATTCGTAGTATTTGGCCAAAGTGTCAAGTTCCCAGAAACCATAGCCGAGATAGAAGAGCTTTTGGGGGCCAATTTTGATGCAGATACGGACGATAAGATATTAGCTCCAAATGAGGAGTATAAGATAAAACTACATTCCCCGTTTTTGAAAGATGAAAATGCTAATGATATAGAATTTGTAATCAAAAATACTAATGACTTTGATGTGGATATCAAAGATGGGCAAATCGCAAAAATCACAAGTGATCAGAGCCTTGACCTAAGCATTGGCAATATATTCCTAAGCCAAGGTATAGATGAGCTTAAGAAAATTGATAAGCAAAATCAGAATCCTCAAAGAATGTCCATTGGCAAAAAGAACAAAAATGGCCAAGTTAGCCTTGTCTTTGATGCAGGCAACAATACCCAGTATGTTTTTTATACTGATGGCAAGGCTATTACAAAAATAGAAGTAATCAACAAGACATTATAAGCTTTTAGCAAACACAAATATTAAGGAGAAAAAATGAAATTTACAAAAATAGCACTTTCTGATGCAAAATACCTAAACTATGTCTTCATAGAGGCAAAGGCAGGAGGCATACCAGTAACAGCAATGTTTGACACCAAGGGCAATACCTTGATTAAAGAATCCCTAGCCGAACAAATAGACATAGACTATATAGACGAAAAGCCAATTGATGACAAAAAGGGATGGAGAAGAGCAAGAATCAGACTAAATCTAGGTGAACTTGAAATAGGATCAGCACCAGTAGTAGTGACAAAAGACGAAAATTTCGACCTCATAAAAGACCCACAAGGCAACGCCTTCCCTGCAGATATGATATTGGGCTGGAATATCATCTCTCAACTATGCTTTAGGGGCAATCTCAAGATAGGCGACTTCCAAGTCCAAGTAGATGATTTCAAAGATCCAAAAGCAAAAGATAAACCAAATTCCCCAGTCCTATATGTTGACTTCATGGGAGAGCGAGTACTAGCTGCCCTAGACACATCAAAGCCAGTCACATCAATAAGCCAAAATATCTTCGATAAGATAACAGGCAAAGATGGCAGAAGAGAAACAATGGAAATGCTAGGTCTAGATAAGGAAAAGCTCACCTACGAAACTGCCCTAACCATCAAAATAGACGAAGACACCATAACCCTACCCCAAGCCCAAGTAAACCCAGCATTAAATGATGGAAAGATTGAAATTATAATGGGCGCTGACCTACTATGGAACACAACCTGGGCAATATATTCTCCTATGAGATATATTAGGGCAAGGCAAGGTTAGAAACTTTGAGAACTTTTCTTAAAGTAATAGTAACTTTTATTTTTATGATATAAATTATATTTTCTTGATATATCATCTCATAAAGTTAATTTATATTCTCTAGGAACACCATCTCAGACTTGAAGCAGGTCCTTTTAAGGACTGACCGGATGAACTTTAACAAGAAACTAGAAATAAATATTTTTTATTTATCATATAGGGTGTGTCCATAAACATTCATTAATAATAGTTATATAAATCACTTAAAATAACAATATTATATACTCTAACCTCTCCCTCTTGGGGACCCTTTAAGGGCGTTCCGATTCGCCCTCCAAAGGGTCCCCAAACCCCTACCAAACTCACCCTAACGGCCACTTCGCGTGGAGCGAAGTATTATATCGACATCAAAAATAGGGTTTTGTCAATCTCAAATTTCTAAAAATCGCAAACTCGCTACGCTCAAACATGCGATTTTTTAAACGAAATTATGAGATTTTAAAACACCAATTTTTTCCTCCTCTAAGCTTAAAAACACTTATACTATATGGTGCAGCATGTAATGCATTAACAGTTAAAACAAAAGAATTTGCGGAGCAAACTTCTACTGCTCATTGCTCTCCGCAGGAGCGGTGGGGGTGTAGAAGGTTTAGGGGGATCGGGGGAAAGGAAAAAGGGGTCTCCGCTACCCCTAATTCCTATCCCCCGAGGTGCAACGGTACAGCCTTAAATAATAAAAAAAACATAAGATATCCATTCCTTAAATAATAAGAGAAAGAAAATTTTTTTCTTTTTGCTTTCTTTTTAAAGATCCTTCTATTATTTTTTAAAAGACCTTCCCTCTAGGATAAGATCTTGTATATGTTGTAGCGATTGATGATATTAAGAGGGTGTCTTAGTCATGCTGATAATTTAGATAATTTCCCATCAAAAAAAGGAGCAGTATATGCTCCATTTTTTCTTAAAGTTTTTTATAAAAACTTTTTTATTTCTTTTTTCTTTTGAAAAAACCATCTGTTGAATAGTTTAATATATTCTTCTTATAAACTTTTTCTCCAAATTTGTACATTAATAATATTGATATTAAAAGTATTACTACTGATATGGCTCCCTGTGCTATTGTGGCGTAGCCGTTTAGTAGTCTGAGTGGCATAAAGAATGTTGATGCAAATGGTACATAGGATAGGACCTTGCCTACCATTACATCTCCTCTATTCATTAAGTTGAAGGCTAGGAAAAATAGGATTACTATTAAAAATATTAGTGGTGAGCCCATTTTGCCTGCGTCTTCTACTTTTGTTGCAAATGATCCTAGCATGCCTGCTGCTATTAGGAAGATGAATATCCCTAGTAGGAATAGGAGTATCATTTCTATCAAAATCGGAGTAAAGTTTGGGCCCATGGCTAGGTTTATTGGCAATCCATCTAGTATGCCCTTAGCTTTTGCTATATTAAATCCTATGACTCCAAATATTACATAGGTCAGCATTTGTATGAGGACTGCTATGAAGTTTCCTAGCATTTTTCCTGCAAAATAGTCTCCAGGTCTTACTGATGAGAAGATGAATTCTATCATCTTTGTTCCTTTTTCTGTAGCTGTCTCTGATAGGACTACATTTATAAAGCTGATTGATATCATATACATCAAAAATAAGAAGATGAAGTAGATTATCATACCCATTGACCTATTTTCTTCTTTTTCATCGCTGATTTCATTGATTACTGGCATCTTTCCTAAGGCCTTTATTTGTTCCTGGTTAAGGTCAGCCTTTTGGGCGTTGATGTCTGTTTGTATTTGACTAAGTATTGCTTGTAGGGTTAGTTTTTGGCCCATTGATGATGAGCCTGACATATAGTCAGCTTTTATTAGGCCATTGTCATTTTTGACTTTTGCATAGGATGAGATTTCCTTATCGTCCAATAGCTTATCAAGTTCATCTTCGCTGATAAGCCTAAAATCATAGTCTGGGTTGTTTTCAAAGTATGGTGCTATACTTTCATCTGCTATGACTGCCATGTCGTTGCCAGAGCTACTAGCAAAATATCCTATGGCCATGGTTATGACCATCATAATTATTGGGAATAAGATCATAAACCAGAAAGAACCTGATTTGATTTGCTTCATCAAAGTATCTTGGGCTACAATTTTCATTCTATTCATGACTTTCCACCACCTTTGCAAATATCTCATTTAGTGTAGGAGCAGCTTGGCTAAATTGGCTAACAAAACCTATATGGTTTTTGATTGATTCATAAATCTCTCTGCTATCGTTTTGGTCATTTAGGTAAAGTTTCCAAATATTGCCATTTTTAGTGTAAGATTTGACCTTGCCATCTATAAGTGGCAACAAGTCCCTATCTGTTTCTACCAAGATTTCCTCTCTTGGATAAGTATTTCTAATCTCTGCTGGAGTACCATTTAGGACAACTTTGCCGTTTTTTAGCATGACAAGTTTATTGCAGAGGGCTTCCACGTTTTCCATGTTGTGGGATGAGAACAATATAGTCATACCCATGGAGTTTAGTTCTTTGATGATATCTTCCAATAGCCTGATATTGTATGGATCAAGGCCTGAAAGTGGTTCATCTAGGATTACAAATTCTGGCCTATAGATTACTGCTGCCAAGAGTTGGACTTTTTGTTGGTTCCCTTTGGATAGGGATTTGATCTTGTCTGTTAACTTGCCCTTGATTTCAAATCTATCAAACCATTTTTCCAAAGTTTCTTTAGGGATATTGTCCATTTGGTTAAGTCTTGCAAAGTAGCGGATTTCCTCTTCAATGGTCTTTTTTGGTGAAAGAGATCTTTCTTCTGGCAAAAATCCAATTTTTTCTAGGGGAACTTTGGCCATTGGTTTTCCATCGTAGAGGATTTCTCCACTGTAATCGTCAAAGAAATTCATCATTGAACGAAATAGAGTGGATTTACCAGCGCCGTTTTGGCCAATCAAGCCAAAAACATCTCCTTTTTCAACAGTAAAAGAGACATCATCTAAGGCCTGGACTTTGCCAAAAGATTTAGATACATTTTTTATCTCAATCATAGCTTTACTCCTTTATCTTTTATAGTTAATAATTTTTAAAAAACAATTAATACTTCTCTAAGTTTTTACCCAAATTTATATGAAATCATCATTGCTAAAAGTAAAATAAATCTTCAAATTTTTCATCTAGGGCTATGCACAAGATCAAGGCCAACTTGGCAGTCGGATTAAATTGGCCTGTTTCTATGGAACTTATGGTGTTTCTAGAAACACCAACTTCGTCGGCTAGCTTTTGTTGAGAATATCCTTTGGCCTTTCTTACTTCCTTGAGCCTATTTTTTAGTATCAATTCTTCATTCATAGATTCACCTTATTAGTTGAAACTCATAAAATGAGCTACTAGACTTAATAATCCACCTAAGGCAAAAATAATTCCCAAAACTAGGTCTTTCTTTTCTCTGATGTATTTGTATCTGACTAGAATCATAGTCCCCATAATAGCAAAATATATAGCTTGGGCGCCATAATTGTAAGTATTGAAGACAAATTGATCTCCAGCCACTATAATGGCAGTCACTATTAGGCCAACTTGACTTGAAATCTTTCCTGCTTTTGTCAGTGCATCTAAGAGATACTCATCATTTTTCTCATAATCCTTTCTGCTTTTTGCGAGTATTTCTTCTCTATCCATATTTTTCTCCTTTTTGACAAGTATACTTGGTAATTTAATTATACATATGCCAAGTGTACTTGTCAAAAATATTTTCAAACAAAAAAAGACTGCCGAAGCAGCCTTGATTAATTATCTTCATTTAAAATCTTTGAAACATCGTCAATACCAACACTTTTTAGTAGATCTTCGATTTCCTTTGTTGTCTTGTTTAGCTTGTTACTTAAATCTTTTGCTGAAACTTCTGCGCTTTCATCATTAGCCACATCCTCTTGGCCTGGAATGGATTCTGGAAGGTCTATATAGAAATCTTGACCATCTCCCATTGAAAAGCTTACTGGTCTACCGTTTCTTTTTGTGTCTACTTTGTTGTCTTTTTTATCTTCAAATCCCATTATTTTCTCCTATTTTTTAAGAATTTTCTTTAGGTACTTGCCCGTGTATGATTTTTTGTTTTTTGCTATCTCTTCTGGAGTACCAGCTCCCACCAGGGTCCCACCACCATCTCCACCTTCTGGTCCTAGGTCTACAATGTAGTCAGAAACTTTGATTACATCTAGGTTGTGCTCTATGACAACCACCGTGTTGTTCTGGTCAACTAGACGGTTTAGGACTTCTATTAGTTTGTGGACATCAGCCATGTGTAGGCCTGTAGTTGGCTCATCGAGTATATATAGGGTCTGGCCTGTGCCTACTTTGGCAAGTTCTGTGGCAAGTTTTACTCTTTGAGCCTCTCCACCAGATAGTTCTGTGGATGGTTGGCCAATCTTGATATAGCCAAGTCCTACATCATAGAGGGTTTGGAGTTTTCTGACAATTGGGGCGTGGTTTTCAAAAAATTCTATGCCTTCTTCAACTGTCATATCCAAAACTTCTGATATATCTTTGCCCTTATATTTGACTTCTAAAGTCTCGCGGTTGTAGCGCTTACCATGGCAAACTTCGCATGGCACATATACATCTGGCAAGAACATCATGTCTACCTTGATTGTACCATCACCCTTGCAGGCTTCACAACGTCCACCCTTTACATTGAAGGAAAATCTGCCCTTGGCATAGCCCCTCATCTTGGCCTCGTTGGTCATGGCAAATACATCTCGGATATTGTCAAAGACCTTGGTGTAGGTTGCAGGATTGGACCTCGGAGTCCTTCCTATTGGGGATTGGTCAATGGCTATGACCTTGTCGATTTGATCAAGACCTAGGATATCGTCGTGCTTGCCTGGGCGAACCTTGGTTTTGTTGAGCCTTCTTGTAACAGACTTATAGAGGATTTCATTTATCAGTGAAGATTTTCCCGAACCTGATACTCCTGTCACAGATGTCAAGACGCCAAGAGGTATCTTAACGTCTATATCTTTGAGGTTGTTTTCCTTGGCTCCCTTAATCTCTATAAAATTGTCCGAGCTTCTTCTTGTTTTAGGAACTGGGATTTCTCTTCTGCCAGATAGGTAGTCGCCTGTGATAGAATTTTTGGCTTTTATAATGTCATCTAGGCTTCCTTTGGCCACAACTTCTCCCCCGTGGACTCCAGCCTTTGGACCTATATCTACTATATAGTCAGCTTCACGAATGGTATCTTCGTCGTGTTCTACGATAATTAGGGTGTTTCCTATATCTGTGAGATTTCTTAGGGAGGTTATTAGCTTGTCATTATCTCTTTGGTGTAGTCCTATTGATGGCTCATCTAGGACATAGCATACTCCCACAAGGCCCGAGCCAATCTGGGTAGCCAGTCTTATCCTCTGACTTTCTCCTCCAGAAAGGGTTGATGCAGCACGGCTTAGGGTTAGGTAGCCAAGGCCTACGTCATTTAGGAACTTTAATCTCGCCTTAATCTCCTTTACGATTAGCTCTGCTATTTTTGCTTTCATTTCTGATAATTTTAGTTTATCAAAAAATTCTATAGACTTCTCTACAGAAAGTTTGGTCAAATCTGATATGTTTGTCTCGTTTATTTTGATGGCCAAAACTTCTTGCTTTAACCTGTCTCCGTGGCAGGTGTGGCATTCTTCTTCGCCCATGAATTCACCAATTCTTTTCCTTAGTGAATCAGAGTTTGACCTTTCGTACCTGTCAGATAGGTTAGTGATAGCTCCTTCAAATTTGCCCTTGTATCTCTTTCTGCCAGAAAATCTGGAGTCAAAGACAAAGTTTAGCTCGTAGTCGGTCCCATAAAGGATATCATCTATCATCTCTTGTGGAGCATCTTTGATTGGCTTATCAGTTGGAAAATCATAATGGTCGGATATGGCCTTGATAGTTTCGTAATAGTATGAACCCTTGGCAGAACCAGCATAGGCATCAATGGCCCCCTCATCTATAGAAAGATTTTTCTGTGGGATTACAAGCTCTGGGTCAATTTGTAGGTGAAAACCTAGACCATTACAGTCTGGGCACATGCCTATTGGTGCATTGAAGGAGAACATATTCGGTGTAATCTCTGGCAGGCTCACGTGGCCGTCTGGACAGGCAAGCTTGGAGCTCATCATAAAAGGCTCTCCGTCTATGACATCGATTATGACCAAGCCATTAGCAAGGCCTAAGGCCGTTTCCAAAGAATCTGTAAGTCTAGCATTGACGCCTTCTTTGATGACAATCCTATCTACGACAATTGATATGTCGTGCTTTTTGGTTTTGGATAATTCAATCTCTTCTGCCAGGTCGTATTTTTCTCCATCTATGATAACTCTCACAAATCCTTGTTTTTGGATATTTTCTAGAGCCTTTTTATGTTGGCCCTTCTTGCCCTTTATCATAGGAGCAAGGATCTGTATCCTAGTCCTTTCTGGCAACTCCAGGATATGGTCTACCATTTGGTCTATGGATTGGGCTTCGATTTTCTTGCCACAAACTGGACAATAAGCATCGCCAATTCTGGCATAGAGCAGCCTATAATAGTCGTATATTTCTGTAACTGTTGCTACAGTTGATCTTGGGTTTCTATTGGTTGTCTTTTGGTCTATGGATATAGATGGGGAAAGTCCCTCTATGCTATCCACATCCGGCTTGTCAACATTGCCCAAAAACTGCCTAGCATAGGATGATAGACTTTCTACGTAGCGCCTCTGTCCCTCGGCATAAATTGTGTCAAAGGCCAAAGTGGACTTCCCAGATCCGGAAAGCCCAGTAAAAACTATCATATTATCGCGTGGCAGAGTTATGTTGACATTTTTTAAGTTGTTGGTGCGAGCACCTTTTATAACTATGTCGTGTTCTGTCAATTTATGCTCCTTGGAAATTTTCTTTCATAGACTTGATTTGGTCACGAATGTTGGCAGCTCTCTCAAAGTCAAGCTCTTCTGCTGCCTTATACATTTGACTTTCAAGATTGATCAATATTGTATCTATATCTTCGCGGCTAAATTCTTCAACTTCCTCTTCTTTTGTTTCTTTGGTTACTTGAATCATTTCGCCGATATTTTTCCTGATTGTAGTTGGTACTATACCATGTTCTTCGTTGAAGGCCATTTGGATCTCACGACGACGGCTTGTTTCATCCATGGCAATTTTCATAGACTTGGTTATAGAATCCCCATATAAGATTACATGGCCTTCGCTGTTTCTAGCAGCACGACCAATAGTTTGGATAAGGGATCTTTCTGACCTGAGGAAGCCTTCCTTGTCAGCATCAAGTATGGCTATAAGGCTAACTTCTGGTATATCTATACCCTCACGAAGGAGGTTGATGCCAACTAGTACGTCAAATTCTCCAAGTCTAAGCTCTCTTATAATCTCAGATCTTTCTATAGTTTTGATATCTGAGTGCAAGTATTTTACCTTTACTCCATTTTGAGTTAGGTAGGTTGTCAAATCTTCGGCCATTTTCTTGGTCAAAGTTGTAACCAAAGTCCTGTCGCCCTTTTCTGTGGTCTTGTTAATTTCTTCCATTAGATCGTCGATTTGATTTTCTGTTGGACGAACTTCAACAAGTGGGTCTAATAGCCCTGTAGGACGAATGATTTGATCTACCATCTTTCCACCAGTCTTGTCCATTTCGTAAGGACCTGGGGTTGCTGAAACATAGATTGCTTGGTCGATTAAACCTTCAAATTCATGGAATTTCAAAGGTCTATTGTCAAGGGCTGATGGAAGTCTAAAACCATAGTCGACTAGGTTTTGCTTTCTGGACCTATCTCCCTCATACATGCCCCCTACTTGAGGGATGGATACGTGGGATTCGTCAACCATAAGGACAAAATCTTTTGGGAAATAATCTATCAAGGTATATGGTCTAGATCCTGGTGCTCTTTGGCTTAGGTGTCTGGAGTAGTTTTCTATACCTGAGCAAAAACCTATTTCCTTTAGCATTTCTATGTCGTAGCGAGTTCTTTGCTCCAACCTTTGAGCTTCCAAAAGCTTGTTTTGACTATTTAGCTCAGCAAGACGTTCTTCTAATTCTTCTTCGATAGTAACAATGGCACGCTCTGTCTTTTCACTAGTTGTAGCGTAGTGGCTGGCAGGATAAATGTAGCCGTGGCTTAGCTTCGCTGTCACCTTTCCTGTTAGGGAATCAAACTCAGAAATCTCCTCGATTTCATCACCAAAAAACTCAACTCTGATGGCTTTTTGGTCAAAACCTGCTGGGAAAATATCTAGTATATCTCCACGACGTCTGAAAGTCCCTCTCTCAAAGTCAATGTCATTTCTTACATATTGAACATCTATTAATTTTCTCATCACTTCTTCCGGAGCGATCTCTTGGCCAGGGCGCAAGGATACGACTAGTTCTTTGTAGTCGATTGGGTCACCTAGACCATAGATACAAGAAACAGATGCCACGATTATAACATCTCTTCTCTCAAAAAGAGCCATGGTCGCAGAGTGGCGCATCTTGTCGATCTCATCGTTGATAGAAGAATCCTTGGCAATATAAGTATCAGTTGCAGCTACATAGGCTTCCGGTTGGTAGTAGTCGTAGTAGGAAACAAAATACTCCACAGCATTGTCTGGGAAAAACTCCTTAAACTCTGTAAACAGCTGGTAGGCCAAGGTCTTGTTGTGGGCAAGAATCAAGGTTGGCCTTTGGACCTCCTCGATTATATTTGCCATGGTAAAGGTCTTGCCAGAACCTGTAACCCCTCTTAGAATTTGGTGCTTTTTACCTTCCTTAAGGCCCTTAGCAAGCTTAGCAATAGCCTCTGGCTGGTCACCTCTTGGTTTGTATTCGGAATTTATCTTAAATTTATTCAAAGATTAATCCTTTCTTTATATATCAATGAAAAAGTCAAAGTTTTTGACTTACTTTGACCTTTGTATTACTATTCTCATATTCATAAATATACTGCGGAAAGGACAATATTTCAATCATTATTATCTACCTAGATGGGTATATATCATAAAAAGAATATTATAATCGGAGGTAGATATGAAAAAGATTATAAACAAGCCAGAAGATATAATTAATCAAATGCTAGATGGAATGGTAAAGGCAAATCCAGAAAAAATCGTAAGAATCGAAGGCACTAGTGTCATTGCAAGAAAAGATGCACCAGTTGCTGGCAAAGTTGGTCTAATATCAGGTGGTGGTTCCGGTCACGAACCTGCTCATGCTGGTTATGTTGGCAAGGGCATGCTTGATTGTGCCATAGCTGGAGATGTATTCACATCCCCTACCCCAGACCAAGTACTTGAAGCTATCAAAAGAGCTGACTCTGGCAAGGGAGTTTTTATGGTAGTGAAAAATTACCAGGGAGATGTTATGAACTTTGAAATGGCCAAGGAAATGGCAGAAATGGAAGATATAGAAGTCGACTATGTGATTACCAACGATGATATAGTAGTAGAAAACAAGGAAGACAGACGTGGGGTAGCTGGAACAATCTTTGTTCATAAGACCCTTGGCGCCATGGCAGAAAACGGAGCTAGCCTAAGCGAAATCAAGGAAATGGCTGATAAAATTGTAGAAGACATCAAATCTATCGGTATGGCAAGCAAACCATGCACCAACCCTTCAGATGGCAAGGAATCCTTTAGCCTAGATGAAAACGAAATCGAAATGGGAATCGGCATCCACGGTGAAGAGGGCATCCAAAAAGAAGAAATGAAATCAGCAGATGAAATCACAAAAGAAATGATCGATAGGCTCCTAGTTGAAGTGACAGATACAAATAGCCAATATGCCCTCATGATAAATGGTATGGGAGCTACACCAGAGATGGAACTATTTGTCATAAACAACAGCATTGCTGATTACCTAGCTGAGAAAAACATCAAAATTGCTCGCACTTATGTAGGTAACTTTATGACCAGTATGGATATGGCAGGATTCTCAATCACCTTATACAAGGTTGACGACCAAAGACTAGCCCTCCTAGACCAAGAAGTAGACATAGTAAGGAAATAAATATATGCAAGTTAATAATGTAAAAACTCTAATATTACAAGCAGCAGATGAAATCATAGCCAACAAGGACTATCTCACAGACCTAGATAGGTCCATAGGAGATGCTGACCACGGCGTAAATATGGCAAAAGGCTTTGGCTTTACCAAGGAAGCTCTAGAAGCTGACTTTGATGATTACAAAACTTTGTTTAATAAAGTAGCTACTACTTTGCTATCCAAGGTAGGCGGAGCCTCTGGCCCTCTCTATGGTTCATTTTTTATGAAATTTGCTGCAAGCCTCAAGGATGTAGAAGATTTGACCCGTGATGAACTAAACAAAGCATTTACAGCTGGTCTTGAGGGAGTCAAACAAAGAGGAAAGGCAGAAGTTGGCGATAAGACTATGGTAGATGTCCTAGAGCCAGTTGCAGAAGCCCTAAATGCTGGCAAATCTTTTGATGAGGTTATTAAAATAGCAGAAGAATCCATGGAAAAAACCAAGGACATCAAAGCTAAAAAAGGCCGTGCATCATACGTTGGAGAAAGGTCTATTGGCCACATTGACCCAGGTGCAGCAAGTTCTTATATCCTAATCAAAGAAACTTTGGGAGCTATCAATGATTAATATACTAATAGCAAGCCACAGCCATAAATTAGCGGAAGGGTTAAAAGAATTAGTAGGCCAAATGGCTGCTGATGTCAATATCGAATACTCTGGTGGAACAGAAGATGGAGAACTTGGTTCAAACTTTGAAGAAATCAACGAAAAAATGACAAGACTTGCTGAGGATGGAGTAGTAGTATTCTTTGACCTTGGATCATCAATGATGAACTGTGAGATGGCCTATGATATGCTAGATGATAACCTTAAGGAAAATGTCCTACTAGCTGGCTCTCCCCTAGTTGAATCAAGTGTTGAGATAGCAGTAACTATAGACGAAAACACAAGTCTTGACCAAATCAAAGAACAAGTATCTTCCTATCATCTTAATAAATTAGCATAGAACACTTTTGTAAATACAATTTATGTTTTATAAATAAACCTCTCTAGATTTTTCTATTATATTAATTTATTGATTAATATTATAAAGTGGGTATATTAATAATATGCAATTTAAGGAGGAAGAATAATGAAAATTAAAAACCTAAAATACGGAGCATCTGCTCTAGCTTTGGCAGCAGTATTAGCTGCTTGTGGTAACGAAAGTGCCAACAAAGCCAAAGAAGATGTCAAGGATGCCGCAAGCAATACCGAAGCTGCAGTCACAGAAGAAGTTGACAAGGCAAAGGATAGCGTAGAAGAAAAAGTTGACGACCTAAAATCTGGCATAGAAGAAAAAGAATTCGCTCTAAGTCTTGATGATGCTGTAGCAAAATTCAAAGAAACTTTCACAGCTGAAGGTCTTGAAATCAACAGTGTAGAACTTGACGAAGATGACGGAGTTTATGCTTACTCTATAGAAGGATTTGACGGCGAAAAAGAATATCAAGCAAAAATTGACGCTGAAAGTGGCGAAATCCTAGGTCAAGAGGAAGAAGTTGATGATGATAAAGACAATGACACAGCAATCGACTTTACTAAAATCCTAGCTCCAAAAGAAGCTATGGCTAAAGCACTTGAAAACAACAAAGGCTATGTAAAATCATACGAAATAGAAACTAATGACGAAGGCAAAATAGTATACAGCATCGACGTTGAAGATGGCGATGATGTAGAACTTGATGCAGAAAGTGGAGACATACTTCACAAATAATCACAAAAGGGCCCATAGGGGTCCTTTTTACATTGATCTATAATCAGTCCCTCGCCTACTAAATATATATAGGCCAAGTCCAATTAAAAACACAAGAAATCCCATGCCACCCTTTTTAGTAAAAAACATAAAAACGGATATGCTTATAAAAACTATGGCAAGTATACTTAAAAGCTTTCTCTCATTCATAATATTCCTCCATTGTTAAATATGTACAAAAAAACCTTCCGCTTGGGAAGGCTAAAATTTTTATCTAGGAACGTAATTTTGATTTTCTTTTTCTTCCTTTTTACCAAGTCCGAATACTACTGCACCTATCAAAAATACAATAAATCCTACTCCCCCACGTTTATCAAAAAACATATAAACTGAGAAAAGCATAGCTACAATTCCTATAATTTGTTGAATCTTAGTTTTGTTCATAATATCTCCTTATATTTTTTCATATATAATATACTTACCCAAAAAAATAAAACTCCCAAAAGGAGTTTTATCAAGTCAGTAATTAAAAGAAATATTTTGTTCTATTTCTCTTCCTGCCATTAGCATTATCTGATGGATTTCTAAATGCCATGACAATAAATAGAATTCCTAGTATTACAGAAACTACTGCAAAAATTGGTTGGTTTTGTTTATATATAAAATATGCAGCTACTAGCCAAATTATACCAACGATAATTCTTATAGCTTTAGAACTATTAGTCATCAATTATCTCCTTTCTATTAAAATTTATACTTAGAATGTCTTAAACATTATTAGTACTAAAAAACTGATTACAAAAACAATTATTGGTAAGATATACTTTCTTGGATGTTTCCAGATTTCATTTTGTGTCTTTGTATTTGTTATAGGCCTTAGACTTTCGAGTTTATATGATACAAAAACTTCTATTATTGTTACAATTACCATGTTTACTATTAGCAAATAAGTTGGTTGGACTTTATTAAAATTAATCACTACAATTATGGTATTTATAATTACAAAATATAGGGCTAGGACTTTGATATAATCTTTTTGTAGGGTTACATTTGGAAACATTTTATCATAGCTTCTCAAAGCTTCACTTGATGAAAACATAGTCAATAGTGGAGTGTTTACAGCTCCAACTGCAAAGGCAATAACTAGTCCCATAGCTTCAGGAAGAGCAAGAGATGCAAATATTATCATGACTATAAGCGAAATAGAGTTTATAATATATACACTTTCAGCAAGAGCAAATTTTAAGAAATAATTCTTTATATGTAATTTATTAATTTTTGTATTAGTTCTTGTAGAAAAATATATATCTTTAAATAATACTGAAGATATCGCAATAGTAACTAGACAAGCTATACCACCATAGAGCAAACTATAATTTATTATCATATATAAGGCTATAAGAGATATGGCTAAAATAAGCAAAAATTTCCCCAGGGAAAGATTTAAAGTATTACTTGCTGAAGCAAAAAAAGTAATAACCAACATAATAAAGGTAACTTTTACATAAAAATCAAATGGGGCCTTTAGTAGATATAAGGCTATAAAAACTAAGATTAATTTACTAAAAATTGTATCAATTAATATAGCAAGGATAAAATTTCTATTTAAAGTCTGAGTGCTAACAGGTAAGGCATAATAAGATAAAATTCTATCATTTGCAACATATCCTCTAATATAATAAAAAATTGATCCAACTAGGGCAACTGCTACAAAAATTAGAAATCTTTCGTTAAAGACAATATCTTGCCTATTTTTTAAAAGTCCATCTAAGACGGCATAGGCAACTATAGCGTAGATAAAATATTTTAAGAACCTTTGCCTATCAAGAAGATCTTTGGTAAAAAGTTTAAACATTTTCCACTCCAAAAGATTTCATAATTTCATCAGAACTCAATTTTTCAACTATTGGTTTTTTCTCGCTAAGTTTGCCATTGTGCAGTAGTATGTATGAATCAGCAACTTCATTTATTGACTCTAGAATATGGGTAGACATAAAAATCGAACCATATTTTTTGTATTTTTTTAACTCTTGGTACAAAAACACAGTAGATTCAAAGTCTAGGCCATCTACAGGCTCATCTAATACTAAAAAAGGTAATTTTAGGCCAAGAGCAGCTATAATATAAAATTTCTTGGCATTTCCCATAGATAGATCTTTTAGTATGTAGTTTTCATATTTATTAAAATTAAAACCCTGCATCAAGGACTCTATGTAAGTTTCATCGATTTCTTTGCCATATATTTTGTACAAAAAATCTGCATATTCCCAAAAACTCCAGTATCTAAAGGCTTTATCATCTGAAAAAACTGCCAGCCTATTTTCTTTAAAGTATGGGTCTTTGAAATCAGAATTTTTGCCCATAAAACTAATTTCATCCACCTTGTAATTAGGATGTATGTCCATAATAGTTTTGATAAGGGTTGTTTTCCCCGAACCATTACTGCCTACAAGTGCCACGACTTCATTTTGATTGAGACTAAAACTGCACCCATCTAAGATATTTTTTTCTGGGTCATACCACGATTTTAAATTTTTCACTGTAAAAAGTTCTTCTACCATACTGGCCTCCTTGAGAATTATTTACCCACTAAATAAATTATAAATGTAAAATTATCATAACATATATAAACTTTGACATAATGTAAATATCTGCTATAATATATATGAACACATATTCATATGAACAGAGGTGACAATGTTAAGCATTAAAGATGAAGAAATTTTATTTGATTTAGCTGATCTTTTTAAGGTTTTTGGCGATTCAACTAGGCTTAGGATCATGAATGTGCTTTTTAGTGGACCTACTGCTGTAGGCGAAATTGCGGAGGCCTTGGATATGAGCCAGTCGGCTATTAGCCACCAGCTAAAAAGTTTGAAGGATAACAATTTGGTCAGAGCCAAGAGAAGTGGCAAATCAATGTACTACGAACTTGCCGATGACCATGTAAAGACGATTTTTAAGACAGGAATTGAACATATTAAGGAGTAAGTTATGAGATTAAAATATAAAGTAGAAAGCAAATCACTATGTGCAAATTGCGCAGCAAAAATAGAAGAAGCTGTCAAAAATATTGACGGAGTAGAGGATGCCAACCTATCATTTTTGACAGAAAAATTAAAGCTTGAAGTTAAGGATGATGCAAATCCTGACCAAATCCTAGATGAAGCTAATAAAATTGCTGACAAGTTAGAACCAGGAACAGTATTTTTGGCCAAATAGTATGTTTAAATCAATGACAGATGAACACAAAAGTGAGCTTAAGCGATTGATTGTAATTGCCATCCTCACTTTTGTCCTAGGTATTTATCATCATAGATACGTTTCTGGTCCATATATAATAATAGTATTTGCAATAATATATATAATGGTGGCTTTTGATATTCTAAAAGAAGCATTTCAAATGCTTAAGCGTGGACAAGCTCTTGACGAGAATTTCTTGATGTCTATTGCTACAATCACAGCCTTTGCAATCGGCCAATATACTGAAGCTGTCGCTGTAATGCTCTTTTATAATTTTGGTGAGCTTTTTGAAGAAATTGCCACCCATAAGTCTAGAGAAAATATCAAAGGACTACTAAACTTGGTGCCAGAAGTAGCAAATAAGGTAAATCCAGACGGAAGTACTACAGAAATCGACCTAGATGATGTCGAAGTTGGCGATATACTCCTAGTCCGTGATGGCGAAAAAATCGGTGTTGACGGTATTGTAACCAAGGGTCACGGGCTATTGGATACCTCATCTGTAACAGGCGAATCTATGCCAGTTGAACTTGAAGTTGGATCTGAGATTATTTCTTCATCTATTATGACAGAAGGAATCATACAAATGGAAGCCAAAAAAGAATTTGAAGATTCTGTAGCTGCCAAAATCATGGAACTTATCGAAGACTCAGCAGGAAGTAAGTCAGAAAGTGAGAAAACTGTAACTCGTTTTGCAAGGGTATATACACCAATTGTAGTTGTACTTGCAATCTTACTTGCACTGGTGCCTCCCTTATTTTTTGGTGGAGCCTGGAATGATTACTTGCTACGTGCTGCAACATTTTTAGTATTATCTTGCCCATGTGCTCTTGTCCTATCAGTACCACTTACCTTTATGTCAGGCCTTGGCCTTGCTAGTGAAAATGGGATACTCATCAAGGGAAGCCAATACTTTGAAAGCCTCAACCAGGCCCAAGTCCTATTGACAGACAAGACTGGAACTCTCACAACAGGCAAATTCAAGGTAGAAGATGTCAAATATTTTGGAGATTATGATAAGGAAGAAACCCTTGATTACATCTACAATATAGAACTTTTGAGCACCCATCCAATAGCCAAAGGAGTGGTAGAAAGCTTAGATAGAGAAAAAAAACCAGATCTATTTAAAAATGTAACAAACGAAAAAGGCCTTGGGGTCAAAGCCATCAACCAAAATGACCAAGAAATCAAAATTGGTTCAGCAAAATATGTGGGCTACAAAGAAGAAGAAAAAGATAGGTCAATATATCTTTCTATAGATGGAAATCTAGCCGCAAAAGTAATAATAGAAGACGATATCAAGGAAAATACAAAAGAAACTATAGATAACCTCAAAGATCACTTCAAAGAAGTCCTAGTAGTATCTGGCGATAGCGAACAAGTCGTAAAAGAAACATCAAACAAACTCGGACTTACAGACTATTATGCAGAAGTTATGCCAGATGAAAAACTCAAAGTTTTAAAAGAATTTGAAACAAAGGGAGAAAAAACAGTCTTTGTAGGAGACGGAATAAACGATGCTCCAGTCCTTGCCAATGCAAGTGTGGGAATCTCCATGGGAGAAACAGCAAGCGACCTTGCCATAGAATCATCAGATATCCTGGTAGTAAATGGCGAATTTGCAAAACTAAATGAATTAATGAAAATATCAGACATCACCAATAGAACTGTCAGACAAAACATAACATTCATATTGCTAGTAAAACTAGTAATACTAATCCTAGGATTTTTAGGAAAAGCCAATATGTGGCTGGCAATATTTGGAGATGTAGGAGTATCAATCATTGCCATACTTTGGGCAATGAGGATATTGAAAAAAGGGGAAGTATAACTAACCCCTTTTTAATTTCCCCTATTATTGAAATGATGGTATTTTTGATAAGCACATTCTCTACTTTGCCAGTCCAAACACCTGTCATCATAGAGAGAGGCCTTATAGGGCCATCTTTACAAAGAATGTGTTTGTATGAAAGATGTTTCGCATTCGCTCAATCAGATTTTGACAAATCACAGATTTGAAACAATCTGATATCTGACCTACCATCCATTTTTTTCAAAAATGGATGGTAGGTCATTAAACATGACAGTGAGGTGGATGTGATTACGGATAATGGCAAAAGCATGGGATTATAAAGCCCTATTCTAGAGTGGTTTGGAACAAATGTATACTCCTTGCTTAGCGAAAAAAACACATTCTAGCTCTCCCCTCTGTCATCCTCGAGGAAGGCCCTTGAGGGCCGACCGAAGGATCTTTACAAAGAAATTAAAAAGAAATATTTTTCTTTTATTTTAGTAATCAATATCTTTTATTTAAATATTTTTTAAGGCTGTGACTTCGTACCTCGGGGGATAGGAATTAGGGGTAGCAATTGCCAGTCCGGCCGATCTAGGACAGACCCCTTTTTTCCTACGGAAACTCGCTTTTAAAAAGCTATTTCGTGCATCCGCACTTAGTTTCCGTATAAATGTCATTCTTGATGAAAAACAAACCCTACCATTCGGTAATGCAAACCCCAGTGTCATTCTGAGCAAAAGCGAAGAATCCATTTTTAAAGAATATTTTTGTAAAAACTATAACAAACTATATTTATAATATTAACAACACACCTATCCCCTTTGGGGACCCTTTAAGGGCGTTGTCCTCACTCGCCGGACTGGCTGGCGTTCGCCCTCCAAAGGGTCCCCAAGCCCCTACCAAACTCACCCTAACGGCCACTCGCGTGGGGCGGATTATAATATCAACATCAAAAATTGGGTTTTTACAATCTCAAATTTCTAAAAATCGCAAACTCGCTATGCTCAAACAGTGCGATTTTTTAAACGAAATTATGAGATCTTAAAACACCAATTTTTTCCACCTCTAAGCTTAGTTATATTTCCCGGCTCCCCTGTCATTCTGATTGAGCGCTAGCGAAAGAAGAATCTCCTGGCGTAGTGTTTCTCTATGAGATCCTTCGGTCAGTCCTTGTTAGGCTTCCCACTGGGATGACAGGGTGGAACGGAGGGATCTTTCGGTCGCATTCGCTCCCTCGAGGATGACAATAGGGTAATGGAATCCAAACCCTATCATTCGGCAATGAAAACCCCAATGTCATTTTGAGCTGAAATCGAAGGATCTTTCTTTTAAGTCTTCTACAAGCTTAGCTGATTGAAGACTTCATCATCATATTTTTCCCAGATTATAAAACCCTCACTCTTGTCTTCTGTGGAGTCTTCTTTTTTGTAATTCTTATCCAGTCTAGAGTCTTCTCCTGGCATTAGATCTCCTGGTGTTCCTGGGATGTATAGGTAGTAGTCTGCGTCTTCTTTCATACCTAGAGCGAAGTCTACGTTAAAGTATATGTCATCGTGGAGACCGTATTCTGAGGTTATTTCAAAGTCTTCAAGTTTCATCATATATACATAGTCATTGATCTGTTTTACTATGGTAAATCTCCCCTTAAAATCTGATGAATGAATTTCTTCTCCCAGGTAATATGCAGCTGCCTTCCAGTTTCTGCCTCCATCAAAGCCATCTACCGAGGTTTTGCCCATGTAGGAGCCTGTAAATGTCCCATCTGGTCCAAGTTCTAAGTTAGTCCAGCCAGTATCTTCTCCATAATTTCTGACCAATTTTTGTCCATCAAGCTTCTCATAAAGGAACGCAGATAGTTCATCAAGTGAAACTTCCGCTTTCTTTTCTTGCTCTTTTTCTTCCTCCAAATTTACAACCTTAGGAGCTTGTTTTTCCTCTACTTGTCCGCAAGCTGTAAGTATCGAAATCGAAAGTAATCCTAATAACATTTTTTGTCTAAATATTTTTTCAGTCATGCTATCATTATATTATTTAAAAATACACAATCAACGCAAGTATATTGTAAGCCTTTGTAGATTTTTATGATATAATTAAATTGTCTCCGAAAGGAGGTGATTTAAATGGAGATAATCCTTTACATTTTGGAAAATTTTATTTTTCCTTTGTTAGTAGCTATTATAGCTAGCCTTATAGTCTATAAATGCGAAGACAAGTAAAACAAAAAGACAGTAGCTGCAACTACTGTCTTTTTTGATTCTAATGGAGAATCTTCCTTTACATTCATCCTTGATTACTCAAGGGCTTTTTTGGGATCAAGAGGTGGCTTCTCTTACCATTATTATATTGCTTGATGGTCTATTTTCAACTAAGCTAGTTATCTCCTCTTGAGACATTTCTTTAGAAAAGTTTGCAAAATAAAACAGTAGCGGCAACTACTGTCTTTTTTGATTCTCATGGAGATTCTTCCTCTACCTTATCCTTGAAAATTCAAGGGCTTTTTTGGGATCAAGAGGTTGCTTCTCTTACCATTATTATATTGCCAAAGAAACAATTTTCAAATAAAGCTAATTATTTACCTCTTGAAGCAATTCTTTGACTACAAATCCTGTCTGTCCTTGATATTCTAACTTGACCCAAATCTTGCCATTTTGTTCAATCTCTTCAAGACCTGTAATCTCTGTACCAGGGTCAATCACAGCTATGATATTGTCAGCATCCGTATTAGCTTCAGATCTCATATTTACGCCATTTTCAACCCTATATTTCTTTGTATTATTATCAGGGTCCTTATTGCCTTGTTGATTATTATCTTCCGCCTTATTATTGTCTTCAGCTTTATCATCTGCTGGCTTTTCTTCTTTTTTCTCTTCTTTTGCCTTATCTTCATTTTTAGATTTATCTTTGTCAGCGTCGGATTCATTAGAATCATCAGCCTTGTCAAAGACTGAATCCACCTTCACATTTTTACTCTCATAATGTTCTTCTTCTTTGTTGCAAGAAGTCAATGCGAATAAAATAATAGCAGAATAAATAAATTTTCTTATTCTCATTTTTTTCTCCAAAAATTAAATATGCCTTTTCTCTTTGTCTTTTCTGGTCTAATGATTTTGTCATAGTCACTAGAAATAAAGTCATTATCAATCACTTTTTGTGGGTTGATAGTTGAAAGCTTATCAAATTTCTCCTTAGAGATTATCCTTTCTATCTCATCTTTGTAGGATGAAATATCTGGGCTCCTCCACTCTGATTGGTGGGCATCTGTCCCTATGATATGAACCATATTTCTTTTCAAAAGTTCCCTAGTAATATCAGAATGTGATCTTATTGATGCATAGTTGATTTGAACCAGAGCTCCAGCTTTGATAAAGTCCTCAAGCCATTCTATGTGGTCCTCCACATAGGGATATCTCTCAGCGTGGGCTATGATTGGAATATAGCCTTCCAATTGCATATTGTAAAAAAGGTCCTTCAAGAAATTAGGCTTATTTACAAATGAAAGCTCACAAAGCACATACTTTGAACCATTCAAAGTTAATAGTTCGCCATTTTTTAGTTTCTTAATCATATCAAGCTCAACCTGGATCTCGTGACCTGGATATATTTTGAAATCTAAATCACGGTTAGAAATTTCATCATACAAAATCTCAACTTTTTCTTTGATTTCCCCAGCATCTACCATATATCTAGACCTATCATAGTGGCTTGTCGCTATAATTTTGTTAAAGCCAGCCTTTTGGTAGAGCTCAACCATCTTTAGGCTCTCATCAATGTCTCTAGCCCCGTCATCAACTCCATATATTATATGATTGTGTATATCTATCATCTTAATAGTAGTTTCCGTATTTGCTCTTCTTCAAGTGAGCGTGGGTCAAAACCATACCTAAAATATTTGCATCTACTCTCTTTAGATTTTCTAAGGCTTGGGATATCTCTTCCCTTTTGGTATCAGATGATTTTACAACATATATCATGCCGTCAGAAAGGGTAGAAACTATTGATGCATCTGTAAAAAGTCCCACTGGAGGAGTATCTATGAATACATAGTCATATGTTTCAGCAAGGTTTTTGATAAGATTTGCAAAAACCTTTGAAGCAAGCATCTCTGATGGATTTGGTGGGATAGGACCAGTAAGAATCAAATCTAGATTAGCCTGTTCCCTATCCTTAATAATAACATCATTAATATCTGCTTTGCCAGTAAGGTAATTTGTAACGCCAAGGTTAAAATTCACACCAGCAATCTCGCCTATAGATGGACTCCTAAGGTCACAATCAAGAAGTATAGACCTATCACCGTTTTCTGCAAAAGACTTGGCCAAATTATACAAAACAGTAGACTTACCCTCAGCAGGTTTAGTTGAAGTAACAGATATTATTTTGTTTTCCTTATCAACACCAGAAAACTGGATATTAGTTCTCACTGATCTGATAGCCTCATCATACATTGAGGAATTATAATAATTTTTATTTTTCTTTCCCATAATCTTATCCTTGCTTCTTATCTGGAATAATACCAATAACTGGTAGGTCAAAATACTTGTTAATATCATCTTGGGACTTGATAGTTGTATCTGCAAGTTCTTTAAAAATAGAAATCATAACTCCAAGAATAAGTCCTAAAACAACTCCAATAGCAGTATTTTTCTTAATATTTGGAGATGAAGGTTTTTCTGGTAATGTCGCACCATCAAGTATCTGAACATTATCAACCTTCATTATGTCACCAATAGAATCCTTAAAGATATTCGCAGTCTCATTAGCAATGTCCTGAGCTCTCTCAGGTATTGTATCTACTACCATCACAGATATGATCTGAGTATCTTTCACAGACTCAATAGACACCTTTTCTGAGAATTCTTCATAATCCATATCAAGATTTAGATTACTAATAACCTTATCAGCAATACCCCTAGACTTTACTATCTCTGAATAGGTGGAAATAAGAGCTTTGTTAGCATTAATTTGACTAAGCTCTACATTAGCCTGTGGCATATTTTGACTATCCACGTTAGTAGAATTACTAATTATCATAGTTGCATTCGAATCATATTTTGGTGTGAGTACAAATGAAGAAATACCATAAGAAATCCCCCCTATCAAAAGACCCAAAATAATGATTAGTAATGTATGTTTTTTAATGTTATTAAACAGTTCAATTAAATCAATTTCTTGTTCATTCATTTCTTCTCCTTGTATATTATGAATTATTACAATTTTTATAAAATAAATAATTAATTATTTTCCACCTCTAAAGCATCTTAAAATGTAATACATTAAATATAATAATATATGTATTATATTAAGTTTCTTTCTTTTTATGAAAAATAAAAGGTATATATAGATACATAAAATAACCAAACATAATTTCTGTTCCAATATTCATAATTAAAAATACAAATATAAGGCATTTTTGAAGTTTGGTTTCTCCAATGAAAGATTTTATCGCAAAATTAAAATAAAATAATACACCAATCAAACCAAAATTATAGAACAGTCTAAATAATCCTGGTAAATAAGTTTCAATCTTGATATTTCCTTTCCCTAAAAATACATTAAAAATACTATTAAAGTTATCAAATGATTTACCAAGACTTCCGAATCTAGAAGAATTTGTAATACCAGATAGCTTCCTCGTGTTTCCAAATGTCCTATTAATAAAGTAATCAATTGTTTTGAATCCAGAAGTGGAAGAATATATAATAAGTATTGATAATAGAATCAATATTATTATCATCATATCTTTATTGCTACCCTCAACTATACTTGTGTATATATATATAATCCATATAATGAACATCATTATTATTGCTGTTGATGATTTACTTAATAAACATGCAGAAGATAATATCAAGCCTATCAAAAAATATGAATTTTTAGTTTCACGATTATCAAAAAGTACTATTGTTAAAGAGCTTATAATATAGGTAGCAAAGTGAGCTGGTTCATTAAGTAAAGATCTAGGTCTGAATTCCAATCCTAAGTTTAATTGGTCAAGCAAAATATCATCCGTATTTTTGTATATACCAGTTGTGTCAAAATGTTTTAGCCCAGGCAGGTAAGTTGTTAGTACGATTCCTCTTTTTGCATAAAAATACTGTATGAATGCATATACAGATAAAATTAGGGTAATTAAAATAATGATTTTCTTCCCTAACTCTATATCAAAAAAGTTATAAGCTAATACACCTAGTAATATTAATAGGTAAATAAACCTCATACTTGTTCCTAATATTTGTATAGATATTTCTTTAGGATAGAAAAATAAAGAGACTAGCGTATGGGTTAATATAAACAATATAAATTGAAGTAATGCCCTATCCACTTTAATATTTTTATTATTTAGAACTAATACATATATTAATAATATGAAAGATAAAACTTCCGGTATACTCACCATATCTGAAACAATAAAGTATCTGGCAAAAATTGGGAACGATAACAGTAGTACAGTTATTATATTATTAAGTTTTTTACTCTCATTACTCAAATAATTCATAATACATGAACCTTAACCATTTAATTAACCTACATTCAAATAAAATCTTTCAAGTTTTTTTGCGACACATGCAATATCATAACCACTAGTTTTTATCTCATTAATCATATTATTTCTTTTAATAATGCTGTTATTTAGTATTTCCTCTGACCAGATTTTTACTGAATTTTTAGAATCTATTGGAATATATTTAATGTTATTCGTAATTTTTGCGTCCTGAGGCACTTTATTAGAAACATAGCATTGTAATCCTGCAGCCTGTGCTTCAATTAAAACTAAGCCAAGTCCTTCATAGCTAGACGGCAAAATAAAAATATCAAAAGCTTGTAACAATTCATTTACATCAGATCTAGATCCAAGAAATAGTACGTTATTTTTTGCTTTATCATCAATATAATCCCTTACTTTTTCTTCAACTCCAGATCCAACCAAAGCTAATTTATAATTTTCATCTTCATTAAAAATATTATTAAATATCTCAACCAGAAATCTATGATTTTTAACTGGTCGATAATTTCCTACATGTCCTATTAAGATTTCGTTATTTTTTATTCCTAATTCTATCCTCTTCTCGTTTCTTACATATTTATTGAATAGAAATTTATCCACTTCAATACCATTTTTTATAATTTTGAAATCATTGCTATTGCTCTCATACATCCGACATCCCGCTTCTTGCGAACAAGCAAACTTATAGTCAGCAACTTTACTAATGTTTCTTTTAGATATATTTTTTATTAAACTCTTTAATCCACCTTCACCATTTACATTATGAATATGAGATATAGTAGAAATCCCTCTTTTTTTAGCAATATTTAAATATATAGATGCAGTACTATTCATATGCCCATGTACAGCATGAAAGTTGTTATTCTTAAATAAATTTTTCCAAGCATTTATATATCTTAAATGATTATACACTTTATATCTAGGCAAATGATAAATTCTACCACCCAATGATTCTATTTCATCATCAAAATCGCATCTATCATCTGTATGAATAGCAAAGTCAAATTGAATCTTTTCTCTATCTATATTCCTATATATACTCATTACTAGCGATTCTGCTCCACCTATATCTGTTCTCCCTAGGACATGCAGTATTCGAATTGGATCTGTCATTTTTGCTCCCAACTTTATTATTCTACCAACTACAGGTTTTTCACATACCAATCTATGGCTTCTTTTATTCCCTCTTCAAAGCTCCAATCTGGATCATATCCTAGGATTTCTTTTGCTTTGCTTATGTCAGCGTTGGAATGCTTTATATCTCCGACTCTATCTGGACCATATATTGGTTTTATGTCAGTTTTGTTCATTAGTTCTGCTATGGTATCGTACATATCGTTTAGATATGCTCTGCCACCATATGCTATATTAAAGGCTTCCCCTGCATACTTTGAATCCGCTTTCAGTGCCTTTAGGTTAGCTTCGATTACATTTTCAATATATGTGAAATCTCTACTTTGTGTTCCATCACCATTTATTGTTGGGCTCTCATCATTTAGTAGTAGTTTTATAAATTTAGGTATTACCGCAGCATAAGCTCCATCTGGATCTTGGCGTCTGCCAAATACGTTGAAATATCTAAGACCATAGGTATCAAGATTATATAAATCTGCATATATTTTAGCATACATTTCATCAACTTTTTTTGTTAGTGCATACGGAGAAAGTGCCTTACCTTCTTTACCTTCTTTTTTAGGTAGTGTCTCTTCGTCTCCATATACTGATGAGCTTGATGCGTACACTACTTTTTTCGCTCCATTTTGTCTAGATGCTTCGAATATATTTAGTGTTCCTTTGATATTTATATCATTGTATTTTAAAGGCATCTCTACACTTCTTGGCACTGATCCCCAAGCAGCTTGATGGAGTACATAGCCCACACCATCAGTAGCTCTCATACAAGTATCAAGGTCACAAATATCTCCCTTTATAAATTCATAGTTAGGATTGTCAATAAATAAGTCAATATTTTCTTGCTTACCTATAGAAAGGTCGTCAAGGCATCTTACTTTGTGCCCTAGGCTTAGTAAAGCTTCGCATAAGTTTGAGCCTATAAAACCAGCTCCCCCAGTAACCAAAAACAAACTATCTTTTTCAAATTTTATATCTTTGTATCCCATTTCTTATCCCTACAATCTCCAATATGCATAATCATAATCTGATTCGTATTCTTCTATATCATAGATCCCTTTTAAGTCAAAAAGAATTTTCTTACCATCTTTGAATAGAGAAGAAATATCTTCTTTTTCCAATTCTTTAAATTGCTTGTGAGATACTGCAACTATTAGAGCATCCAAATCATTTAGCTTATCAAAATCTTCTAAATCAATATTGTAAATTTCGCTTGTTTCTTCCCTATCAGCTTCTGGATCTACTATAATTGGACTTACTCCAAATTCATTTAATTCTTTTACAATGTCGTATACTTTGGTATTTCTAGTATCTGGGCAGTCTTCCTTAAATGTAAAGCCTAATATTCCAACTTTGGCAGTGTTTAGATCTTTCTTTTCACCTATTAAGGCTTTGACAAGTTTGTCAGCTATATATATTCCCATACTATCGTTTATATTTCTACCAGCAAGTACTACTTCGCTTTTGTACCCATATTGGTTTGCAGCATATGTTAAATAATATGGGTCCACTCCTATACAGTGCCCACCTACTAACCCTGGGTAGAAACTTAGGAAATTCCATTTTGTAGATGCTGCTTCAAGTACTGACTTGGTATCTATTCCCATTTTATCAAAGATTATTGAAATCTCATTCATAAAGGCAATGTTTATATCCCTTTGTGAGTTTTCTATTACTTTTGCAGCTTCTGCAACCTTTATGGTCGGTGCTTTATGTACTCCTGCTTCGATAATAGAGTTATAAACTTCATATATTATTTCAAGACTCTCTTCATCCATACCAGATACAATCTTGACTATATTCTCTAACCTGTTGTTCTTGTCCCCTGGATTTATTCTTTCCGGAGAATATCCAATTTTAAAATCCACTCCACACTCTAATCCAGATTCTTTCTCCAAAATAGGTGCACAAATATCTTCTGTAACTCCAGGGTATACTGTAGATTCGTAGACAACTATGCTTCCTTTTGTAAGATTTTGACCTAATAATTTGCTAGCTTCTTCAACGGGTGTTAGATTCGGTGTCTTGTCTTGATTAATAGGTGTTGGAACCGCAACTATATGAAACTTAGATTTCTTTAAGTCGCGAGGATTGCTTGTAAAGTTTAAATCTGATTTACTTAACTCTTCATCACCCACTTCATTAGTTGGATCTTGACCACTTCTGTATAAGTCTATCTTGTGCCCATTTATATCAAATCCAATTACATCATATTTTCTTGACAGTGCTACTGCTAAAGGCAATCCTACATAACCAAGTCCAACTACAGATACTTTTTCTTTTCTTTCCTTTAAATTACTATATAAAAAACTATACATAATGCTCCTACCTATCTAGCGTATTTCTCAATACACTCTATATACTTTTGAACTACAATCTTCCTATCGAAGTTCTTTTCAACATGCTCCCTATTTGCTTTTCCCATTTGTACTTTTTTCTCATAAGGAATATTTATAAACTCCTCTATTTTACGAATCAAATCATCCGAATCTTTTACTCTTACTGCTAATCCTGATACTCCATCAATAAATGTTTCTTTGCAACCGGGCACATTACTTGCAATAACAGGTCTACCAGTTGCTCCAGCTTCTAGCAGAACATTGGATAGGCCTTCGTGGTATGATGGGTGGATTATACAATGATAATCCCCTATTATTTGTGGTATGTCATTTCTTAGACCCAAATAATTTATAGTACCAACTTTATTTAAACTGTCTATTTTATCTTTATACGAAACGTCATCATAACTTCCAGCTATATGAAACTCCACTTTTGAACCAAATTCTTTTTTAATTTTAACTATTGATTCTAAAAGTTCATCGATTCCTTTATCCTTCATTATCCTTCCAATAGTTATAAACTTAATGGGTTGCGTATCAGATGGATATTCTTTATAGACAAATCTTTCTAGATTTATACCTGATCCTGGAATTAAATTATAATTAGCATCAGCAAGTATATTGTTCTTAAAAAACTCTAAATTAGATTTATTTTGTACAAATATTTCCGATGCACCCTTAACGCCTATTTTATATAGCTTTTTAATAAATTTAGAAGTGATGTTGTTTTTATGAATACTAGTTCCAAGACCAGTTATATTAACTATATAAGGTGTTTTTTGCTTTTTTGCAGCTATACCCCCATATATATTGGGTTTTATAGTGTAAGTAAGAATTACATTAGGATTAAAGTTGTCGATTATTCTTTCATAATCTTTAATAAGCTTATAATCTTTTAAAGGGTTTTTTCCTCTCCTATCCATACTTACATTCTTATACATGCATCCAATTTTAGCAATATCATTACTATAATCACTATTAGGGGCACATACTAATATTTCTTCTACAATAAAGTTATTATTATTATTGATAAATGATTTAGCATTTAGTAGCTCTTCAAGTAGTTCTTTTCTAAATAGCAAAAATCCTTGAGCATCATTTGTTAAAATAAGAATTTTCATTAAAACACAATACCTATTTACATCCTATTCAGTCGTTTAATTTTGTAATTACAACACTATCATACATCATCATTACTATATCTTCCTCATACTCTAAATCACTTTTTTGATTTTCGATTTTATTTACGTTGTTTTCAATCATTTTTATGAAATCTACCCCTGCACCATAAGCATGTAAATAAGCACCACCAAATCTTGGATTGATTTCTGAAAGATAATATTTACCGTCTTTATACCATAAATCAACATCAATTGGCCCATTGAAGTTAAAATGGTTCAGTGCTTCTTCAAGAAATTCATATAAATTGTTATCCTTAAAAGATATAGTCTTATTGGCTCCACCTATTTTTGTTTCTAGTTTTCTCTTAGAAAACACTGATACTAATTTTTTAGATATTGTATCAATGTAAGCATCACAATCTATATCCTCAAAATCGCCCATAAATTCTTGAACTATTAGACTTTGATCCTCTTTGAATGCTTCTTCTAAATCCTTAATATTGTAAATTTTTCTCGCTCCTACTGACCCACTTCCTTGTCGAGGCTTAACAAAAACTGGAAACTCAATGTTATCTTTTGATAACCCTTCTTTAAAGGACTCTATACTATCGTAAGTAAGAACAGTGTTTATACCTAACTTACTTAATTCATTATAAGTTCTAAATTTATCAAAGAATATATTGGCTGTTTCTAATTCTGGAGCAAGAACTAGAATCCCTAATTCTTCAAACTTTTTTCTATTTTTAGCTAATAATTTTATTTCCGGATCTATTAGTGTGGTAATAGCATCTATTTTCTCAATTTTGCATATTTTAATTAATTCATCTATGTAATTACTATCAGTAATAGGTGGAACTATATAATACTTATCTGCAAAATATATAGCTGGAGCAATATTTGACATTTCAGTAACCACTATTTTTGATTCTGGGCCAAGTGAACTTTTAACATTTTTTAATAATTCACACCTTCTTCCAGCACTACAAAACAATATGTTCATCTAAATTCTCTCCTTACTTAATCTAACTAATAATTTAATTCTTCTTTTGATTTTGTCCAATCTAACATTGATTGGAGTGTATAAGGCTTTCCTGAATCATAATAAATCTCAGAATAATTTTCATTTTGAGCAGAAACTTCTACAATACCTTTAATCATTTCATCTAGAGATACTCTTTCAGGAGAACCGATTTTATATATTCCTCCTTCAAGAGGTGACTTTACAGCTTAAACTACTACTTTTGTAAAATCTTTTATATATACCATCTCTTTTACCCTGTGTGGATCTCCATAAACTGTTATTGGCTCACCTTTTGAGGCTTTATCCATTAGATTTCTGTATGGCATCTTTCTCATTTTATGGTCTGCATAGAGGTAAGCATTTGGGTGATACTGATAAATTTTAAAATATCTAAGGATAAATCTACTTATATTATAGGTCTGGTGATAATACTCAATTAAATCAACCGCAGCATTTTTCGCAATTGCATAAATACCATGATCATTTGACACTGGAAAAGATCTTCTAGCATCAGGATCAATAGGTTTTCCTGTTTCATGTAAATAGAATAGATCATACGGTATAGTAGGAAACACAATTTTAGACGCACCTATTTCCCTCATGAATTCTAACACATTCAATGTAGCATTAGTTATACTTCTAAGCAATCTCTCCAGATTAAAAGCATTGCGTGAAGGTAATTCCCCAGCAAAATCTACAACTATTGTTATTCCTTCTCCTAATAAGCAATCAAATTCGTCATTATGAGTTATATCGAATGAATAATATGGGATACCCCTATCTGCAAAGAAATTATTATCAGATTTTCTATGACCAGCTGCAACAACATCAAATCCAGCATCCTTTAAAGCAAGCGCCGAATAAGCTCCTAAATTACCAGTTACCCCTAAAACTAATACTTTTATGCTGACATATTTTGATTCTCCTTAAAAGTATACATATATTAAGAATGAATATTGTAATAATCTTCCATTGTTGATTTATTACGAACCTTAGTTAGCTGATTATCTTCCGTTTTAACATACACATCTGGGTAATAGTTTATAAACATACCACCAAAAGTCATTGTATAGGCACCTACTCTGTGATATATAACTTTATCATCTATAGAGAGTTCTTTTTCATCGTTAATAGACATTAATCTATCATGATCCATACAAGTGTAACCACATATTATTTGTTTACCTATGGTGCTATCTTTAGCCGATATTAAAGAATACATATATGAATTTTTCGACCAAAGTGGATCAATGTGAATTCTACTTCCATCTGTCGTTACTATCCTTGATTTAACTGTATCCTTTATGTCTACAACAGATGTTACTAAATCGACAGCTGATCCTATTATAGCTGAACCTGGCTCAACAATTAATGTAGTTGAATTTATATCTATACATCTTTCTAGAATATTTTTTATAGTTAATATATATTCATATGGAGTAGTTTTGCCTGGCACGCCACCAAAAAAACCTCCTCCTATATCTATATATGAAGGTTTTAAATTATATTTTTTAATTATCTGGCAAGTATATTCTGCCAATGATTCATACACAGCTTGACTTCTTGTAACACTGTTACAATGAACATGAAGTCCAAACGAATGCCATTTTTCAGTAATAATATTTATTGCTTTCTCTAATTCACCAGTTTCATCCGAAAATCCAAATCTGAATCCGTCTTCATGATATCCAATATCTGACCTATTAAAAATATCTGGATTAGGGTTTATTCTAACTCCGATATTTTCTTTGATAGTATTAGCATATCTTTTTAGGTAATCAAGCTCAGTTCTAGAATCAATATTAACTATAGCTTCCTCATTGAGTGCATTAAAAAATATTTCCTTACCTTTTATTGGTCCATTAAAAATGATATCTCTATCATTAAATCCACATTTTTTTACTAGATTATATTCCTCTTCAGATACAACTTCTGCAGATACGTTCTTGCTAAGTAAATACTTTAATACCCAAGGCAATGAATTTGTTTTTACAGAATAAGAGAGCTTGTGATTAGGCCAAAGTTTATTTAGTGCATATTTAAAGTCGTCTATATTCTTATCTAATTTATCTTGATAAATCAAAAAAAACGGGGTTTTTATTTCATTTATTTTCATTTCCTGTGAAATCCTCCATTGTCACTGACGTCTCAGAACTTATACCTTCTCTTTTAAATACTACTTTTATAGTATCAATTAAAATATTCATATCCATCAAAAACGATAAGGCATTTACATATTCAATATCTAAAAGGAATCTAGATTCCCAACTTATTTCATTCCTTCCATTTGTTTGAGCAAGTCCTGTTAATCCAGGCCTTACATCATGTCTATGTTTTTGTTCATCGTTGTATAGATCCAAATACTCAACTAGCAATGGTCGCGGTCCAACAATGGACATATCACCTTTTAGTATATTAAATAATTCTGGTAGTTCATCCAAAGATGTGGATCTTAATTTCTTGCCAAAACTAGTTAATCTCTCATCATCAGGAAGTAAGTTGCCATCTTCATCTCTATCATCAGTCATAGACCTAAACTTATATAATCTAAATATTTTTTCATCTTTCCCAGGTCTTTCTTGAGCAAAGATAACTGGAGACCCTAACTTTATCTTAACCAATAAGCAGAGTATGAGTAATAAAGGCGATAAGACTATTATTGCAATAAGAGATAATACAATATCTAATATTCTTTTTATATATTTTGCATAGATAGTATTTGTACTGCTATTCAATGCTATCTCCTATTCAAAACAAGCTTTAATCACTTCAATGATACGGTCTTGCTCTTCTTCTGTCATCTTATTATCACTTGGCAGGCATAGGCCTCTGTTGAATATATCCATTGAGATATCCTCTGGCAATCCATCTTCATCCACGATGCCACCTTCTATATATGCATTTGTCATTGCATTTGCTTTGCCATGTCTATTAATGAAGTCATAGCTCATAAATATTGGTTGTTTGTGCATTGGTTTCCATATCGGTCTTCCCTCTGCATTTATAGAATTTATTGCATCCAAGATTTCGTGAGGTGATGACTTTCCAGCTTCTGTTTCATACAAGTAGTCTTTATCAGATCTTACTTGTTTGGTCAAGTAATCTTTATCTATAGTCAAACAAGATAACCAATAGTTAGGATTAGACTTATCTTTCTCAAAAGGATTCATAGATATTGGCAAGTCTTTTAGACCTTCTTTATATCTATAGTAAATATTTTTCTTTTGGTCTATATGTGTTTCCAACCTATCAAGCTGGTTTCTAATGATACCAGCAATGACATTGCTCATTCTATAGTTATATCCGATTTCCTCATGTTGATACCATGGAGCATTTTCACGAGATTGGGTCGACCATTTTCTTGCTTTTTCAGCAGTTTTCTTCGAATTTGTAAGAAGCATTCCGCCTGATGATCCAGTTATGATTTTATTACCGTTAAATGAAATCGCATTATGAGAACCAAAACTACCTGTTTGTTTACCCTTATAAGTTGCACCGAATGATTCTGCTGCATCCTCGATAAGAGTAGCTCCATGTCTTTCACAAATTTCAGCGATTTCATCTAGTTTTGCAGGAACTCCGTATAGATGAACTAGTAGAACATATTTAGTATCTGGGTAGATTTCAAAGGCTTTTTCTAGTGCTTTAGGATCCATGTTCCATGTTTCATATTCTGAGTCTATAAAAACTGGTGTGGCGCCCTCATAGCAGATTGGATTGATACTGGCAGAAAATGTTAATGTTGAGCAAAATACCCTATCACCTCTTTTGATACCAGCTAGTTTCGCCATAAGGTGAATTGAGCTAGTACCTGATGCTAGGGCAACAGCTGACCTTACTCCAGTCATCTCTGCTACTCTCTTTTCTATTTCGTTAATATTTTCGCCCACTGTAGACATCCAGTTGGTTTCGTATGCTTCCATGGCATATTCCATACTATCTTCATACATTGTAGGGCTTGATAGCCATACTTTTTTATCTAGTGGTTTAATATTTTTCTTATACATTGCATCTCCTTAAATATCTTGTTTCCCAATAAAAGTATCAATTAATGAGTTAATTGTTGATATTATATTGAGCTCATCAATGTGTTCTTGGTTTATTATCTGGTCTAGATTGGCAAAAAATTCTGGTCTAGAGAACTCTAATGGCTTTCCTATCGCAATCTGCTTTTGATCTGTTCCCTCAAGAAGCTCCTCATCCATTAATCTTTCTTCATATAGCTTTTCACCTGGCCTAAGTCCTGTGTAAACTATCTTTATATCTATGTCGGGTTCGTAACCAGATAGTTTTATCAGTTGTCTAGCTAAATGGTCTATTTTTACTGGTTCTCCCATGTCTAGGACAAATATTTCTCCACCCTTTGCCATAGACCCTGCTTGCAGTACTAGTTTTACAGCTTCCTGGATAGTCATAAAGTATCTAATAATTTCAGGGTGGGTAACTGTTACTGGTCCACCTGCTGCAATTTGCTTTTTAAATAGTGGTATTACTGATCCGTTGGACCCTAGGACATTACCAAATCGTACAGCAACAAATTCTGTCTGTAGTGTTTTGTCACTAAGTTCTTTTTGAGGATCAATAGTTATATTTCTATTCCCATCCTGTACTAAGACTTTGGCAAGTTTGTCGAATTCTTTGTTAGTTCTGGTATCATTTAATCCTTGGATAATTTTTTCGCAAACCCTCTTAGTCGCCCCCATGACAGATGTTGGGTTCACAGCCTTGTCTGTAGATATTAAAACAAATCTCTTTACATTATATATTAATGACAGTAAACCAACAATATAGGTTCCTCTGACATTGTTTTTAATAGCCTCTACAGGACTTTCTTCCATAAGTGGAACGTGCTTGTGAGCTGCTGCATGGAATACAATATCTGGTTTGTAGTCTTCGAATACTTTTTTTACCCTGTTGTAGTCTCTTACAGATCCTATTAGAGTTTTTAAATTTAAAGTATTGTAGTTTCTTTTAAGTTCTTGTTCTATATCGTAGGCATTATTTTCATAGATATCAAATATTATTAGTTGTTTTGGTCCATATTGAGCTATTTGCCTACAAAGTTCTGACCCTATAGAACCTCCACCACCAGTAACTAGTACCACTTTGTTATTAAGATAATCGTAGCTTGCATTGTTAAATAATTTAACTGGTTCTCTACCAAGAAGGTCTTCGATTTGGATATCCTTCATCTTTGATACTGAGATTTTGCCAGAAACTAGTTGGTAAAGGCCTGGTAATACCTTAACTTCGCAATTTGTGTCATTACAGATATTTAGTATTTCTCTTTTATCTTCTTCATTAGCTGATGGTATGGCTACTAGGATAAGGTCTACATCTTCTTTAACAACTAGCTCTTTAATCTTATCTCTGCCTCCATAGATCATAGTTCCATCTATGTATTGACCTCTTTTGCTTGGGTCATCATCAATAAATCCAACTACCTTGACTTGAGTGCTCTCTTCTTTGTTGGAGTTATTAATATCCTTTTTGATAGTTTGACCAGCTGAACCTGCTCCTACAATGATTGATCTTTTAAAATTAGACTTTCTAGAAACATGGCTGTAGCCTCTTTGAGTAAGCATCTTCTTTGCAAACCTAAGAGAAACTGTAAGAACATACTGGATTAAAAATCCAAATACAAAATATGAAATAGGCATCCTTTGGAATAGGATCGAAATGCCTATAATGTGTAATACAAATGATATAATCACTGCTCGGGTTATTTGAACAAGCTCTTTGTAGGATGCATATTCTAGTATCATTTTATATAGTCTAAAAATTGAATATACGGCAATGGTTAAAATAGTGTTGATGATAGCATAATTTTTATAAGCATTTAGATATTGCTCTGGTATATTTATAATTGACCCATCAAATCTAAAAAATAAAGCGATAAAATATGCCATATTTATAATTAAGATATCTAGTATTAGTAATATTATTGTTTTCTTGTTTAAGTTTTTGCTAATATTCATTTTATTCTCACTTGTTTTTACTTAACTTATTCTTTATGGAATGTCTCAAATCATATAACTCTGGAATCTTAACTAATAATATCAATACTATAAATACCAACCCAGCGATAGCAACCGATATAAATAGACTGATGATAAGCGAATAATTGTTGATTAAGTATCCATATATAAATTTTGCCAGTGCAGATATAAGTAATGATAATAATGTGATTTTAATTATAGATATAATAAGATTATTATCTTTATAATTACCAATTTTTTTAGAAAATGATAATACCATTAATAAACTACCTATAAATGTAGATAAACTTGTTGCATATCCCAAGCCATCTATACCAAAAAGTTTGACCAATATAACATTCAAAATAACGTTAACTATTTGCTGGATGAGAACGATCCTTACAGGAGTTTTTGCATCTCCAATAGCGTAAAATCCATTTGCCATTATCTTGATAACTGAAGCAAAAATAATATAAGGTCCATATGATACAAGTAGGCTTGAAACAATTGCTGTATCACTTGCTGTAAATGCTCTTCTTTCAAAGGCCAATTGTATAATTGGGTTTGCAAGGGCCATCATACCAAATGTAGCAGGTATTACTAGCAACATGCTAGTAATAATGGATGATGACACAGACTCTTTCATGCCATCAATATCTCCAGACTGCCCTAGTCTTGCTATATCTGGAAATGATACAGTAGCTACAGTCAAAGTAACTACTCCCATAATGAAGTTGAGCATCGTCTTTGCATAAAAAATCTTTGATACAGATGCTACCCCAAAGAAAGCAGAGGCCATTGAGTTGTCTATCAAAATAGATAGTTGGTCAGCAGCTGAAGAAATTATAATGGGTAACATTATAATCATCAATGATTTAAAATAAGGGTCTTTAAAATCAACCACTTTTTTATGAGAATATCCTAATCTTCTGCTGACACTTGGAAATCTTATAAACTGGAATATTTGAGCAAGTAACGTGCCTACTATTAAAATATAAGGATTGCCTATATTTCCTGTTAGTATTGTAGAAATAATAATTAATATATTTAATATAAATCCAACTACATCAGGTTCAATAAAATTGCCTTTAATGTTTAGATACCCTCTTATTACAGATGATGATAGGTATGCAAATATTGAAAAAGACATTATTCTTGTAAAATTAACAGCAATTTTAAGTGATTCTCCTGATAGTTTAGGAGAGAATAATATCGATAGTGGCCTAGCAAAAATAATTACAAATACTACTGCTACCGCTCCGTAAATCATAAGAATATTTATAAGGTTGGAAGTGAAATCCTTAGCTCTTTTTTCACCTTTTTCATTTAATGCTTTATTATAGACAGGAATGTAGGCTGACAAAATACCTGTTACAATTATTCCAGTAAGCATATTTGGTATGGTCATAGCCGTAGTATAAATAGACTTCAGCTCCCCAGCTCCTATATAGGCTGCCATTACTGACTCTCTTACGAATCCAAATATTTTTGATATTACTGTAATTATCATCAGTATTAGTGTCGTTTGTCCCATTTGTTTTCCTTTTTCTCTTTAGTCTTCTTTTACTTGGTTATTTTCCTCTATTTTTGCTTTGACTTCTTTTAAAGAGTTTTCATCTACTTTCATCATGTATAGGTCAGCATTTGGCATTAGGTATGATGGTAGGCCACTTGCTCCCCTTCCTTCTAAGGCTTGTGTTTCTATGGACCAATCTCTAGAATCTTCTATTTGGTAGTTGACTAGTTGGATCATTTTTGCGTATGGCATATCTGTGTTGACTGATTGTAGGGCGATTTCTGAGATTTGGTTGAAGTTTAGGAGTATTTCTGGTCTGAGCATCTTTTTGATTATGCCTGTCATGACTCTGGTTTGGTTTCTTCCTCTGTCAAAGTCGCCTTCTGCTAGGCTATATCTTTCCCTGGAGTAGGCTAGGGCCATAGCTCCGTCCATGTCTACATTTCCTTGTGGGAAGTTGTATTTGCCAGTATTAAATGCTACTGGGTTTTCTACTGTAATGCCTCCTATGACGTCTACTAGTTGAGTAACTGTAGTGAAGTTTACCCTTCCGTAGTAGTCGATTTCTATGTCCAGGAGGTTTTCTAGACTCTTGATAGATGTGTCCACGCCAAATAGACCAGCGTGGGTTAGCTTGTCGTATTTGCCCTCATCCCCGCCAAGTGGTAGATATGTGTCCCTAGGTATGGTTGTGATTAGTACCTTTCTTTGGCCTGGGTTCACGCTTACTACTAGGTTAACGTCGGATCTGGATACTTTGGATAGGCTGCCGTAGGTGTCTATTCCTGAGATATAAACATTGAAAGGATATTTGGCTCCTACTTTTTTCCTTTGTTTTTCTTTGACCTCTTTTCCCTTTACTACTACTGATTCTAGTACTCGGGTTTTGTCAGAGAATCCTTCGATACTTTCTTCTATTAATTGTCTGTAACCTTCGTTTAGTAGCATTACTTGACTTTGTCCGTCTATGAGGGACTGGGCTGATGCTAGGTAGTTACCAAGGTTTACAGTATTAAGTTTATTGTCAAACTTATTCTTGTATTCGTCTATGGCCTTTTGGCTATTGTCCCCGTCAAAGTCTTCTGATATTGCAATCTCGTAGTCGGATGCTTCCTCCAAACTATCTATGTCAGAGTCTTTAAGCACAACAAAAGACATTTGGCTGTTGTTGATATCTGCCTGCTCGTTGATTTTGTTTACAGTTTGGATAGATTTACTTGCATAGGAATAGAATATACCCTCACCTATACTGGTTATGATAAATAGAATGGCCAAAACTACTAGGCCTGGGGATGATTCTTCTTTTTTGAATGCTAAGTATAGATAGTATGCTAAGAGTAGTGCGAATACTACTAGCAGAATTATTCTTAATTTTATAGGTAAAATATCGTGTCTAAACAAAAACACGAAAAATAACAAATTAATAATAGCAGCTAACACTGCTACTATTTTTGAAAAAAGATTTTTAGATTTTCTCATTTTTTTCTTTCCTTGTAGTTTATTAATCATTACTATATTATGGTAAAAACGTTCAAATGTCAACTAATTATGTATATAAATATCTATGTAAAATAATATTTACAAATCTGAGTTTCTTGTTAAATTTATATAAAGTTTCTGAAATCGATTATTTAGTAAACCATCCAATATTTTGTAAAAGATCCTTAAATAAACATAAAAAATTTATTATATTTTTAACTATAATTTTTTATTTAGCTTCTCACATAAAAACCAGCAAACTTGCTGGCATTTAACTCAATTCTATTTAATTTCCATTTCTGACAAAATACTTGTAGATACAATATCTCCGTAGCGACTTTTTATTTGGTCGCCCATGATTTCTGCTTCTCCCATTTGGATTTTTTCTGGATTGGACACGTGGTATGCGCCATATATGCCCATGATTCTCTTATCTTCTAGGTTGTCAAATTCGTATATGAAGTTTTCGACTAGCATGTGTTCTCTAAAATCAGCAATCCTAGCAAGACGAGTATCTTCTTGATTTTCCTTGTACTCTTTGATATAGGCATCTCTTCTGTCGCCCTGGTCCATCACTTCTTTGACCCTATCAATTTGTGTTTTGTCGTTTATCTTTTGCAAATGTTTTAGGTAGCCTTGGCCCAAAGTATCGTTAAAATCGCCAATGTCCGTCCCGTGAAACACGGTTTGTGGACATTCTTTTTTGATACGTCTTAGTAATTTGCCATAATGTTTAAGCTTGTTGCCCTGGGAAAACTTGTATTGGTCCCTAAGGATTTCTAGGATTTGATCATCTTCTTCATCCATCCATAGATTCAAGTAGCCGGCTACATAGTTGGGCACTTCTAGAAAGAGATTTCTCATGCCTTCTTTATCATAATAGTCTTTCCAAAGGGCAAACTCTTTGTCTGTGTCAGTTTGCGTGCCGTGTTCTTCCCCATAAAGATAAATCTTGGCCGGTTTCTCGGTCTCTGCATTATTGTTTTGGCAAGCACTTATTGCTATGAGTATGGCAAATATAAGTCCGTGCTTTAAAATTTTTTGGAATATTTTCATTTTCCTCTCTCTTTATTTATTCTTAGGATAATTATATCATCATTTCTAAGATAATAAATATTTATTTTGCAGAGGACTAAAGCCTAGGCTAATAGTGTTGCTATCTTTTATAAATAGAGAATATTAACCTGCCAAAATTATCCATTATTTATGTACTAGAGCAAAGTATATCACATAGGCCCAGCTCAATGCTCCGTGGAAGATTGCCCAAGGGATGGAGTGCCAAGTGGTGTAGGAAATAACTATGGCAAGGGCTGATCCAAATGTGATTCCCTCCCTTACTGTTTTGTGGACAATTGTTTTATTTTCTTTCATAATGTCCTCCTTTCCTTTTGCTCACTATATACCCTAAATATCGCCTAAAAATTGAATTATCGCCTAAAATACGGTACATTTTAGGCGATAATGAAAGGATTAAGCGATGAGAGTTTTTAATTACAATTTATTGAAAGATAAAAAGTGGGATTTTGAAATAATCAACTATATATCAACTATAGAAAAATTTAAGGGTAGAGGGGAGGTATTCCTATCGCAAAAAGCCCAGACCTTAGATAATCTAGTTGAGCTTGCTATCATCCAAAGTACAGAAAGTTCCAATAAAATCGAGGGTATTAGAACAACAGATTCTAGGATGCGTGACTTACTTCAAAAAAATATAAAGCCCAAAAATAGAGATGAAGAAGATATACTTGGTTATCAGGATGTGCTAAGCACTATACATGAATCTTACAAGTATATACCTATTAGCTCGGATGTAATCCTACAATTACATAAAGATCTCTTTAGGTATTCAGATAGGTCAATTGCTGGTAGATACAAAAATACTCAAAACTACATCAGCCAGACAAATGCCGATGGAGAAAGTTATACAATATTTACTCCCCTAGACCCTTTCCAAACACCAATTGCAATGGGGATGATATGTGATTCTTACAATAAAGAAATTGATAGAGGAGAAATCAGTCCATTGATTCTTATCCCTTCTTTTATCCATGATTTCCTTTGTATACATCCTTTTAACGACGGCAATGGTAGGATGTCGAGACTCCTGACTACTTTGTTATTATACAAAATGGGTTACCAAGTTGGAAAATATATAAGCCTTGAAGAAAAAATCGAAAAAACAAAAATTAACTATTACAAGTCCTTGGAATATAGTGGACAAGGCCGGTCTACAAATGATGAAGATAAAATTTATTTTATAAAATATATCCTAGGAATAATTACTTCTGCATATAGAGATTTTGAAGAGAGAGTAGATATATTCGATAACAATCTATCAGCGTTTGACCTAGTTAAGAATGCAGTTAATAATCAATTGGGAAAATTTACAAAGTCCGACATTATGAAACTTACACCAAGTATAAGCAAATCATCAGTTGAAAATTCCTTGAGAGACTTGCTTGATTCTGGACTAATAGAAAGACATGGTAAAGGCAGAGGAACTTTTTACGTGAAGAAATGATTTGCAATATTCAAAAAATCCAGCAAGTAGGTAGCTTGCCGGATTTTTTTATTTTATCATATAATCATATGCAAACCATATCCATTTAGTTCATACACCTTATCAAAAACTTGGTCTATGAAGTCCTTATCGTGGGAGACGGCTATTATGGCTCCCTTGTATGCTCTGAGGGCTTCTATAATCTCTGGCTTTGACAAGGGAGAAAGGTTTCTGGTGGGCTCGTCAAGGATTAGGACTTCTGCCTTGTCTAGATTCATCTTAGCAAAGAAAAGTTTGGCCTTTTGTCCTCCTGATAGGTCGGATATATTTCTATACATTTCTTCTCTTTTAAAGCTTAAGCTTGCTAGGAGATTGGATGATTTTATATGGTCATCTTTAGCTTCCGACTGAGATAGGTACTCTAGGGCTGTCATAGATCCATTTTCATATTCGAAATATGATTGGGGCATATAACCCACTTTTAGATTTAGGTCCTGGCATTCTCTTAATATCTCTTTAAGCAAGGTGGTTTTGCCTACTCCATTTTTCCCAATTATACAGATTTTATCAGGACCTATGATTTGAAGTTCAATATTTTTTGCCAAGAGCTTATCAGCAATCCTTAGCTCATCTTTCTTAAAGTCTAGGACTTGCTTACCATTTGGAATATTTATATCTTCATCGAAAAATATATCTATGGCTTCCTCATAGTCTGGTTTTTGAGTCAAATTTGCTTCTTCTTTTTCTAGTCTCTTGCCGACGGACTTTACAGTGTGCATCTTATCCTTTAGATTTCTACCCATTAAGTCATCCTTGGTAGCTCTAAGGTCGTGCTGGACTGCATCGTGGACCCTTTTATATTTGTATAATTTTTTATCAAATTCTTCTCGTTCGTTATTAGCTCTGGTAGTTTCACTTATGATAAAGTTATCTCTTTTTGTCACATAGTCATTGTAAGTATTGTTTGAAATGGTGTACTTGGCCATAGACCTACGTCTGATTTGTTCCAGGTGGATTATTCTATTAGCCACCTTTTTTAGCAAATTGGTATCGTGGGATACAAATATAAGAGGAATTTCTAAATCTTCCATGAAGTTTTCTAGCCAAAGCAAAGATTCATAGTCCAAATCATTGCTAGGCTCATCAAATAGAAAAATACTCGGTTCTTTTAGCATTTCTACTAGAAGTATAAATTTAATCTTCTCCCCACCAGACAGACTTCCCATCTTTCTGTCATCTGATAAGATATCGTCCGGCAAAGCAAAGTCAGATAGATACTTATAAAGTTTGTTATAATCTATCATATCAAAGCTTAGGTGTTTATAAAGATAAGCATTGGTAGTAAGACTTGCATTATTGTCATCCAAACTTTGTGGCAGATACCCAATTATTTCATTGTTTTTATTAATTTCTCCACTAATGCTGGCAAATTTTTCTGTATTTTCCCTATCAACTATAGTTTTTAAAAGGATTGACTTGCCATTGCCCTCTTCGCCGATGAGCCCAACCTTGTCCCCCTTGTTTAAAGTAAAATAAAAATCTTTGATAATAATCCTGTCATCTTCTATTAATCGTATCGTTAAATCTTTTATCTGTAACATATATCCTCCTTAGGATGTATGCCACATTATGAAAAATAAAAAAAGCCTATCCACAAAAAAAGTGAACAGACTTTCTCTAATGATAAGCAGACTAATCTTATTCACAATATGGCATACCAAAACAAGCTCAATGAGCTTAAAATCAGTATCAAAATTTCCATATTGCTTATAAAATCAATTAAACTTACCTCCGTGTTTTAATTTCTTTTGTATTGTACCACTGTTTTCAAAAATAGATAGCTTTGATTTCTAATATCTTATTTATCAATTTCTTCAGACCTAACTTTATCTAAGCCTTCATAAATATAAGATTGGTCAAGCCCCTTCATAAATACTTCTCTATCTTCTATCTTATCAGTCAGTGCATCTTTAAGAAGCATCTTGATGTATTTGCTTCTAACAGGACTTATTTTCATAAGTTCTAGGTAATCAACTTTATCTACTCTCTGCCAATCTATACACTTGCCCAAATTCTTTTTTAAGATCAAATCAAGCCATATCCTCGTAGCCCTTCCATTTCCCTCTATAAAGGGATGGGCTACATTCATCTCCACGTACTTATCAATTATTTGATCAAAATTATTTTCAGGCATTTTCTCTATAGCTTCAAGAGCTGGATTAAGATACATAGAATTAGCAAAGCGGAAGTTCCCCTTTGATATATTGACTTTTCGAATCTTGCCTGCGTCGAATCCTTCTAGGTCGTGGAATAGGGCATAATGGATATCCAAAAGTCCCTTGACGCTTCCTATTTCAAAGTCGTCTATTCTTCCAGAATCCCGTAAGTCAATGGCTCTTTTTTTGCTTATGTATTCTTCACTATTCTTATTCACAACAAGTCTCCTTTTTTAGAAGAAATATTTAATTCTCAATAATTATTATACCCGCACAATGGGACATCTGATCAAAAGTAGAAGTTGGGAATTTGTCTTTGATTTCATCATAGACAAAATAAAATTCCTCATAATCCCAATAATCCCCAGCGTGATTTTTGCAAATTTCCAAGTCATGGCGAGTCCTAAAAGCGACATCTCCTATCAAAATCTTTCCTCCATCATCTAATAATGGAAACAGTAACTTTATAAAGTCAACCTTATCTTCATCTTCTAGATGATGAAGGGAATATGTTGCGATAATAGCATCGTATTTATTTGCCAGAAGTTCTTCACTTAAACCATCCGAGAAATCTTTGGAGTATAGGTGTGCATCAGGCATTTTCTCTTGAGCAATTTTTAGCATTTCTTCTGAAAAATCTTGGCCATATATTTCTATTCCTTTTTCATAAAGACGGCTAGTAAGAGTTCCTGTTCCAAAACCTACATCCAAAATCTTCTTAGCCGGTAAGTATAGGACCTCATTATAAATTTGGTTTAAAATTTCCCTGTATCCAGCAAAGGGATATGTATTATCATCATCCGATAGGCCAACGCTCTTGTCGTAATCATCTGACCATAGGTCAAAACCTTTATTATCCAACATCTACATCTCCCTTGATTAATCTGTTTTCATATAAGATATTTATGATTGCATCCATATCTTTTATTTCATAGACTTGCTTATATGTATTTCCAAATGCATTTATCCTAAGTTTAATATCACTGTAACTTTCTTTTAGGCTTACATCTTTTATCTGATCAAAGTTAATGAATTTTAGGATAGGACTGCCCATAAAAACGATGATATCATCTTTGCCAATGCCTGGTAAAAATTCTATAGTATATGCAAGCAAGATTGCAGATATCAGAATCAGAAAACCCATAAGACTCCTATCTAACCTATACCAGAAAAGGCTAGTAATAGCGGCAAAAATAGCCAAGATAAAGCCTAGATATGAGTTCTTTTTTACCCTAATTATATTATTTCTTTGGACTGTGAAGTTATAAAAGCTCGGAACAATTAGCATTAGTAATACGACAACTTTTACCATCTTTCCTCTTTTCTAATATTTTTTCTAAGAATTTAAAATCATTCTTTCTGTAAACACTATGTTTTATTTTATTATAACAGATAAGTTGATTGATTTAATATAAACACACTCATAGGATATTTAAACTTTCACAAAAAAATAGCCATCAGTATCGACTGACAGCTTATAAATAAATTATTTTATAAATTCTACAAATTTCTCAACAAAGCTTGCTAAAAATTCTCTTGTAAATTCGATCATATTGCCATTTTCATCAAAGCACTTGTGAATCTCTGATAACATAACTTCTGGTTGAGCCAAAACATTGGCCCCTAAAAATGCTAATGATGTTCTTACCTCATAATTTGCCCTTAGTCCTGCAGTCATAGCAAGAGATGCACTTATAACAGCAAGCTTCTTACCAGCCCACTTCATATCTTCATATGGCCTTGATCCAACATCGATTGCATTTTTGATACTAGCTGGCATGGACCTATTGTACTCAGGAGTAACAAATATAAAAGCATCTGCACTTTCCATTTCATCTCTAAATCTAGTATAAGACTCCGGAGTTTCTAATGTGCCATCATCATATTCTTCATTGTATAAAGGCAAATCTCCTATTTCAATAAAGCTTGCCTCAAATCCTTCTGGTAAAAGTTCAACAATATTCTCTGCAACTTTTTTATTATAAGAATCTTTCCTCAGACTCCCTACAATAAAACCAATTTTCTTAGTCATAATCCATCTCCCTTTATCACAATAAACTATTTGTCACAAAATACTGCAATAAATATACCCTAGTAGAGTGTTTTGAAACATTAGGGAGGGCTAGGTAGCCTCATTTAAAATTATAGCAGGATAAAAAACCAAGGATCCTATACTAAGCTTGAATTTTGTTAATATACAATTTTTATAATATCCTTAAATATATATAATCATAGGACTTGCTAAGATTTTAGTCCCGTCCCAGTCCCAGTACCGGAGAAAATTTTATAAGTTTTTAACTCTCTCAGTTTCTCTATCATAAATCTCGAATGAGCCATCATTTAATTCATTAAGCCTTTTTATGAGTTTTTTAAGAAGATCAAGCATTTTGTATTTATCTTTTTTCTCTTGGTCTTTGTCAAAATATACGGGTTCATCATTGTAATCAATTTTATAATATGATGAATATAAATCTTGAATTTCATTATTTAATTTTTGGATATATTCATCATTGTCAACAACATCTATGCCTGTAAGCAAGCGATCAGATTTTTCGTCGTAATACTTACTCACTAATGGTCCATCACCTAAATCTAATATTATCTCTAATTTTTTCATAATTAACTCCTATCTTGGGTAAACAGTTACTATAAAGCCATTTGTTCCAACCGCACAAAGAACATAATGCTTCCCACCATAGTCATAAATTTTTGTAATTTTCATTCCATTTTTTCTACTTGAAACTAATCTTCCGTTTTCAATAACTGATTTTATAAAACTAGGTATTTGTTCCTTATCAACACCAAAAACTTCTTTAAGTTAATTGGTATGTATCCGTCGTATTTTTTTCCAGGCTGTTAGTTTTTTAGTAAAGTTACTCTAAGAGCTTAATTTTAATACTTCTAAAATAAATTTTATTTAAATGTCTTGCGACGCATGGGACTCTATTGAATAATATTCATAAACCTAAGGTTTGCTTCTAAGTTATCTGCATTCGATTCATATTTTAAAATTTCATAATATACACTTTTCAAATCTTCTTTAATATCATAAGTTATTAACTCCTGTGTATTATTTATCATTTGATTAGTAATAAATATCATTAATTTATTTATTAGATCTACATTATCTTTTGATATTTCAATATCTATTGTGAAAAAATATAAAGTAAATTGCTCTATAGTAAACCCTTTATCAAATTTTTTTAATATTTCATCTAGATTGCTAGTAAAGTAAGGAAATTTCGCTAAAAATTTGATAATAAGGTTTTTTTCATGGTTAGATGTTTTTATTGGATAATCTCGTGAACGTCTATCTAAAAAATCCTTTATCCATTTATCAAATATTTCTTTTCTTCCCGTTTTATCTAATTGGTCAATACCATTTGATAACTCAAAATAAAATAATTCTAATGTTTCCTCTGCCATATCACCACTAAATATATTAGGAATATAATCTCCCATAGCATCTTCTGAAAAGTTGAAAATTAAAGACATATATCCCTTAAATATCAATTGTCTTATATCTTTCTCAAAAATATCAATGTTTTTTATAGCTTCGTGGTATATAGGTTCAAAAACCAACGCAAATTCTGTATATAAATATGACTGATGTACAAAACCACTCCATGCCATTTTTAGTATTTCATCATCATTTGATTTAAATTTATCTAAAATAAACTTTTCACACCAATCACTATCAATATTATAAAAGAAAGAAACATTACCTAGTATAACAACTAAAGAATCATTATATCCTTCTTCTTTTAACATTTGTTCTAAAAAAACTTTAAAACTATCCTTTAAGCATTTTTCATCGCTATTCTTTATTGAAATTTCTATTAGTTTTATTGTTGATAGAGCTAAATTACCTTTAGATGAATTCAATGCTCTCGTCATATAACCAAGTGATTTTTCTTCTGTATTACTAGAATCGTTCCATAATAATTTGATCTTTTCATAAAAGAAATCTACAAGATTATCACTAATACTCTTTCTTGTATTTACAATTGAAAAAATAACACGAGATAGCTCAAGATTATAAATATCAACAACTAGCGGATTAAAAAATATCTTCTCAAAAGTATATATTAACTTCTGTTCATATAAATTAGATTTTTCTAAAGACATTATAATGCCTCTCCACAAATCGGTATTTAGTTCATTTTCCTTGATTAATAATTCTATAAGTTTCTCTCTAAAACTTTCATTTTCAGAACAAATTTTCTCTAATTTTCTAATCAGTGTTATTCTCTCCGCTCGTTCAAACCCATCTCCTTCATAGGATAATAATTCGTCAATAATTATTTCTAAGCTATTAACTATATCTGTGTCAGTATATGGTAATTGAGCATCTCCCCATCTTACTGTAATAGGTCCAATTGATTTTTCAGGGTTTTCTCGTGGTTGAAAATAATCATATTTCTCTTTAATAGAATTTATATTACTAATAATATCCTGATTGCTTTCATCAAACCTTTGTAGCCAAATTAGTAAGTTATATTTTTGATAAAAGTATGATTCGTCAGTAAAATTATTAGAAAGTTTTTCTTCATTCATTATTTCATTTAAAAATATTTTTTTATCATCATCTTCCAATTTAGGGAAGATATCTGCATATAGCCAAAATAACTCTTCCTTAAAGCTTATATCAAGAATTTTAATATTATTAGATTTTAATAAATCTAATTTCTCTTTACCTGTAATGTTAGACATGTGCCTTAATATTAACAAGGAAGATCTAAGTAATATAGAAATATCTGACGAAATATATGTTTGATACCAATATTCTTTATTCTTATTATCCATACCTAATAAAAGTTCTTTGAAAATAATAAGAAATTGTTCATGATTGCTTAGATACTCTTCAGGTCTTGGATAGAACGAAGCAAATTCAAATTCTTCTACATTAAATCCCATAATTTTATATCTTTTCAAGTTATAGAGTTGATTTGATATATTATTTAATATATTGATATAATATTTATTCTTAAACAATTTGTACTTATTCCACAACTCTTCCATAATGTAGTTTTCGAACTTAAAATCTATACCTATTTTATCCGTAGAGATGACTGTTTTTTTATTTAATACGAACGATAAACTTTTAGAATAAATTTCGTCTGCAACAAAATCTAACTTAGGTCTATTTGTATAACAAACATCTAACAATCGACCTACCAACATAAAATCTAAATTATTAAAATCAATTAAATTAATTAATTTTTCGATTTTTTCAATTTTAGTATTTTTATTACAAATTATTGTCGCAATTTCTATCTGTAATTTCTTGCTCAATATAAAATCTTTATCATAACAAAATTTTAAAAATAGATCAGTTTCATTTATAATTATTTCTCTAGATAACCATTCTATTCTTTGAATACCAAAATTATCTACTTTATTATTAGAAAAAATCTCATCAAAATATCCTTCATTAAAAAGGTATTCTGCCCAATCCCTACTTTTTATTTTTGAAAAGAGCTTATCAGAATAGTGTATATTGTTTAATATTTCTCTGATTTCGAAGTCAAATTCATCATTTATTTTATTGGGTACTTCTTCTGAAATGTCCTTAATTCTTAAACTCCAGCTATTATCATCCCTGGTTACTAAATTAGATACTCTAAGTAGGGAATCATATATTTGCTTATAATTATTTTTTTCATGAATTATAGGAGTTAATCCTAGTGGTTTATAGTTACTAGCTTGGTCACTACTAGTAAAAATATATCTTTTTTTACCAGATAAATCTGGTAATGATCTTGTGAAATATTTCATTACAATGTCATTATAACTATAGCCAATGAAAAGCACAGTATATTCTGACTCAAATAAATCTCTTAAAAACATTGTTATATTTCCACGATACATATAAGATTTTCCAAAATCAGAATCTGTAAGAACAATATCTTGAGGAATCTCAACCTCGCCATGTAAATGAACAATTCCATTAAATTTATCACCATACGGAAGTGCTGGATATGAATATACTTTTGCTTTTCTATCCTTTTTTTCTAATGCACTTTCAAGCATGCTATCATAATTAGTGGTAACAATACGAATATCTTTTTTAAAAAAATCAATCAAGGCCTCATGATTTGTATTTGGTTTAGTATGAGTTGCACTGAGTATATTGCAAACTTCACTGTGTACATCATGACCTAAATTTTCAACTCTACCTAAGTACTGCTCATCGGACTCATCATTTCTTTTTTCTTGATTGGTCAATTCAGCTATTTTATACGAAAGTTCGTTAAAGCTAGATAGATTGGTTGGTTCACTCATTGATATGCCAGCCCCACAAAAAATCACAAGTTTATCATTTTTTATTGCTTCTACTAATAATTCAGGGTACTCAATATCTTTTATTATCATTATTATCCTTCCATAAAAAGATTCAGACTATAGCTCTTATTTTAATTTCTGTTAAATTAATTCATGATATAATTTCAAAATTATATCACTTACTCTTATCATAATATATTTTTTACTAAAATCCATAGTTATAATAACAATTTACGGTTGTTATAATCTGCTGTCCTTATTATTTGTTCAATCATTCATGGAGTAATATTTTCTTTTTCTAACAATCCTATATTAACGTTTGGAAATTATAAAATTTCATAAGAATGATACTAATCTTGTTTATTTTTATTTTGATCTAGAATTCTAAATAAATTAATATACGTTATTCAGACCAGAAAGAATATCTAATATTATTTTATTATTCAAGTATTTGTTTTTATATTATTTCTGCTTTTAATGTTTTTTTATAATAAAGTCCTGATTTTTTAATTCATAAGTTTGATTATAAGTATCTCCATACGCCTTTATTATTAATTCTAGACCATTATTTTTACTTAACTTAACACTCACTAGTTTATCTTAGCAAGATATATAAACAAAATATGCATTATCTAACAATCCTATAAGGTATTATATCGCTCATTAAACGGTATAATTATGACATGAAAAAATTTGAAATAACAAACTTAATTAGTTATATGGAAGTTCTTCAAGAAATAACATCAAATGGAAGTAAATTTTTCTTTTGAGGGGAAGGTGCCAAGTACAAAAAACCTTTACTAGCTAGCGGCTATAGAAAAACACAATTTCAAAATTATCTAAGGGAAGCTAGACGTGATTCCTTTAAAATAAGTCTAATGGAAGCATACTATATAATCCCTTAGTCTGCTAATGGTAAAACAACTCTAGATAATGGCAAATGCTCTGTAAATCTTGCAACAGAGAAAAAAGTAATAAATAATATAGTAAGTTTCAGGAGAATATATTGGATACAAAAAAAATTGAAGATATTTCTGTAAGCGCATTAAATTTAGCATTAAATAAATCGAATCGTTTGAATCCATTTATTAGCTCTAATGATAAAGAGCCTTCATGGGACGGTAGTGTTCATGTTCTTTATCCAAGCATAGATAGCAACTTAAATATTTCTAAAGACATGATTATGGGGAGAGTACCTATTCAAGTTAAAGGTACTAGAAGAAAACTCCCAAAAAAGAACATTACATTTCAAGTTAATCTTTCCGACTTAAAAAACTTTCAAAAGGAAGCTGGGGCTATTTATTTTGTAGTTTTTATAGATGAAAATAACGAAACAAAAATATATTATTCTGACCTATTACCCGTAAAACTTAATAGGATTTTTAGAAATTCTAAAGCGAAAAAAAAGATAACAATTCAATTAAAAGAATTACCTAATAATACACTTGAACTTGAAAAAATTTTTTATAAGTTTCTAGATAATAATTTAAGACAAGCAAGGCTGAGTGATAATGAGCTTATTTCACTTATCGACATAGAAAATGATAATGATTTTAAAGAACTAAACTTCTTTAATACCCGATTACCAGGAGAAAGTCTCTATAGGTTTATATTCGATGATGAGGTGTATGCTTATGCTATAATAGGAGAAAATAAAATTGCACAACCTATTAAAGAAATTCTAACAAATATTACTCTTTCTTATGATTATCAAGTAGATATTAAAATCCAAGATAAAACTTATTATAAAGTTATTAGAGCATTCAAGTCAAAGAATCAAGAAAAAATAAAAATAGGTAATAGTATTTATATTGTTATTACTGAAAATGACACCATGTACACACAGATAGATTTAAGTAACAATATAAGGGAAATTGTCAGAGATTTGGACTTCATAATATCCGCACTTGATAATAAAGGTTTTTATTTTGACAATGCATTTATAGATTTTGATATATCAAATAAATCTGATGGTGACTTTGATCTAAATTACGAACGAGAAAGATTAGATTTCTTTAAAAAATGCACACAGATGTTGGATGATATGAAGTGTTATGATGATTTTAATATAAAAGATTTATCAATTAATGAATGGACAAATTTAACTACACTTGTGTATTCGATTATTGATGGTAATAAGATAAAAATGGATAGTGACAAATCAATAATAGTCAGACCAGTAAATATTGGCTTATATTCAGTATTGATAATAGCTGTAAAACAAAATGATGAATATTTATTATATGATTACAACAGAGTAGAATTCGATCATTTTTATTTTTCTAGCGTCGATGATCCCTCTAAAAAATTTGATACATCAAAATACTTAATACTTGACTCAGATTTACTGTCTAAGATTAGCAACTTGAATTACTATCTCATTAAGAAATCTTTCAAAAGCATACAAGATCTAAATATTAAATATTCAGATAGCACTCATTTTCTACTTGAGGTTTTGAAGGCTTCTGATATTTGTACAAATGAAAATCATAAAAAAGACCTTTTGCTGTTTGCAGAAGATTTTTCTTACTGGATTTTCGAAAATGATCCAAATGAAAATAACTATTATACCAACAAGCTTAATTACTATCAGACCTTAAAAAGACAAAATAAATTAACTGATATCGATAGAACTAACTTAATAAAAATTGATAAAGAAGTTCCTGGAATAATATACAAATACGCAGCTAATTTATTATTAGATAGATATGAAGATGCGTTATATTATTTAAATGAATTAACTGAAGATGATAAATCTTATATTACTGAGCTTCCAATTTCATTTTTTTTAAATAAAGAATACGACAAAATTTAATTTATGTAACTTGCATTACGCTTTAATGTACTGTGTTTGTAAAACTATAGGTACCTTAATGGTGTTCAATATAATTTCATTAAATTCAATTCTAGGAATACATTCGGTTAAAATTTGTCAACAATATCTGTAAATGTCAACCGAAAATTGGTCCACAGTTATTATCGAAAAGTGGTCCACATATAGTAAAGATATTGACCACACTTGTCCTTTCCCCTAGGGGAAAGACTTTTTACATATATTTCATATATTCTTTGACCACTCCATTGTATCTTCCATCCTATAAGATTTTTCTCTAGACATATCCATAATATGGGCCCTATGAGCAAGTCTATCTACTATAGCCCCAGTAAGCATAGGATCTTTAAAAACTTCCTCCCATCTTTCAAAGTTTAAATTCGTTGTTAAAATTATCGAACCCTTATCATTTCTAGATGATAATAGGTTAAAAAGAATCTCACAGCCTATCTTATCAAAGGAAACATAACCTAGCTCATCTAAGATCACCAAGTCATATTTTTCAAATTTCTTCTTGTAGTTAGTAATTTGATTTTTACTCATAGCCTCCTGTAGTTCTATCACAAGGTTAGGAACAGAGGTAAATAGTACATTCTTTCCAGCAATACATGCCTTAATACCTAAGGCAGTTGCATAATGAGTTTTACCACAACCAGGTGTTCCTATCATGATTATGTTTTCTTTGTTATCTATGAATTTTAGTGTTTCAAGATATTCAAATTTTTTGTTTAGTTCTAAAGAATATTTTGTTTTATCAAAGTCTTCTAAGAATTTCTTGTTGATAAATTTGGCATTTCTTATTCTTCTTGCTATGCCGTTGTTTTTCCTTCTTTCTACCTCTCTTTCTAAGAAAAGTTTTAAGAATTCTTCGTTAGATAAGTTTAGATTTGATGATTCTTCTATTAAATCCTCATATGACTCTCTTAGATAAGAGAGCTTAAGTATGTTAGAAGCTTCTTTAATATTCATCTTAGCCTCCAATTACAAGGCAGTCATAGGAGGCAACTATTTTTCTTGCCTTTATTTCTATGTCAGCTTCTTTTTTATCGGTTTTCACTATATCTAATACATCAAGTTCTTTCTTAGTGTTAGAATAGTTATTTAAGATATCAACTATTTGATCAATATCCTTATCTTTGTTAAGCTCTACTAATTCTATGAACTTCTTTGGGTTAGAGGTAAAGTATTTATCGAAGATGTTTTTTAAATCAGGATGACTTTTTAAGGCGAGAGAATTACGAATTGCACCTGGTTTGCGTGCTAATGATTTTAGGTAATGAGTGATGTCAATGCTATATTCATTAGCACCATCTTTTCTTTTATGAACGGCTAGAAGTTTATCATTTACATATATTTTAATTTCCCTAGCATAAGCTCTAACAAGAACAGTTTTTCCTACCATGTAATCTGGTAGTGAATACTTGTTTTTATCAACTTGTATTAAAGAATACTTATCTACCTTAGCAAAAGATACTTTTGATAGTTCATAAGTAGGTCTTAGGACTAGAAGGTGTTTCTTTTCCTCATTAATCTTAGAGTCCTTATTTAACTGGATAAGTTTAGAATTTAAGTACTCTTGTGCTTGATCAATTGAATCAAACTCGTATTTTTCACAAAAAGCATCCTTTCTAATTATCCTAACACTTCCTTCAACATGACCTTTTTCGTTTCCTGAAAAACAATTGGTTACATTGACTGAAAAGCCATAGTAGTTGGCAAACTCTATTAATCTTGGGTTAAGTTCTTTTTCATTTCTACCTATGAACTTACTAACAACATTTCTCATATTATCATAGACTATTTCTCTATACATTCCTCCAATCATATTAAAAAATCTTACTTGTGAATCAAAGAATACATCTTGATTTTGACTTGTGTATAGATAAGCCCATCTAAAATTAGATGCTGGGGAACTCATAACAGCCATATTTAAACTAACAAGTTTGCCATCGATTACAAGCTTAAGTTCACCAAAGTCATATTCTAACCTATCAGCAAAATCATATACTTGCTTAATGAAGCATTCTTTAGAAGCTTCTCTTTTCTTTCTAACATAAACTGCTATTGAAGGATAAGATATATCAAAACCCTTATCAACAATCATCTTATGAATCTGAACAACGCTTAAAGCTTGCTTATGATTACCCAAGATAGAATCCTTTCTTTTCTCACTTTCTAAAATCTGATCAAGATACTCATCTACTTCTTTTGTATATTTGATCTTCTTTCTATTAGAAGAATCGTAGGAAGGCGCCTTGGCAATTTCTTCTTGAACTAATGCTCTATCTAAATTAGGATTATCTAAATTCTTAACATCTTCCTGGTACTTATTCCAATATTTAGCTACAGTCTTCCTATTAATCTTAAGTATTCTAGATACTTCTCTATTTGAATATCCTTGATTTTTAAGTTTTATTATTGCATGTTTGTCCATTAATTTAATCACCTCACATACCTGCGTACCTATACTTTACATACGGAGTACAAACTAAAACAAGTGGACCATTTTTCGATTAGAATTAATCGATTATTGGACCACTTTTAGTTTATCATTTACATCTTGTTTGCTATATAATCTAAATGTTTCCTCAAATATCCTGTCATGGTCTTTATTTTTTTCAATATTTTAATAAACTTAATTAATGATCTAATTAATAACCTACATAATTATATAAAATCAATATTTTTAAAATGAAAATATGTACGCAAAAACGGGCTGTTGCAAAATAGATAAACCGTTCCTATATCATTCGAGCACTCTCCCAGAAAGGTCTCTGTCAGCCGGCGGGCTAAACCTCAAACTTTCTGGGAGTGCACTCCAATGATGGTACGTTAGATATCTATCAATTTGCAACAGCCCCTATCTTAGCTAAATATATTCTTAAATTCTTACTTTTATAACCATCAAATCGCTATCCTCAAGAGCCTTAAGAGCATGGATTTCATTAGGATCCATTGTGATTATATCACCTGGGATTATTATCTGGTTTCCGTTCTCTTCCTTAAAATCTACCTTGCCCTTATAAATTACAACTACTGCACTTTTATCTGACTTGTGACTTGGTATTTCTTCGCCCTTTTTGATTTGTAGGTGGGTTATTTGTAAATTATCCTCATCCACCAAATGCTCAAATTTGCCGTCTAAAATATTCGCACTTATTTTTTTCATATTTTCTCTCCTTGTTGATGACCATTACCATAAAAAAAATGGTATACAATAAATTTTTACAAACACAATTTATCTTAGCTTTTTTACAATTTTCTTTAACTCAGGCAAGACCTCTTCTCTAAAAAAAGGATTTTTTGCTATCCACCTGTTGTTTAGAGGACTTGGGTGGGCTATTGGGAAATATTCTGGCAAAAATTCTTTGTAAGATTTTACTGTTTCAGTTAAATTTTTCTTAAATTTATCCTTCAAATAAAACTTTTGAGCATAGGCTCCTATCAAAATAGTTAACTTTATATCCTTCAATTCATTTAATAATAGTGGATGGTATTCTTTTGCAATAAAAGATCTAGGAGCCTTGTCGCCTGATTTTCCCTTTCCAGGATAATAAAAATCCATTGGAATTATAGAAAAATCTTCACTATGGAGAACGTCTTCCGATATACCCAACCATTTGACAAGATTTTCCCCACTCTTATCATTGAATAAAATACCAGTTTCTTCAACCCTTTCCCCAGGAGCTTGCCCAATTATCAAAATTTTTGATTTTGGATTTAGCTGGAATATTGGGTTAATTCCTCTATTTGTGTAGGTTTCATTTCTGCGATCTTCTCTTAATTTTTGAATAATGAGTTTTTCTTTCATAATTTTGTCATCACTTCCATTAGAATTAGAACCTTACCAAGCTTTAGGACAAGTAACAATTTTCGTAAAAAATCTATCCTTAGCCTAGTAAAGCTTTCAACCTACAAAAGATTATTACCCATTTTTGTCTCGACTCTCAGCATGGATTGCATAATCTACTATCATTCCTTGTGACGTTAGATTTTCTTTTATAAATCTTTCAACTAGGTTTTTATTTTCACTTAAAGATAATTTTTTTGCTACTAACGAAAATCGCAGCTACGCTATTTTCCGGGTAAACTACCACACAGGATATTGTCCTTTCAGAAACTCTTTTCTAGTTTCTTCGCTTAGTTCTCTGGATTCGCTTGTAGCTTCGCTCCTTCGCTTATCTCAGAGATGAAAAATTCTTCGCATTTTCCACCCAAGATGATGGGACTAACGAATATCCCGTTTGCTGCGCAAACTCTCTCGCTGCTACTGCAGCTGATTTTCGGATAAATCGACCGAAATCAACGGTCGATTTATTCCCATTCTTCTTTTCCAAACGTACGACATATCTCAAACCGTTCAAAATACTAGATTCTATTTTTTGTAGTATCACTATATCCACCTAATTATAGGACATTTTCAAATTTTTAGTCCCGTCCCAGTCCCAGTACCGGAAAATGAATAAGCTTTTTGTACCAAATTTGTTCACTTTACCTTATCCATTAAATCCATTACTCTAGCTTTTATATTTTCTAGCTCAATTGACAATTGTTGTTTAGCTATTGGTTATAATTGAAGTTTATGAAATAATAAATTTCATCATTACAAAGTCAAATATAATATCTTGGTCAATATTATAAACTTCATTTTTATCTTCATTATTATAATCAATAATAGTATATCTGACTATATTTATACCTACAAATTGCTTATTGATTTCTTCTATATAGAGCTCTTGTTCCATAAAAGAGGAATCAAGCTTATTATTTTTTTAACAATTAAGCATCATAGCCTGCCAATTCTTCTTCCGCACCAAAATATGGTACTATTCAATAAATATTTTTTTATATTATCCCAATTAAATTAAATGTCCTAAAAATGACAACATTTAGGATAAAGTAATATATTTTTTAAATTAACCTATTCTGATATACCCATCATCATATTATAGTGTTCAATATGACCAGTTTTATCAAAAATATCCCTAAAAATCCTTTTAAATATATCACTTATATCAGAGTGCATATCTATGTGCAAATCATCATATATAGTATGAGAACCATCATTTATCCAATACAAAAGTGATTCACAAACATTTTTTTCTTCTTTAGTTTTAAACTTTGATATTATGTAGTCATCTTGCTTTTTACCAATTATTTTAAAATAGTTTTCAATAATTCTTCTCATAGTGTTTTGCATGGAAACAACTGAAATATTTTGATCTTCTCTAAGCTCTTTCCATAATAATTCATATGTAGATGAAATTGGATTAACCATGTCATAACTTTGTATTTTTGATATACCATTATTTTTTCTTACAATCCAAAAATTAACATCTTTATCTTCCGTTGTTCTTCCGTTTATAAATGATGCTTCTTTATGAAAATAAACATTATGAGTTAATATAAATAATTGTTCTACATCGGATTTACCACTTTTTATTTCAATGACTAACTCTTTGATCATAGCACTAACCAAATATAGTATATTACTATCTAAACTACTTATAGGGTCGTCTAAAATAATTATTTTCTTTTCATTAACAAATTCTTTATTCGTAGAGCCCTTAGTCAATTGCATAAAGTACAAAAAAGTAATAAAAGTCGACTCTCCTTCACTTAAAGTATGATTAGCCTCTGTACCATCATTTCTAATGATTCGATACTTATTTAATTGTTCTCCTTCAACTTCTGAATATGGTTCAATTTCAAAATTCGTAAATCCATAAGCTACTAAAGTTTTATTTATTTGATCTACTGCAGGTTGTACACTTGTTAAATTATTTGACTTCTCACTTATTTCTTTTTTAATTTTCTCAATTTCATCAAACTTATTCGTAAGATTTTTTCTCATACCTTTTAAGGCTTTATGAATTGAATTCATGTCTTCCTTATATTGATTTATAAAAGTTTCTGAATCATAAATGCAATAGCACCAAACATCATCCACTAATTTTCCATATTCTTTATTATATTCATTAACTAAATTATTATTCTTCTTAATCTTAGCATTATAACTAAATAACAAATTATTAATCTCATTAAACGATTCTACTAGTTCAGAAAAAGAAATTTTATTTTCTGGAGCCTTAATCTTCTTTTCTATTTTATTATTAACACTTTCTAATTGTGCTTCTATTTTACCTATTAGTGCATTATATGTATTCATGTTTAATTCAGCAATATTGCAAGATTCCGTCATTTCTAAATTATTACGGAGACCATTTAATATTAAATCTACGTTATTAAATAACTCTTTCTTTTTCAATTTCATATAGTCTAATTTTTCTTCATACTCATTGTTAAAGAAATTATTTAATTCATTTCTAAAATTCTCATCTACCGTATTCTTCTGGCAAAATGGACACACGGAGCTGTTTTCTTCAATATAATCCATACCTTTATTAACCCAAGATGAATTATGCAATTTTTTAATCAGCTTAGCTATTTCTACGTCACCACTACCAAAAATAACTTGATTCCAAATTGAATCTTCACTTATTTTTATAACATTTTTTAATAAATTCTCTGGTATTTCATACAAATTTCCAACACTAACTGGCTTTCTTTTAAATAGCACAGAAGATCTTTCTATCAGATTTTTCCTTTCGTTTAATTCTCCATTAGGATCATTGATACGTGTTTTTAATTCTTCGATAAATTTATTTTTATTTCCTCTAAAACCTTCAAAAGCATTACTGAAATCATTTTCATTACGTTTAAGAATTTGTTTCCATGCTACTTCCTTAAATTTTTTCTCTAACTCTTCTTTTTCATTATTTTTCTTTTCAATGGATTCTTTAGTATTATTATATTTTTCTTCTTTTTCTCTTAATTCTTCTTTAAGTTTTTTAATAGCGTCGATATCTTCTATTGAATCTTCCCCTAATGTAAATACACCTGGGATTCCTACTTCATTTCTAAAATTATTTTCTCGAAATTTACGATTGTAGACATATATTTGGTTTTTTTTATTAGATTCCCATTTTATCTGACATAATTTATATCTATCTGAATTTGTTTCATAAGTCCTTAAATACTCACTAATGGTAGTTTTTCCCTACAATGTCAAGTAATTGATATTAAAAAAGCACCTAAATTTCTTTAAGTGCTTTGATGCGTCATATGGTATACAGTATATTTAACTCTGTGCTATTTTTTTTATTTGTGATTCCGGCAATACAGAATTTCTTAAAAAAGCGGATTGATATTTTAGAATCTCATTTGCTTTTTCTAGTACATCATTGTCCACATTAACATAGTTATAATGATTTAAATTAATTGTTCCATCTTCATTTAAAGTAGTTTCAATAAAACGATACTCATTCATTCCCGAACATAATATAGTATCTATCAAAAGTTTTCTTGTTTCGTTCGGAGACATTCTAATGGATTTTAAACATCTTGATATTTGAGTTTGGTAATCCAACAATGTTATTATAGCATCAAATCCATCCTTTTTTAAACTATTTATCAAATATGGTTTCATTACAATATCTCCTCCTTCCTCTTAAATCATTTATTCAAAAAAGTAACTAAAATATTATATAATATTTATTTATAAATTGCAAGCCTTCCAAAATTAATTCATGAGCTGTTTTTATATCTGTTATAACTTGAGTATCCATTGAATTCTCTGACCAATGAGAATATGGATGTCTCATCTTGTTATACCTATTATACAAATCATTTAAATAATCTATCTGATTATTATTAAGATTCCCTTTTGAAGAATTATATTCGTACCTATTTGTTGAATTGTTAGGTTTGAAGTAACCAAATTTATTCTTTCCTTTTGATGTAGTTGTATTTTTTCCTAACCTATCACTCAAAATTCTATGCAAATAAAATTCCATAACTCTAAAAAGTGGTGTAACTAAATAAGTATAATCAGGCATATACCCTATTATTAGAGTATTAAATACTGCTGATAATAACGTGTTTCTCAGTTTTGTATCTTGTTCATTAATTGGGAAATTAGGTAATATAGCAGAAAAGGCATTTTCTACTTCAGACTTTTCTACTGTTAAAGCATGATACGTATTTAGGACTTCTATAACAGCATTATCTGTTGGTAATTTTTCAATGGCTAATGAAATAATTTTCTGAAACAATAAACTCTGTTTCCCTTGAACATAAGATTTGTTACCTTTGTAACAGTTAATAATCACTCGTTGACCATCAAATATAAGTAGCAATTTATCTAAATAATCCTTCGGATTAGATTCTTCCACCATAATATTGTATTTTATATTCTCTTCATTAATTTCATTATTGAGTGATTCTACCATACTAATCCAATCTTGTTTTTGAAAACCTATGAAATAGATAGATCCGTCATTATATGTTTTATACCCCTGCGACAAAAGAGCTCTTTTTGCTAATTCATCTGCTTTTTCATTATACACAATTCCGCTATGAGCTTTTACATGCTCAAATTCTATATTTATCAACTTTGACTTCTCATCAAAGAATTTGCTATAATCCTGTGAAATCTTGACTTTAGATTTCCATTCTTTCGTTGCCCACTTTTCAATGCCTTCATAATCATAAAAAATTTTTATTCTTTGTTTATTGCTTTCAATAGCCCATAAAATAGCTTGTTTAACACCTTCAATTTCACCTGCAATATTTCTTGAATCCATATAAGTTTTATCTATAAAAGCCTTATATAGACTGTCTTCTGATTCATTGGTTAAAAGAAAAACACCAAAACTATATTTTTCTTTTCCATCTGCATCTAAAGAATGGCTGCCATCTACAAAAGCAATTACTTCTCTATCTCGTAAGTTCTTTATTTCCTGTTCTATTTTTTTATTTATTGCAGACGTTTCATCAGATACACTTTTAATTTCTTTTATATCTTCACAAGATATATATCTTATTGCATCTTCCTCAGTAGAAAAAGATTTATACACAGCTCCCGGAAATCCTTTAACCTGTTCCTCCGTTTCACTCCAAGTGCCATATATCCCTGGTATTTTACCCACCTTTACTGCATAAAATTTTTTCTTCGCCATAAATTTTCACCACCGTTATTCTAAATTTTAATAAAATTCTACTCGCTCATATTTATATTATACCACAATTAGCAAATAAATAGTATCTCCACTATTGACATAGTAGTCATTTTATGATATAGAAAATTTTCGCTTATATTTTGTTACAGCTTCAACTATACAAACTAATACTTTTCCATAATTTCTATTTCTCCAGTTCTTGATACAAATATTTTATCAATAGAACTATCTACATAGGATTTCAATAAATTATTCTTATCTAAGGAATTACCATCGAATTCTTTCTTCAAATCAATCTTCTCTGATTTTAATTCTTTCAACCTACTCTCCAGTAATACCTTTTTATCATGGATAAAAGTTTTTTCCTTTAAATAGTCATCTTTTGAAATATTTTTCTTTTTATAGTTTTCATAGATGATTTGTAAATTACTGTTTAATATGGATATTTCCTTTAGAATATCTTCTTCTACATTCTTGTGTTCTATAACTTTCTCTTCATTTAATGTGTTTTGTATCTTAAAATCTTTTAATTTGGGTTTTATAAGTTCAATAATATCTTTCTCTTTGATATTGTTTGGTGTTTTCTCAGCTTTACATAAATTACAATAATAACTTTTATACTTGTATATTTTATCAGAATTCTTCTTTTGTCTACTGTCACATCGAAAACTCATATGTCTACCACATTCTTTACAAAAAATCTTATCAGAAAAAATAGAACGATTTTTATTTCCTGTATATCCTCCAAAACTTCTTTTTTCTTTTATTTTCTTTACCTCATCAAATACTTCTCTTGAAATAATCGCTTCATGGGTATTTGGAAGTATTTTCCACTCCTCTTCAGGAAGTAAAATTCTTTTTCTTCCACCTATTTTTGTTTCTTTGAATTTATTATATACATAATCTCCTGTATATAGTTCGTTCCTTGTAATCTGTGAGATAGCTGCGTTTGTCCAAACTCTTTTCTTTACTTCACTTCCAGTAATTAAATTTCCAGTATAATCAGAAAGTTTCAGTTCTTCTTTTCGTTCAGAGCGTGTAATATAACCTTTTTCATTAAATATATTAGCCACTTGAATACACGAATATCCTTTTAGCAATAAATCAAAAGCTTCTTTAACTATAAAAGCTGTTTTTTCATCAATGATGATACTATGTTTATCTTTTGGATCTTTAATATATCCAAAAGGTGCTGCCCAATTTATATTTTTCCCCTGCGATTTAATTTGCCTAATAGAACTTCTTACCTTTTCAGATAATTCCTTACTGAATAAATCATAATACAATGTCTTAAACTGTGTATCTGTATCTAAGCCATTACCTTGTTCTTTTAAAGAATCATAGTTGTCATTAATAGCAATAAATCGTATTTTTAGAAATGGTAATATATTGCTTAAGTAATCCCCAAGCAAAATATAATCTCTTGAAAACCTAGACATATCTTTTACAATTATAGTTCCCACTTTACCACTCTTTATATCCTCAATAAGCCTTAAAAAGGAAGGTCTATTTGTATTAGTAGCAGAATATCCATCATCTACATATTCTTCTATTTCACAACTTTTTAAAGATGTTTCATTTTCAATGTAGCTTTTTATATAATCTCTTTGATTTGCTATACTTTCACTTTCATCTACTTTGTGATAATCTTCTTCAGAAAGTCTTAAATATATAGCTATCTTATTCATACTCTACCTCCAACTGCTTTCCCACATCTTTATCAAGTTTAAACTTAAAATATATGGTAACCTGCTTATACTCTGATATTTCTATATGGCTAATTAATGTATCGACCAATTCTTTATCAACTTCTATGCTTTTAGCATCCAAGCAGCAAAATAGTACATCTATAAATTCTATAATTTCTCTTTTTTTCTTTTTTATATTTCTTATTCTTTCATCAAAAACTTTTAATTCATTTTTCAAGGTTTTTATTTGATTATTTATTTTTTTACTTTCTATTTTAAAATCACTTAAAAGAACATCTCCTTTAACATAGTTTTCATATTGTTCTTGTAGATTGATACTAAGAGAAGCAATCTTTTTATTATTTACATCTGTTTTTATAAAAACTTGATTTATCTTTTCAGCACTTATATTTTCTAAATATATTTTTAGTTGTAATCTTTTATCCTTTTTATAAAAGCTTGAAAACAGTCTTTTTAAGGTATCTACTAAAATTTTGTCGAGGTCTGTCTCATATATTCTGACATGAGATTTTTCTAATTTTAATCTGTCTCCACCTTTACAATAATAACAATAGCAAATCTCATCATGATATTTCAGTCCTCGTGGTCCATATTGTTTTTTCAAATTTCTACCACAAACACTGCATTGTATGAGGTCGTCATACTTTCCTTCTTTTTTATAATCTCTTTGAATTTTTACTCCAACATTTTCTTTTCCGTCTTTTATTATGTTTTTCAGTGAATGGTAAGGTAGATAGTTTTGTTTTTTCTCCTTTATCTCTCTGATATTTTCAAATGTAGTTTTGTCTATTAACCCTTCGTGGGTGTTCTCTGTTATAATCCACTCTTCTTTATCACGAAACTTACTTTTCCTACTTGGATCATGTCTATTTGAGTATACTCTTTGAATCAAATTCCCAATATATACTTCATCAGAAAGCATTTTTGATATATAAGAAATATCCCATTGTTTTGTATCTTCTTTATCCTTAAAAATTTTACCTGTTCTTTTATATTCATCAGGTGTCGTATATGTTTTAGTCAATTCTCTTGCTATTTGCATATTGGATTTTCTTTGACTTGCCATATAAAAGATAAGTCTTACTACATCTGCTGCCTTTTCGTCCATCACCAGAACTCTTTTTCCATCAATTTTATCAACCTTATAGCCATACGGAGCCATCGCTCCTATAAAAGACCCTTGTTTCATTTTTATTTCTTTAGAGGCTTTTATTTTCTTTGAAATATCTTTTGCGTATAAATCATTGAAGATATTTTTTATTGCTATTTCATAACTCTGATCTGATTTTATACCGTCTTTAGTATCCAAATTATCATTTACGGAAATAAATCGAACTCCCAAAAATGGAAATACTTTTTCGATATAGTTTGCGATTTCTAAATACTCTCTACCAAACCTTGACATATCCTTTACTATGATACAATTTATCCTGCTTGTTCGGATATCTTCCATCATTTCAATAAATGCAGGTCTTTTAAAATTTGTTCCAGAATACTCATAGTCCTTGTACACTCTTAAAATCTTTATATCTTTTTCGTTTGCAGCATTTATACAAAGTTCTTCCTGCATTTCAAGTGAATTACTTTTATCCCTGTAAGCTTCCTTTCTTTCCTGTGATAATCTAGCATAAATACCGGCAATGTATATTTTTTCAATCACTTTTCCAACTTCTGTTTCTGATTGTGATATATGCCTATTTTTTGTTCTAGCCATAGCATACCTCACTTTCAGAACTTACAAGACTTTTATTCATAACAGTGGGTATAGTTTTTGACTTCCTGCTTATATCGATACTTTTCTTTTTTATAGTGTTAACATTAATGTCAGACTTATCCATTTTTGTCATTTCTTCAAGTAAAGACAATTCTTCGGTATGATTAAACCTAACATCTATCGTCTTATTTTCAGAAATAAAAATTTTATCAATAAGCATCACAACAGACAATCTATCTATTTCAGATAAATTTTTATACTTGTTAATGTCGATGATCCAACTCTTATTTTTGTCAATCTTCTCCTTAGTATCTTCCTGTTTTTTCAATCTATACTCGATACTTTCATCTAATTTAGTCAATTTCTCTGTATAGTTTTTTCTAAAAAGTTGATATTCTTCTTTACTAATAACATCTTCTTTTAGGTCAAGGTATAGAGAAGATAAGAGCTCTTCTGTCATTGCTTTTTCTCGTTTTAGTATAGGAATTTGATTGTCTTTCAAATTTTTATCTATATCTATACGCTGAACTTTAGAATATAGATTTTCATTAAATTCAATGTAGGACTTCATTACTTTAGATACTGCTTTTATCAAGGTTTCTTCTTTTATGCTGTGTCTTGTGCAAGATTTTTCCTTGTTGTACTTTGAACAGATATAGAATATCTCTTCTCTTTTTTTATACTTTACAGTCCTTCTAATCAAAGAACTTCCACATTCTTTACAAAAAAGCATTCCTGTAAAAATATCAATTTTGTCCTTTCCACGTGAATTATTCAAATCTCTTTTTAACATAGTATTTGCAATAGTAAAAACTTCTTTACTTATAATTGCTTCATGGGTATTTTCTACTCTTATCCATTCTTCTTTCTCTTTTTCTTGTAAATGATAAACTAAAAGTGGTCCAATAATCGATTAATTCTAATCGAAAAATGGTCCACTTGTTTTAGTTTGTACTCCGTATGTAAAGTATAGGTACGGAGGTATGTGAGGTGATTAAATTAATGGATAAGAATGCAATAATAAGACTTAAAAATCAAGGATATTCAAATAGAGAAGTATCTAGAATACTTAAGATTAATAGGAAGACTGTAGCTAAATATTGGAATAAGTACCAGGAAGATGTTAAGAATTTAGATAATCCTAATTTAGATAGAGCATTAGTTCAAGAAGAAATTGCCAAGGCGCCTTCCTACGATTCTTCTAATAGAAAGAAGATCAAATATACAAAAGAAGTAGATGAGTATCTTGATCAGATTTTAGAAAGTGAGAAAAGAAAGGATTCTATCTTGGGTAATNTTCTATCTGCTTTTTATTTTTATAACTTAAAGTAACACTCTTTCCTTGTAAAGTATTTCCAATATATACTTCATTTTCTATAATTCTATTTACTGTCTTTGCTGACCAATTTCCACCTTTTGTATTTTGAAATCCATTACACTTAAATCCTTGACTTTCTTTATATTTTCTTGGAGTTAAAACTCCTAAATGATTTAGTTCATCTGCAATTGCCTTTGAGGAATATCCCAAGAGTTTCATATCAAATATATTTTTGATAATATCCGATATCTCTTTATCAATCACTAACTTGTTTTTATTCTCCTCAGACTTTTTATATCCATAAGGTGCAAAAGCACTGATAAAGTCTCCTTTTTCTCTTTTTATCTTTTGAGAGCTTTTTACCTTATTGGAAATATCTCGGCAATAACTATCATTGATGAAGTTTTTTATAGGAAGTATAAGGTGTGTATCGTTTATATCTGCACTTTTACTATCGTAATTGTCATTTACTGATATAAATCTTATACCGTTTTCCGGAAATATTCTTTGAATATATTTTCCAGCTTCTATATAATCTCTTCCGAATCTTGATAAGTCCTTTACAATAATTGTATTGAACTTTCTATCATAGGCAGCCTTTATCATTTCTTTAAAATTGGGACGATCAAAATTTGCACCTGAATATCCATCATCAACATACTCTTTGATCATTGTAATTTGATTTTTTCTTGCATAAGAGTTTATAATTTCTCTTTGATTGGATATAGAGTTACTTTCTGTTTTTTCGCCATCTTCTTTTGATAATCTTAAATACATAACTGCCAAATTTTCTTTTGCTAAATTGTTTTTAAACATAAAAAAGCCTCCTTTAATTCAATTTACATACAATAAATCGAACCAAGGTTAGGCTTCCACAAAAATATTATAACGCTCCTTATATTTTTTGTCAGCCCCTAATAGACAGAAAATTTTTCTTTGATGTATTCCTCTACTAAATTTTCTAAACTAAATCCATTCTCATTAAATTTAACTTCTATATTCCAACCATCAATTTGATTTATCATCTGTTTATCTTTTTTATCTGTTTTCATTTCTGTATTTATATTATGTTCATCACACATAATACCTTCTCCTTATCTTCAATATTTTTAAGTTTTTTGACATTAACAGGCGTGTAGGTCACGACATTGGAATTTCACCACCGCCTCTTTTCAAGATGAGCCGGCAACAACTGTAGAAGTATCATTATCCCCATTTGCTTCAATGCATCAGTTTCCTAGGCTGAATATATAATTTCTTTTTGTCGCTCGTTTTCTTTTATCCTTCTTTTAACTAGAGTATTTATTTAAACCGAAACTCTTATCAGCAGAAAAGTCATGGCGAAGAAATTATAAAGCTCCACAAATGGTTAATGTCCTGTCTTGGTCTATTCAGTTGTCAAGGTTCAAATCTATATATAACGAGGTTTTAAAAGTCCCTCTATATATAAACCTTAATTTTTATGCCTCTTGTTTCCATTTTTTTGAAGTATTTTTTAATTTCCCATAAAACAAGAAGATCCTTAGTAATTCCCTAATCTTCTACATCGAGTAGTTTTTTTAGTTTTTGTAATATTTTATTTCTTGATGTGAAAATTTTTTTGGAAGATACATCTTTTTCTTTTGCTAGATCTCGGATTGTTTTTTCTTCAAAATATAAAGCATCGATTATCTTTCTTTCTTCCTCATTTAAGTTATCAAGTGCCTTATATAGATCCCCTATTCTAAGCTTAGTCTCAATTATCTTTTCTACATTTACACTTTTATCTACTATATTTTCTATAGCATCATTTTCGCTTGTAAAATAAAGATCTCTATACTTTCTATCTAGTCTTGATAGATACTCTTCACGATTCTTTAGTTTCTTATATTCTCTATAAATTTCATCACTTACATATATTTTCTTTCCATCCACATAAATATATTTTTCTTTAGACATCTTGTCCTCCTTTTCTTTTTCAAATTCTTTTTTGAAAATAAAAAAAGGAGGACTGCGACATTTAGACATGCCGCGTCCTCTAAAAAATAATAGTTTAAAAACTAAATACAGTTTTTTATTAAATCTAAAAAATAAAAATAAATATGATGTTTAAATAGGTAGATAAACTTATTATTTCCTTATATAGATTTTTTATCATTAAAGTATCTACCTCCATTACACATATATCTTTCTAAATATTGATATGAGCATAATTATCTTTTTTAGTATCTAAATATTTTATTGAAAGTATTAATAACTAAAGCTTGTCATGAAATTTATCAGCTTCCATGCTTGTGTGATTATCTAAATTATTATTAAAATAATTTATAAATCTGAGTTTTATTTGTTCTTCCAAATTCTTAAATTTTTTATCATCCTTAGATTCAACTAAAAAATAGCATATATAGATCTGAATTCTTCACAACTGAATATTTTATCTATTAATATTTCTATAATATTTGTATTAATAATACTGTCTACATCCTTTAATACAAATTCTATGAATTTCACAAAATTAAATTTTTCAGAAATTAAATCATATAAAATATCCTCTTTTCTTTTATAATAACTATATAATCATCCTGTACTTATTCCCGCTTATATATATCATTGTTGACTTATTAAACCTTTTGGAAATAAATACTTTTTTCCCAGTTTTTTTGTATTTGTAATTTTTTTGATTGACGGATAATCTTTATCTTTTTGAATTTTCATTCACAATGAAAATCTCTCCTTTCAAAGTCTAAATATATTATTTTTTAAAATGTTATTTAGTTACCTTTTACCATTTTTGAAAGAGCTTTTCCTTGCATTATTAATCCAACTATAATCATCAATAAATCAACTGCCGGCTCTGCCCACCAAACTGCACTACTACCGAAAATTTTAGGAAGTATTAACATAGCTGGAACAAATAAAATAAGTTGTCTTAGCATTACAATCTTTCCTGCCTTTTTGCCATCACCAATAGCTTGGAAAAATGTTATGGTCATAACCATTACTCCGTATAAAATAAATACTGAGTAAAATAATCTAAGATTATTCAATCCTTGTGATATTATTTCTTCACTTACATTAAATCCTGATAGAATTTCTCTTGTAAATATTTGTACAGGTATCCAAAATATTGCAGCAAGAACTAGTCCGCCTATTGAAAATACTTTCATAGTTTCTCTTACCCTATCAAATTTTTTAGCACCAAAATTTGTTCCAACGACCGGTTGAAGTCCTTGGCTCATTCCCCAAAGTGGAATGAATGAAAAGGCATAAATTCTTAGAGTTGCTGCCATTAATATGCCGTTTGTCTCTCCTCCGTATAAAAAGGCTTGTTTATATAAAAGTGTCTGTTGAATCATAAAGAAAACTTGCATAATCATTGCAGAAACTCCTACACCAAACATTTCTTTATAAACTTCTTTATACTTTCTAATTTTTCCTATTTTTACATTTTCACTTTTATTTTTAAAGTAATATAAAGTTACAATAGCTTGAATAATTTGAGCAACTACGGTTGCAATGGCAGCCCCTTCTATGGCATATTCTCCCATAGCTTTCATAAGTATTGGATCAAGAATAATATTTATAAAGGCTCCCATTGCCATAATTCCCATGGCTCTTTTCATAAGACCTTCGCCACGCATAACCATATTAGCTGATTGTGTGAAGTTTACAAAAATAGAGCCTAAAAATATTACCCTTAAGTACCTAACTCCAAGTTCTTTAATCTCTCCACTTGCACCTACTAAGTCTAGAAAATGTGGAGCTAAAATTATTCCTCCAACTGTAATTATTACGGAAAATAAAATTACAAAATAAATCAAATTTCCCATAATCTTATCTACGGTTTCTCTATCACCTTTTCCAAGAGATCTAGATAAAATTGATGCACTTCCCACTCCAAGTAAAGTTGATGTACCACTGTTAAAAAATGTAAGTGGAAGTGCAACTCCACAAGCGGTCATTGCACTTTGTCCTATAATATTTCCTGCAAAAATTCCATCCATTAATGGATATAATCCTATAACTATCATTCCGATTACGGCCGGAATGGATAGTTGAAACATTAAAGATAATGGACTTTTTGTAAGAAGTTGTTCTTTCATATCCTGTTTCACGTACTTACCTCCATTTATAATAAATATTTTCTCACAGTATTTTTACGCCATTATTTTTATTTTGCAGCTCTACCATATTTTTATAAATCCCATTTAAAGAAATTAGTTCATTATGGGTTCCTTGTTCTACAATATTGCCTTCCTTGATTACAATAATATTATCGGCATCTCTAATAGTATTTAATCTATGAGCGATAACTAATAATGTTTTATTCTTTACCAATTCACTGATTGCTTCCTGTATATAGCTTTCATTATCCACATCAACACTTGCTGTTGCTTCGTCAAGAATTACAATAGGAGCATTTTTTAATATACAGCGAGCAATAGAAATTCTTTGTTTTTCACCACCAGATAGAGTTGCACCTCCCTCTCCGATCATTGTGTCAAATCCATCAGGAAGTTCCATAATAAAATCATAACATCTTGCTTTTTTGGCTGCTTCTATAACTTCTTCCTTAGTTGCATTTTCTTTTCCCATAGCAATATTATTAAAAATTGTATCTTGGAATAAATAAACTCTCTGGAAAACCATACTGATTTCTGACATCAATTCAGACAGTGAAACATCCTTTATATTCACTCCTCTAATCAAAATTTCTCCAGAGTCTACATCCCAGAATCTTGCCAAAAGATTAGCCACTGTGGATTTTCCTCCACCAGACTGTCCAACTAAAGCCGTCATTGTATTCTTATTCATTTTGAAACTCATATCATGCAAGACCTCTTTTTCACCATAAGAAAATTTAACATGATTAAAACAAATTTCAGGTTCTGAGGACTCAGATTTTGGTATATGTTTTTTCCCTACATCTTGTAATTCAGTTTCATTTAACACTTCTTCGATGCGATCCAAAGCAGCGTTCATTACAGTAAGCCTTGTAGCTTCACCATAAAGTGTTTTTAAAGGGCTAAATAAGTCAAACACAAACAAAATAAGCCCCAACATATATGGAAGTCCCAAAGTTCCTTTATTATTAAGATATAAAGCCACTGCTAAAATAAATGTGATACCAATTCCATAAATAATATTTAAACCGGTTGTCCATGGTGTTATTTTATTTTCAAATTTTATTGATGTGTTCTTTGATGATATAAAATTATCTGTAAGAGATTTAGAATTTTCACCTAAAAGGTTATAACTTTTAATAACACTGATCCCCTCAGCAAATGACAAAACTGCATCAGTGAGTTTTTCACTTTGTTCTTGTCTAATAACCGATTCAGATAAAGACATTTTGTTCATGCTATTTGCAAGCAATGTTGCAACCAGTGTCACACACAGCGCAATCAGTCCAATTCTGTAATCTAAAACAAACATGAATACTGTTAGTACAAGTGTTGATAATACATAGCTCATCATATTGGCAATCGTACTCATGGAAACTTCTTCAATAAAAGCCATGTCCGAACTTAAAACAGAATTTATTTTTCCTAAATTACCTGCTGTAAAATATCCCATTGGAAGCTTTCTAAGATGATTACCAAGCTGCATTCTTTTATCAGCAAAAATCATAAAGCCGGCTGCACTTTGTAATTTATCACTTAAGAAGTGAACCACAGCTTGTAATAAAACCACTAAAACAAGTCCTACTCCTACATATAGAAAAGTTTTGGGAGTATTCGTTTTTTCATAAAATCCAATCAAAACGGTAAATGCAATAAATATAGGCATTTTACTTAATATAGATTCAACAAAGGCAAATATAAATGCGAACTTTATTCTGTTTTTGTATTTACCTGATAGATTTAAAATTCTTGAAATTAGTCTAAACATTCATTTCACCTTTCTTTCTACTGATTTTCCAATCTTTACTAAATAGTGTCGCATCCCATAATTTACGATATTCTACCGAAGATTCTAATAAATCTTTATGCTTTCCATTCGCAACTAAACGACCATGATCCATAACCAATATCTGATCTGCATCTACAATAGACGGCAACTTATGTGCAATAACAATTAAGGTTTTCCCTTTTACAAGTTCACGAATAGCCGCTTCCATTTTTTCTTCATTTTCCGGATCTGCGTAAGCTGTTGCCTCATCAAGCACAACAATCGGAGCATTCTTTAAAATAGCTCTTGCTAATGATATTCTTTGCCTTTCTCCACCTGAAAGCATCTTTCCTGCTTCTCCAGCTAAAGAATAAATACCATTCGGAAGTCTATTTAAGAACTCCATGCACTGGGCTTTTTTAGCTGCTTCTATAACCTCATCATCACTGGCATCTAAATTACCAATGCGAATATTTTCTAAAAGAGAGGTATTAAACAGATATTGGTCTTGTGCTACATAAGAAATTTGTTTGTTGAGTGATTCCAATCTTATGTCCTGTATGTCCTGTCCACCAATACTTATGCTTCCATCTAAAGCATCATAATAATGAATTAAAAGTTTAGCCAAAGTACTTTTTCCTGAACCGGATTCGCCAACAATCGCTGTCTTTTCGCCGGCTCTTGCCGTAAAACTAACATTATGAATAACATTCTTAATATAGGTTTCAGGCTGCCCATTTTCTCCCATCTTGCTTAACTGATAGCCAAAGGTAACATTGTCAAATAAAATAGTCTGTCCTGTTCCCTTAAAATCATTTTCTCCCTGTTTTAAAGGAGCCATATTTAAGGCTTGTTCTAAAGCAGAAATTTTATAATTTAACTGCGGCATAGTTGGTAAAAATCCGAGAGCTTTCAGTAGTGGTAAGCCTATACTTAAAGAAAGGCATAATATTAATATTAAGTTAGAAAGGCTTGCATAGCCCATATATACAAAGTAGCCACCAAGCGGCAATGTTAAAATAATTGTGCATGGGAGTAAGGCACTGTATAACGCCATCCATGGCCATGCCGTCTTATACCAAGCAAGTGCATAATCTCTGTAATTACTGATATCTTTAGAAAGGCGTTCATAAGACTCTGTTTGCTTATTAAATACTTTTACAACTTCCATACCGTTTACATACTCAATAATGGTATTATTCATTTTTCCACTTGCCATATAATATGGGCCCATTTGTTTCATGCCTACAGAGTACATAATCATCATTGCTAGAACGCTAATCGGAATAGAAGCTAATGACATTAAAGCTAATCTCCAGTCAATAAAAAACATTGAAACATAAACCATAATAGGTACAATTAAATTAGCTATTCCTTCAGGAAGCGAATGAGCTAAAAGCACTTCTAAACTACCAATATCATCCACGAACATTTTTTTGATTGTACCCGTCCCTTTTTCTTCAACAACACCCAATGGAAGGGCTTCCATTTTTTTCTGTAAAGATGTTCGAAGTCCAAGTAACGTGTTATATGCTGCTTTATGTGAGACATTAAGACCTACTCCACCTAAGACAGCTTGTAATACTAAACAAACTAAAATGCTTATCAACAAAAAAACAAGTCTTTCAAATTCCACTTGTTTACCTAAAACAAGTGGATTGATGATTTGATATACAAATAGAAAGGGTAACACACCCATAATTACACTAATAAGCATAATAAAACTTGCTAAGTGAATTGATTTTTTATGCGTACCAGCATATTCGAAAACCTTATTTAACATAGTTTATCTCCTTACATAAAATTTTTTTATTCATAAAATCCATGATCAACTCTTCATTTCCTTTTACAGATATTTTTTTATAATCCTTATCACCGAGCATTAAGACGGAATGACAGGTTTTAAATAACAGCTCTAAGTCATGAGTAATTATTATAATTGGAAGCTCCTTTGCTTTTTCTGTCATTAATTCGGACATGATTTTCATACTTTTATAATCAAGCCCTGATGTTGGTTCATCCAAAATTATTAGCTTACGACCTGATAAAAATGAAGTGATAATTGCCAATCGTTGTTTTTGTCCCCCTGATAATTTCTGTGGGTGATTGGTTTTCTTATTCCACAAATCTGTATCTTTTAAGTAGTTACGGATTTCTTCTAAATCACTTTCTGAATTTTTATCTTTGCAAAATATCAGTTCATTTTCTACTGTGTCTAAAAAAATCTGAGCATCTACATCCTGTAATACACAGTATGAGTTTCTGAGCCTTTCCTTTTGTTTATGCCCATAGTTTACATCTAAATATTTTTCAGATAATCCGCATAATGCTTTTGCTAAAGTACTTTTCCCAATACCATTAGGACCAATAACTCCCATTATTTCGCTTTTCCCAAGCTCAAAAGTTAAATTTTTTATCAAGGTTCTTTTCCCTTGATGGATACAAGCGTTATTTAGTTTTATGTAGCTTTCAGCTACAATCGGTTCTATTTCTGATACCAATTCTCTTTCATTAAGTGTTCTTAACTCAAGTTCCTTACATTTATCATTACTAAGACTCCCATTCGGAAAAATACCACATATTGTACCATCTTTTATATAAATCAACCTGTTAAAAATCTCTTTTAAATAATAGAGTCTATGTTCCGCTATAATTATTGTCTTCCCCATCGCTTTCAATCTGAGAAGTATTTCACTGAAGTGTTTTATACTATCGTAATCGAGGCTACTTGATGGCTCATCAAAAAAAATAATATCTGTATCATAGATAAGAGTTCCAGCTATAGCTACTTTTTGCCTTTCTCCTCCTGATAATTCAAAAATGGATTTTTTGCTGATATGGCTTATTCCTAATAAGTCCATTGCTTCTTCAACCTTTTCTTTTAATGTATCCCTGTCTAAGCCCAAATTTTCACCCACTAAAGCAATTTCATCTTCAACAACATCACAAAAAAATTGATCTTTAGGATTTTGAAATACATTGCCAATATATTTAGCTAACTCTCCCTTTTTATATGCCGTTATATCTTTCCCTAAAATCTTGATTTCTCCGTCCAAATCACCATCATAAAAGGATGGAATAAGCCCGTTTAGTAATCTTAAAAGTGTCGTTTTTCCGCATCCGGAAAGACCCGTTAAGACTACAATTTCGCCTTTCTTTACGGACATTTTTAAATTTTTTAATATCAAATCTTCTCCATAATGAAAAGATTTGATTTCTGCCTCTAAAATATTTTCCATAAACTCATCCCCAATAAAATCATCCCTCCGACTATCATTGCGATATCAATAAATGTAATTTTCACATCATGAAAACTTGTTTTTTCCCCATCGTATTCAATTCCCTTTGATATAATTGAACAAGTTAAGGTGTCGCTTATGTCTATACACTTATACATAAGAGGAACAAAATATAACTCAAATGTTTTAATTGGTTTGAAAATACTTGCTTTAAATCCTCTAATTTTCATGCCGTTGTTTATTTCCTTCATCCTAATAGAGATTTCTGGAATAAAACGAAAAAATACTGTGATTCCTATACCTATTCCACCTTCAACTCCAATTTTTCTAAATGCAGCAATTAGATGCGAGGAGCTATATGATGACAGAACTTTTCCCAATATGAAAAGTGGAGCAAATTTCAACACTATAAGTAGCATTGTATATATAGAGCCAATAAAAACATTTCCTAAATGCGGTTTTAGTAAATAAATAAGTCCCCATACTATAAGCAATGAACATATCGTTCTAAATGCTTTTTTGATAGAAAATAAAAATAATAACCCTAAAACAAAAATAAGGGAAAATAAGTATTGGGATTGCTCTCCTACCGTTAAAATAACTGAAAATAATAAAATCAACCCAACTATAGTAAGTGGGTTGATTTTATCTGATAGTTGGTATTTGTTTTTATTATTTTTTTTCATCTCTACAAAACACTTTTTTTCTTCCTATTGCTAAAAAATTTATTATAAATGTATGTCCCGAAATAAGCACCTATGACTGATGCTACAAGTGAAATCAACAGACAAATCAATATGTTTCTAGGAGTGTAAAAATTATAAAGGAATGTTGCATAATCTTTTGTAAACATTTTTGGAAATTGCTTTGCAAGTCCTTCTACACCAAATACAAACATAAAATACATAGCATGTAAGGAATATATGAACATACCTGCTCCAAACGCAGTTCCAACCCTCATATTTTTATTCACATAATTTTCCTTTTTACCAATTACAAGCTCTGCTAAAATTCCTGCAATAGCACAAACAACAATTACTGGCCACATTCCCATGAGAACATAGAAAACACCCATCAATAGAAAATATAAAAATGCTGTACCTCTTTGTTGAACCTGTTTACACATAATAACAAAAACCGGTGCTACAATAATTGTTGGCAAGGCTGACGATAAATATAAACTTGGGAGCATTCCAAAGGATCCCGTCAAAAATCCTAATCCCATTGTCAAAATAAATCCAATAACTGAAAAAACAGCTATTTTTACAACACTTTTTAAATTCATAAGTTAATCCTCCTTAAAATTTTATTTATGTCTAATACATAGATATTAATTTTTAACTCCATACTCTCCACGACCAATATAACTAAGTTATATTTAAGTTAAAAATCAATTATAACTAAGTTATATTTAGCTAAAAATTATTTATAATCCTCGAATTTTTCTCCATCCTTCATTAAAGAACTGTGAAATCAATCTTGCATTTAATTTTACTTCTTCTTTATTTTGCGAATGAACTGCTACTTCTGATAAAGCATAAAAGTATGCATGATTCAGCAAGTGTATTCCTCTATTAGTTATTACATCATTGACATTATTTTCGCCATAAATCATACTTAGAATTTTAAAATGATTTTTGTCTTCTCTCTCAATGATACTATCTAAAAAGTTATTATGTTTTGTTCCATAAGAACCGAATATTAAAAGTTCAAACACATCTTTATGTTCAAAGAAATACAGTACCATTTCAATAGCATCTTGTGCTTTTGATTCCAAAACATTCTGAATAGCTTCTCTACTTATTGGGCTTTCTTTCTTATAAACATCAAAACTCTTGTCTTCATACATTGTATAATATATGTTTATTTGGTCTATTAGAGGTTCAACCAATTTACAGAAAAGATCTTCTTTATCTTCAAAATGTCCATAAAAAGCACCTGTTGTCACGCCCGCAGCTTTACATATTGCTCTTAGATTAGCTTTTTCAAATCCTTTTTCTTTGAAAATTTTTTTACCACAATCTAATATCTTTGAGTGAGTTACCTCATAATCTCCATTAGCCACTATTCACTACATTCTCCTTTCAAATATAACTTAGTTATATTATAACACGCCTTGCTTTTAATTTCAATGCTAATACATGTAAGTACTATACTTTTAATATAAATAATTTAATTCCTATATGCTATAATGTAATTATTTGATATCTGAACCCCTTTAATTCCAAATTTATGTAATTCATTAATAATACATTCATTATCTATATTTTCCCATTCCAATGTATATACTATCTGTCTTTGTAAAACTTTATCTCTATTAAGATTAATCAGAAACTTCCATTGAAACTTGTTTTTTTTAATGTGTTTTTTTTCTTTCATTATCAATTCATATTCATAATCTCCTACTCTCACATTCTCCAATACAGTTCCGTTCTTTATATAAAAATACTCTTTACTTAAATTACTTATAAGTATAGGGGCATCCTTTTCCAATTTTTCACCTAAATTTTTCCATAGAAATTCTCTTTCATACATATTAAAATGTCCTACTACCCCCATCAAAAAAACAGCGGATATATCTTTAGTAAATTCAATTTCAAATATATTAGTATCAATTACCGTTATATTATTTTTTTTAGCAATAACATTTTGTAATTTGGACATTAATGCAATTCTCATTTCTGGAGATTTTTCTATAGCATAAATCTTTTCACAATCAAACATTTCAGATATATATATTGATAAATTGCCCGTTCCTGCACCAATGTCAAATACTATACCTTTTTTCCTAACCAAAGGCATAATCTCATCAATAATTTTTTTATCTTGTTCCCACGAATTTCTACTTGTAATATCGTAAAACTCAACTTCTGACCCATACAAATTATATAATCCCCCTTTATTTTTGATATTTTTTCATTAAATTTTCGTGTATTTTTTTTGTATCTCCAACTTTATGATACTCCACTTGATTTGTGTATCCAATCTTCTTACATATGTCTGACCATAATCTTGATACGAAAATTTGTGATTGAACATTTGATAATTTACTATTTCTGTCCTGATTATTTAATTCAACTATTGCTCTTTTGACAGCATTAATCCATATCTCTTCGAATGTATTAAGAATACTTGGAGCAACACTACTTCCTATTACAGTTGCTGTAGGGATCTTTAAAGCTTCATTGTTACTATCAAAACTTAATAAATTATTTGAATCTCTTGGTAATTCTATAAAAGGCAACCATACAATAGGTCCATTAGTATTTATCAAACATAATCTTCCATTACTAAAAGTAGCCTCTATTCTATGGTATAAATGCATTGGATGATCTGCATCATATTTATCTACATTTCTATTAATTTTAAATGTAACCGGGGTGTTTCCTATTTCTGACACTAAAACAGTATCACATATTTTATCTTTAACATCTAAATTACGTAAGTCACTCACATCACCTAATACCCAAGATGATATTGAATTTAAACAGCAACTCAACATATCAATACCATCATACAAAACATTAATTGAACACTCTAATGACATATTAACAATATTACTTTGCTTTTTTAATTCAACAAGTATTTCTAAAAAATCCAGAAAGGGTTGCGTGTATCTATAGAATGGATTAATCATAAATCCATTATCTTTCGCCACTTTCAGGCATTCCAATATTTCTTTTTCATGAACTGGATGTTCTAATAAAACCGGAATACCCCTTTTTAACAAACTTTTAGCAACTTCAAAACCACGACCACCAGCACCAGAATTTGGAATTATAACACAAGCTAAATCCGCTATAATTCTATCATCATTAACATCTTTAAAATACGGTACTCCTAATTTATCCGCCAACACTTTAGTACGCTTACTACCACTACCTAAAATTCCAGATATATAGAAATCATCCATTTTATTTATTGCATTAAGATATATCTTACCAAATCCAGAACCACAGACTAAAACACTCGTTTTTCTCATCATAAAACCTCTTCTATATTTTATTGATTTGTTTTGAAACAATAGGTAATTTATTTAACAAGTCAAAAATTCCTTTATTATAAAACAAATCACAATATCTATTTATACCGACAACTTGTAAATTTCTTTCTAAAATTTCTTCTATTACAGTATATATTATATACGCTGTTATATAATCAGGATTTGGAGTAGAAAAAATAGCTGCTTTACTAAAGTAGTCTAATATACAATTTATATAAATTGAAACATTTACAGAATATCCTTTATTAACATATTCTAAATCTCTAAAATTAATATCTTTATAACTATTCTCTCCCAAAGCCGTATATGAGTATATATCCTTTATCTTATATTTTCTTCCGATGTATTCGACTTCGTTAATTATATATGGAAATATTTTACAAATATTTAATTCAGATGGTGTATAATTTGGATATAATTGGTCTGAATACTGTAATTTACCTCCTTTTACATTCTTCATGAAATATCCATCAAAATTTTCATTTTTTGCTTTTATGAAATCTTTTTTTGAACTATTAGAGAAATTGTATTCTCCACCATGAATTATTTCAATTTTATCAGGAATATCACTCATTTTTTCAATAAAATTCATTAAAATCACTCCAAGTAATCCTGGAATAAATCCTGTGTTTAATATCACTTTGGCATCAGAGTTATCTTTAAAATGAAGTAACTTACATCCACTTGGATCAATATAATATATATTTTTCCTTAATGCAGCATAATACATAAATTCACTTAATTCTGATGATGGTCCTGCCGTTCCTACCAGTATTGAAATATCTCTACAAAACAAATCTAATTTTTCTTCATCTCTAATATCAAAAAAATAACCTTTTTCATTTTTAACATTTGAGTTCTCATTATATCCACATTTTACAATGTATCCTTTTTCTTGTAGTATCTGAATTAAAATGCTTCCAATTCTACCACTTGAACCTAAAATCCCTATTACTTTATCATTCATCTATCTCCTCCAATATTAAATTCAACAATTGTTCTGTATTGTCATAACATTTATAATCGCAGTCAATAAAGTTAGGGTTTCTATCTATAAATTCTATACTTTTTTTATGACAGATTACCATTCTCCCTAAATATGACTCATATATATTATCTAAATTGGGAGATATAGCTACAATCTTTTTAAAAGCCTTTCTATCTATAATTTTTTGACTCGCAAAGTTTAATATTTTATTGAATTCATTATCGAAAACCACTATAATTTTCTCTTTGCAATCATCTAATTCAACTAGATGCTTGAATGTTTTTACTTTTTTAAAATCAAATTTTGTTAATTTCAATTTTTCTACTATCTCAAAATATGACTCACAATTTATATCTCCAAAAATAACAACTTCACTTGTTTTAAAGTTTTCATTATTATAATTTTCTTCAGTATCATTCTGATTAAATTTTTTTCCGTTTTTTGCAGCTTTAATATAAAGGATAATTTTATCAATTGTTCCATCCGACAAGGATACACTTAATAATTCATCAAATTTAATATCATATTCTTCAGCATATAATTCCATTATCTTTCCAGCGGCTTGAGATAACATTAATGAATCAAATCCTAATTTTCTTAAATCATCACCCAAGTTCAAACTCTCTATAGCTCCAACATCTTTATATATTTTTACTATTGTCCTAGAAAAACTATCACTTATATTGTTTGTTTTTATTTCTTTATCTAATATATAATTGTATATATCTTGTAAATTACATTCAGATAAAGATATTTTTAATAATTCATTAAACTTAATGTCATAAGTATCTCCATATAAATTAATTATCTCACCTGCTGCCTGAGACAATAACAACGAATCAAATCCAATCTCCCTTAAATTATCCTTCTCTGTTAAACTATCTACTTCCCCTATATCCATATATATTTTTAATATTGATTTAAACATACGGTTTTCTTTATCGTTAGACTTATTCTCATTTTCAAAACCATGTTTAAAGGATGAATTTTGTGTTTCCATATAGATATCTACTAATCTTTTTCTATCAATTTTTCCATTTTCTGTTAAAGGTAACGTATCTACACATATAAATTCACTTGGAATCATATACTGAGGCAACTTATCCCCTAAAAACTCTTTATAAGTCTGTTTTTTATTATCATTTTTTCTCATCACAAATATTTTTTGTCCAAAATTTGAATAAAAATTATTTGAATTTCTATCTGGAATAGATAGTATTAAATCTAAATTACAAGATTTGATACTTTCTTCCCATTCCTCTTCAGAGAAAAAAATGTTACCACTTTTTGCTCTGCTGTCGGTATGCTTTGGCATCATAAATGCCTGTGAAATGTCTATTTCTATATGTTCACCTACTGGATCTGCAATTATAATAATGCCACTATCTGACAGCATCTCTTTTAAAATAGTAAGTGAGTTGTCGATGTTAATAACATTATTCAATACTCCAACTGCAACTATAACATCAAACTTATTGCTGTTTATCTTCTCATCTACATTATTTAAATCAAAAATTTCAGTATTTATATATGGATATTTTTGTTTTATATTATTCAAAAAAAATGTCGAAACATCTGTAAATAGATATTCATAGTGTGTATATTTATTTTTTGCAAATTTACTAAGTATGAAGTCAGTTGTGGCTCCTATACCCCCACCTACCTCTAATATATTTGCGTAGCTAGTATCTTTCAAATGCAAATATATTACATCTGATATTATGTTGTTAATATATTTAGAAATAATAGTTTGTTTATAAAGATCTTCCGCAATATCTGTGTTTCCGCCTGGGAATAAATTCACTAGCGGATTCATTTTTCCTGACAACAACTCACAGAAATTATCTGCATGTTTTTTTATATAGTTAGTAACCGATTTCGGAGCAACGATGTTATAGTCTTTACATAACTGATTCCATAAATCATTACTCACAATCTTATTACTATCTACAAAAGTATCTTCTATTTTTTTTATATAATTATGTTGCTCTAAATATAGCAGCATTTTATCTAATATTGGCTGATTTTCTTTAGTTACACTGGTTTTGTTTACTATTGACCAATATTTTTCTAATTTAACTGAAAAAATTTCATGCTTCTTCAAATTATCATATACTGATTTTAATATTGCATCAGTTAAGCATCTATTAAAATCTTCCATATTAATATTTTTATTGTTATAAATAATTTTATATAAATCCAAATGCTTTTTTATTGAATTCTTTTCTATAATAAAAGCTATAATTTTATTATCTATCTTTAACACAGAGCAATTTTCCACTGTATTAGACTTTAAAAGTTCACTTTCTATTTCAGATATCTCTATCCTATATCCGTTTATTTTTATTTGATTATCCATGCGACCTAGAAATTCAATTTCGCCAGTTTTTTGATATCTCCCTAAATCACCAGTTAAATAATAACGCCAGTTTCGATCACTATCATAAATAAATTTTTCCTTTGTTATAGCTTCATCATTCAAATAACCTTCTGCTAGAGAGTATCCTGCGATTGCTATTTGACCAACAGAATATATCTCACACTCATTTAAATGTTTATCAATAACAACAACAGATTGTCCATCTAAAGGTTTCCCATATAGTATTGAAGGTAATTCTCTAACCTTAGGATTTATTTCATGATATATAGACCATATCCCTCCCTCGGTTGCTCCTCCTAAACTGAATATCTTACTATTAGGAAAAATTTTAATTAAATTTTCAGGTAATTTTGCTTTAATAACATCTCCAGATAAAAGACTAAATCTTAGGGAAGGAAAAACAACTCTTTCTCTACAAAAATATTCCAATAACTCTACCTGTGCGGGCACTGAATTCCACAACGTAATCTCATATCTTTTTATTAATTCATTCCAATGAGATGGATCATTTTTCCTATCAGAATCTGGGATAACAATCATACCACCTGCCCCTAACAATGAAAAAATATTAAAAACAGATAAATCAAACGAAGCTTCTGAAATAGCCAATATCCTATCCTTAGAGGTAAGTTTGATTAAATTATTTACAGCAGCAAGTGTATTTAATACAGCATTATGTGTCATTATAACACCTTTAGGAGTTCCTGTCGTTCCAGAAGTAAAAATCACGTACGCAATATCTGAAATATATTTTTTTTCAATAATGTCAAATGAATCACATTTTTTTAATGCTTCATTAATTCTGTCTTCATCCAATACAAAATTCACTTTAGCTTTATTCAATATTTTTAGTTGTCTTTCATATGGCTGGCTAATATCAATTGGTAAGTAGGAAAAACCGCTCATTAATATTCCTAGAATACCAACTATTTGATTATAATTTTTATCTATTTTAATCCCTATATATGGAACTTCAGCACTTGAACAATTATTAATAATATAATTTGATACCTTCAGAGCATCATAATAAAGTTTTTGATATGTATACTCTTTACCTCTGTATACTATAGCTATTCTGTCTGGATGTTTTATTGATTGTTCAATAAATCTATCTTGTATACGTCCCTTGATAGAAACATCTTTGTGGTTATTATAAAATTTTTCAAACGAAACTATATTTTTTCCTAAATTATTTTCCCATGAAAATGAATTTCCAGCAACTTCTGTAAGAAATCTTTCAAAACGCAAAAACATAGTATCAATTAGATCGTCATCAAAAATCCCTTCCCTTACATCCCAATTGATAGATAATGCTCTATCGGGATTCAATCCACTAACATCTTCGACTATTTGACAATCTACCCATACTTGAGGAGTCTTTGTTATTCCATACTTAATATTCAGACTTCTACTATCGTTCTGCAAAACACCTGTAAACACAAAGGGGGATATAAAATCTCTATTATTAGTTAATTTTTTTATATCACTAATAACATCGATACCAGAATAGTTCCTATGATCTAAATCATCTATTAACTGTTCAAAAATAGACCTAGAATACTCCAAAAAGCTTTTTGTTTGTTCAAAATCTACTTCAAGTATATTTACATCTGTAAATTCTCCTACAATATTTTTACTATCTAGTACCGGTATTCTATTTTGTATCGGTATGTTTAATAAAAATTTTTTGTTCTCACTCCATAAACTAATAATATAAGAATATGCGGAAAGAATAACAGATGAAAACGTTAAACCATATTTAACAGACTTTCTTTTTAATGATTCTAAGCAGGAACTATTTAAATAAAAAGTATAACGTTTAAACTCATTTCCTACACTCGTTTTTGGAGATAATCTTCCACTCCTCGGTAGTCTAGGATATGATGGGAAATTATTTATTCTATCATTCCAATATTTTTTATCTTCTAATATTCTATTATCATTATACTCACTAACTAAATCTAAATAATCAAAGAAATCTCCTTGTTTTTTATCCAATAATGCACCAGATAATAAAGCTTTTAGCTCTTTAAATAAAATTTGTACACTCCCAAAATCTACAAATAATAAATTTATAGATAAATGCAATATATTAAATTTTTTTGTTTTTACTACAATTCCTTTGAAAGATTTATTAAAAACTTTATAATCTGTATTTTTGAGTTCTTCACGTATAATAGATAGTCTATTCTTAATATCATGGTCTGTAGAATTAGAAAGATCAATCACCTCTATGTTATCAACATAATCGCAACCATTTATTATACATCTACCATTAAAAATGCTTGCTCGTAACATCTCATGCCTACTAACTAAAATTTTCCATGAATTTAGTAGTTTGTCAGTATCACAGTCTTCTAAAAATATTTCTAAATACCCTTGGCAATCTACACCTCCCCATTTTATATCATTTTGAGAGCCTATATAATAAGAATGCTGCATCGGTGTAAGATTATGCGCCTTAATATTTTTACTATTGTCATCTATAACCTTTTTCATTAGATTTCACCTTCAAAAATAACATCGTCATTTAATTCTATCTCGTCTAAACATTTTTCTACAAAGTCTATTGGTGTAACAAATAAAAACACGGATTTTAGTTTTATATTTATAGCATATCTTTGATTTAATATCGAGATAAACTTTGTTGCATTAAGACTGTCTAAACCTCTTTCTAATAAGTTATCGTCTTTATTGATATCTTCATTTAAAATTTCGCACCAAATATCACAAACTATTTTCAATTTTATATCTTTCTTACTTTTCATAAAATTAGCCTATATCCTTTCTCATTTGCAACATAACCCACTTCGATATACTTTCAATAGCTTCAGTGTCAATTTCTCCGCCGATATCTTGAAGTGGAGACTCTACTTTTTGTAAAGAATGACCCAATCCTGGGAATAGCTTTATATCTACATTTTTATTTATTTTCTTTGCGAGCTCGACGCTCTCCACAGGATTAATCCATCCATCATTAATTCCATGTAATATAAGTACTGGTTTGCCAAACTTGCTAAAAATCTCTAAATCTCCATTCCATGAATCTAGAAAAAAATTTTCCACATAATTTGAAATGTTTAACGAATTATCTCCTATTAGTTTTGCAACGTTCTTCCAATCTTTATTTATGTTTATTACGCCATCTGAATTTGTATCAATTCTATCGTTAAACTTTAATATCCCATTACTCGCTTTCCTTAGTAGCATTGTACTAATTGCAAACGAAACAGAGGAAGAGTTTAATTCGTATCTCTCAAAATCAAAAACATTTACTAAGCCATCATTATCACTATCTATTTTTTCTAACTCCATAGTAACTAACTCTTCTAATATATACTGGAAGTAAGAATTCCAGCCTTTAGCAACACCTGATTGCAATATTAATCCATCTATCCCATCTACCTCTTTAATAATATTAGCTATTACTCTAACTCCTTCACTCCAACCATAAATATAAATCTTACCTACATCATTCCTATTTTTTAAATACTTCGTAATGCAAATAGCATCCTGTATTATTTTGTCAATTTGATAACCATAATTTTTGTTAAACCTAAATGTACTTACACCATTTCTTAAAAGTTCATCCGATATTATTTTAAAATTTTTAGAAACAATCCTGTTGGAATAATAAACTGTTCCATCTTTGTCGCTTTCTCCAGAGCCATGAATGAATAAGACTATATTTTTTTCACTATTTTTATCCTTAATATCATATTCGAATTGACCTGTTATATTTTTTTCAGCTCCCTTTATAACAATTTTTTCGGTACAAATATTTTTCATCACATTATCTCCTTCGTCTATAAAATATTAAATTTCATATTGTTTAAAAATTTTATATAGTTATTGAAAAGCGTTTCAATATACTCTTTTTCAAATAACTCTTCTACATAATCCCAAGAAATAACCATAGAATTTCTTATTAATCTAATATGATGATCTATTATTACTTGAGGTGTTTTACTAATAGCATAGTTTTCTGTAACAAATCCCTCCATAATAGTATCTTCTTCTATTACACTAGTCAAAACAAAAGGAGATACTATTTGTCCTAGCTTGTTTTGTTTTATATACTTAAATGACTCCATTCCATCATATTCAATAAATTCTAGTATTTCTAAAATAGAATTTCTAATATTTTTTAAATCATGGCAAAAATTTCCACTTTTTGTATAATTTAAAACTGCTATATTAGAAAATTCACCAATTATATCATTTTCATTTTCAATAATATTTTTTCTTCCATTCATAGTTAATATTATTGAAGATCTTTCTTCACCACTAGCTTCAGCTAAAAAACTAGCGTAACAGGTCGCAATATACATAGTCGGTGTGTATCCCAATAGTCTAAGTTTACTAAATATTTCTTTAGTTTCCTTTACAGTAAATTCATAGCAAACCCTTTTAAAGGTTACTTTTCTTATTTCTGAAAAATCTCTTTTATATTTCAATTCTGGGATACTATATTTTTTCATTTCATCCGAAAGATACTTATGATATTCTTCCATTTCCAAATTATCTAAATATAGACTTTCTTTTCTTTTATAAATACTGTAGTTAGTGCTTGCAATTTTTTTGTGTATATCTAAAAAATATCTATAAAATATTTCCTTGATTAGATTGTTGGCACTCCAAGCATCTAATACTATACAGTTGAATATAAAATACAATATATCGTCGCTATTTGAATCTTTATGTACATAAAAATCAAAAAGTGGCCAATCATAATACGAATATTTCTTATCAAAAATTAGATTCCTAATTTCATTATAATCGAGATTATTATCAAGTTTTTTTATTTTATATTTGTCGAATGTATCAAAAATTACGTACTTGTTAATATCAACAAAAAAACATCTTAACCCTTCATTTTCATAAATCAATTCATTTATTATTTTTTCAAGCCTTGATATGTCTATGTTGTTTATCTTGTACTCAATATAATAAGCACAGTTAGTCCCACCCAATTCACAATCTGTATCCATCCCCAAAATATATGACTTTTGAATAGGACTTAATTCTATTCCAGTATTAATATTTTTTAATACTTTTATAAACTGGTTTTTATTTTTTCCTATATATTCTCTAAAATCAGAAATAAATTTATTGCTTGTTCCATCCATAGCTTTATATTTTATTTTTTTATCATCTAGATATAATCTAATATTATTTTCTCTTAAATAAATTATATATTTTAAAACGCATACATCTGAGATCAATGCCAACCTCCTATTTTCTTATAGAAAAAATAAATTTAGCAAGTTCACTAGGAGTAGGTTTCTCAAAAATAGTTTTGATGCTAAGTTGAATATCAAATTTTTCATTTAATAGCTTAACTAATCTAACAACTTTAAGAGAATCTCCTCCTTCAATAAAAAAGTTACTATTACTCCTAATGCATTTTGTTGATAAAATTTTTTCAAATGATTTTATTACCTTATATTCTATGTCATAGCATTTGTTTTTTTGTACAATATTAACATTTTCATATAGAGTCTTCTTTATATTTTTATTAGAAGATATTGCTTCTATCTCAGCTTCATCTGAATCCAAAGTATCGATATAAATATTATCCCAATTATCGTTTTGAATCATTAAATCAATAATATTTTTATATTCATCAAACATTTTTGCAATAGTATTTTCTTCAAATAATTCTTTTATATAATCCCAAGATAAATATAATCCTCCTTTTAAAACAAACACTTGATGATCTAACCAAACTTGAGATGATTGAGAAATACTATAACTTAGGTTATCAATCCACTTTTCTTCTCTACTGTCATCAATGCCAATTCCACTAGTGAATACAATTGGCATTACTGATTCGATATAATTATTGATTTTTTTTCTTATTTTTCTTTCAAATTCAATTGAACTATATAACGAATGAGAGATATCATCTAGTAACTGATTCTGAACATCAGTGATTTTAGAATATAAACTTTCTCCACACTTTTCTTTAATTTCCAATAAGTTTAAAGTTGTAAAGTCACCTATCACCCCATCTATATCATTATGAAGTTGCTCTCTATTGAACCTCGTAATATTTAATGCAAAATGTTTGTTACTTGACCATTTCTTAAGTGTTTCACTATATGCAGTAATAAGTGCAGAACTGGTAGTGAATCCATATTTTTTACAAATCTCCTTAAAAATATTCCATTTATTTTCAGATAAATAAAAATATTTTCTTACAAATCTTACTTTTTTAACGTTTCCTTCATAATTTATTAATGGTAGTTTAGGATATTCTGGAAAGCTTTCAATTCTATCTTCCCAATAATTCTTATCTTCTATATATTTTTTTGTATGTCTCAGCTTTCCTAAGGCTAAAACATAATCTCTATAGCTTATATCAATATCCGGAATCAACTTTCCATCATACAACATTTGCCATTGTTTTAGCACATGAAACATACTCCAGCCATCAAATATTATGTTTTCAAACCTAACATGTAGTTTGACAATGCCTTTTTTTAGCTTAGTCACCCTAACATCAAATAAAGGCCATTTATCGTAATGTATTGTTTTATTATAAATTTCGTTTCTGATTGTATTGATTTTATCCAAAATTCTATCTTCTTCAGTATAACTTAAATCAAAAACTTGAATTTTATAATATGGAACGTTAGGCAGTATTTGTTGCTGTCCTTCATTCAATATTATAGCCCTCATCATATCATGTTTTATTATTAATTCATTAAAAGACTTTTCTAATTTTCCGATATCTATATTTTTCAACTCTACTTCAAAATAACAATTAGTAGATATACCGGTTAAATTATGTCCCCCATTCATTCCTATCCAATAGGCAAATTGTATGTCAGTCAGAGGAAAAGGCTTATGCCTATTATCTATATCCATTAAAATCTGATTCTTCATTTCTTCACTATTGATATGATGTTTTTTCCTATTTCCTACTACAATAGATAGTTTTTCTATCGTCGGATTCTCAAAAATATCTTTTACTGAAATCTTAACATTATACAAACTGCTAATCTTTCCAACTATCTCAGTCGCCGTTAGAGAATCTCCACCAATAGAAAAATAATTATTGTCTACACCTATATTTTCGTTATTAAAAATATCCTTCCATATTTTTAGTATAGTAAGCTCCAATTCATTTTTAGGTTTTACATTATAATTAATTTCTAATTTTTCTTTTTTATTTTTATTCTTTAACTTATTTTTCAATTTCTTCCTATCAACTTTTCCATTTTTATTTAATGGAATGTCATCTACTTTATAGAAATTTGCAGGAATCATATAGCTTGGTATTTCATGTGATAAATAACTTCTTAATTTTTCAAAGGTAGACTTGTTTTCTTTTAAGTTAGCTATTATAAAAGTTATAAAATTAGAGCATTCTGTCCTTTTTTCACTGTTTATATAGAGGACTTCACAATCATTATTGTCAAAATCATCTGGTCTTACTTCGTTAAATGGCTGCTCATTTATTATATCTGCTGTAATAATAGGCAGTAGGTTATTATTTTTTAATTCATTACCAATAATAAGTCCATTAACTTTCAACACTTTTAGTACTCCTTCTATAAGAGTCTTTTTGGCATTACTTCTGTGAATCGAGTTTAAAACTATAGCAATATCAAAATTATCTTCATCTAAAGAAGTTTCTAAGTTATCATTTATACAAACATATTTAAATTTATTATCATTCTCCAAATCAGATAGATTATTTCTAAAGTAGATAGAACTATCAGCATAAATATACTCACTAATAAACTCTTTAAGCTCTTTAAAAATAGTAGTAGTAAGTTCACTATTTCTAGTTCCATATTCTAAGATTTTTATATTTTTTTTATTATTTAATCTTGCATAAGCCTTTATTGAATTTATAATGCTATTAATTGATTCTTCATAGCCTAAAAGTTCTTCTGTAAATTTTGACATATAGGATTTATTTGAATCTGAATAAAAGGCTTCTATAGGATCTTTTTCTCCCGACAAAATCTTTATAAGCTCCAATTCTAAATCCTTTAAATAATTGCCTATTTCATTATTGCAACTTTCTTCATTTATGAAAATCTCATCTTCTCTTAATGAATATTTTTCATTCTTAAATTCTAAATATTTTAAAGATAAAAGTTTATTTATCCAATTTTCAATTATAAATCTATTTCTTTTTGAATCCTTAATTTTATTATAAATATCAACAATTGAGTAGCTATTATTTACTAAATCAAGTTCAAAGCTTTTAAAGACATTTATAATAGTTTTGGCGACCAGCCTATTTATTTTTTCATTTTGTGTCCTTATATCCTCATAAGAGATTTCTTCCACTTCCTCAATAAAAGAAGCGTCTATTTTTTCTAAACATTTATTAGTATTAAAGTTATCAGAATCCTTGTCAATTTTTACAAAGGCTACTAGATTTTTGCTGTTTACTTTTTCTATAAAATCAACTACTACTTTTTTAACACCATCAAATTTACTTATAGCATCTTCGATTTCCCCAAGTTCAATTCTATGACCTTTAATTTTTACTTGAGTGTCTTTTCTTCCAAGAAATTCAATAGTACCATCATTCCAAAATCTTCCATTATCTCCAGTTCTATACCACCTAATCCCATCTTCTTCAAAATACTTATTATTAGTTAGGTCTTCATCTCCATGATAACATTTAGCGACACCTACCCCACCAATTAAAAGTTCTCCCTTAACATAATTAGGGCATATTCTACCTAATTCATCTACTACTCTATAGACTTGGTTTTTAAGTGGTCTTCCATATGGAATTGACATCCAATCTTTTGGTATTTCTCTTGGTGCATTTAAATAATTTGACCAAATTGAAGCTTCCGTTGCACCACCCATAGCAACAACTATAGAATTTTCTTTTTCGCTTATCTTATAAAATCTTCCTGGTAAGTCTTTTGCTATCCAATCTCCCGATAACATAACAATTCTAAGTGGTAAGTTTTTCTTTTCACCCTCTGCCATAGTTACGAGCATGTCAAAAAGTATAGGTACAGAGTCCCACACACTTACCTTATATTTTTCAATAATTCTAATCCATTCATCAGAATTACGATAATTATCTTCATTAGTTGTTATTAGTGTTCCACCTACACCAAGTACTCCAAAAATATCATATACTGATAAGTCAAAGTCTATTGCTGACACCATAAGTAACGTATCATTTGAATTAATAGAATATTTTTCATTTAAATCATTAATAGTATTAATGGCACTTGTGTGCATGATCTCAACACCCTTTGGCACTCCTGTAGTACCTGATGTCATTATTATATAGGCTGAGTCAAAAGGTCTTACTTCTATAGGCTTATCAAGACCTAAGAATTTATCTATAGTCTTGTCTAAATCAATTAAAGAAACTTCTCTCGTATCTAGTTTGCAATCTTCTATTGTTTTATTATCACTGATTACAAACTTTATACCTATTTGTTCGTATATTTTACTTCGCCTTTCACTAGGTTGATTTATTCCAATAGCAACATATGCTGCTCCAGCAAAGAGTATTCCAAATATAGCATAAATTTGCTTGCTTGATCTCGGGAGAGTAATGCCCACATATTCTCCCTTTTTTATTCCATTTTCCTTTAAATATCCTGCTATATTTAAGGATTTTTCATATAAGTCCATATAGGATATTTCTTCTTTAGTTTCTGAATCTATAATTGCAATTTTTTCTGGATTTTCTTTTACATTTTTTATAAATCCGTCATATAATCTTTCATCAGGAAAGTTTAATGGAAGAATTGATTGAAGCTCTTTTTCTCTTGCTAGTTTTTGATTTTCTGATAGCACATCAAATTTGCTTTCCCAATTTTCTTTTTCTGTTAGTCTTAAAAGTTGTTTTTCTAAAGAATTTAACATATCATCTAACATTTTTTCAGGGAAAAGTTCATCTACACTATCCCAGCATAATACTAAATCTCCATCTTTTATATAAGATTGGAAATCTAACCATACTCCTGGAGTTTGTGATACCATATATGTAATTTTGCCCAAAGCTTCCCTTGAAATTTCAGTTTCTAGTGGATAGTCTATGTTGCACGCAAAAACTACAGGTGCTACATTAAGGCTTGTCCCCTGTGATTTTGATATATCCCTTTGAACTTGTACTCCACTATAAGATGAATGACTAACATTGTCTATAAAGGTTTTGCTTATTCTATTCAAAGTTTCTAGGAAAGAAGTATCATTTTTTCTTTCATGCTCTACTAATAAGATATTTGTAAAGTCTGCCACCATATCTTTCATGTTTTCGTTTGAAAGATCTCTATTAAATAATGGTAAGTTTATAAAAAACTTATCTTGGTTAGTCCATCTTTCTAGAATTAAATCATATGCAGTTAATAAAACCATTGATGGCGTAGATTTATAGCTTGCTGCAAGCTCTTTTATTTTGCTCCACTTATCTTTTTCAATAACTCGTTTTCTTCTAGTAAATCTTGTTTCTTTGATTTGTTCAGGATCTTTTCTTAATGGTAAATTAGGTCTTTCTATTTCAAATGAGTCTATTTTTTCTTTCCAAAACTCTTGGTCTTTTTTATAAATTTCAGAGTCTACTTCAAGATTATTTATATAGTCTTTAAAAGTATAACTGTTTAGATTGTCTAATTCTTTTCCTAAATACAATTCTCCTAATTCTTTTAAAAGAATACTCATACTCATGACATCGGCAACAAGTAAATCTAAATCAAAGAAAATTTTATTTCTATTCTGTGACAGATTTGCAAGTTTTAATCCTGCGACTTCTCCCATTTCTACTCTGAGTTTTCTATGCGATAAATTTTCTCGTATTTCATCTAATCTAATTTTTCTTTCTTTTTCATCTAAATTAGATAAGTCAAAAACTTCAATTTCTTCACTAAAAGGTTTATCTAATATTTCTTGCTTTCCATCTTCTGTGAATCTTGCCCTGAGCATTGGATGTCTATATTGAAGTTTATTCCATGCATCATTCAATCTTTTACAATCTATTTCTTCTCCGTCTATTTCAATATAGGCATGACAACCCACTCTACCTAGAGTTTGATCATCACTTCTGCCTATAAAATAAGAATATTGAACATCTGTAAGATTGAATGAATCTTTACCATCATTTGATTTCTTATTATCTTTTGAAGGTTTCTTAATAATTTTTGAATTATCTACTAGGTCAAACCATGAATTAAGTGTAGGCTTCTCAATGAGCTTTGCGAAGGAAATTCTAATTCCTTCTTTTTTAAGAACTCCTGAAAGTTGCATTACTTGCATGGAACTTAAGCCTTTTTCTATTAAATTATCATTTTCCCCTATTTTTGATTTTTGTAAGGTATCTTTTAACCATTTTACAATTATTAATTTAATTTGTTTCCCTACGTTTGGTTCCATATTCTGCTCCTCAATCTATTAATTTTAATTTTTTTCTATCAATTTTTCCTAATGCTGTCAACGGCCATGAATCAATATATTTTATATCATCTGGTAATTTAAATTCAGCTACATTATTATTAACTAAAAATTTCCTAACGTCCTCTAAAGAAAGTTCTTCCTTTTCATTTTTTAATATGAATATCCCTATCTTCTCACCTAAAAGTGGATCTGGTATCCCCACAACTTGAACATCTTCTATATTTTCATTTGATAGTAAAATATCTTCAATTTCAGATGGAGTTATCTTTTCTCCAGCCCTATTTATTGTTTCTGAAATTCTTCCAACTACCTGATAATTCCCATCTTTTAGTTTCCTTACCTTATCTCCAGTTTTGAAATATAAATCTTTGTCTATACATCTTTTATTTACTTCTGGGAGCTTATAATAGCCATAAATTGTATAAGAGCCTCTAACTATAAGTTCTCCGTAATCTTCATCTTTGACTTCTTCTCCATCTTCATCAACTATTAACAATTCATCAAACTCACTTATAGGTTTACCTTGAGTTGTAAATATAGTTTTACTATCATCATCTAAAGAAGTTGTCATAATCAGACCTTCAGCTATTCCGAAAATTTGTTGTAATTTGCACCCAAATTCTCTTTCTATTTTTTCTGCAAGCTTTTCTTCTAAAACCGAACCTCCAACTTGAAGAACCTTTAATGAAGATATATCATAATCATCTACCTTTATAAAATCTATACATATATTTGCCATAGCAGGAACTAATCCCGTTATCGTAACCTCCTCTTCCTCAATTAAAGGCAAGATTTCATCTGGGCTTGTTACTGGGCATAAAACAACTTTGCCGCCTATAAAAAATGTTCCTAATATCCCTGGGCAACATAAAGGAAAGTTGTGAGCAATAGGAAGAGAGGCTAGATAAATACTGTCTTGATCCATTTTACATCTCTTTGCAGTTTCTTTTGCTACATAGATATAATCGCAGTGTCTCCTTGGTATCAATTTTGGTATCCCAGTGGTACCACCCGATAAAAGTAATAATCCTATTTCTTTATAGTCAACATCTATATGTTGATATATATAATCTTTATCATTGAGATTGTAAAAATTTTTATATCCTTGATTATCCCCAAGAATATAAACTTTAAAATCTATGTTTAATTCTTCTCTTACTTCTCTAATCATATCCACATATGAAAATCCAAGATATTTACCCTTAGATATATATGCTTTTGCTCCTGATTTTTCTAATATTCCCTTTATTTCATTTTTCCTGTGAGCTGGAAGGGATAATACAGGAATCAAACCAATCTTAAACATGGCAAAAAGGATAATAACAAATTCATGGCAATTAGGAAGTTGAAGAACGATTCTATCTCCCTTTTTAAATCCAGCTTTCAATAAACCATTGGCATATTGGCAAGCTTTTCTATTTAATTCTTGATATGAAAGTTCAACATCTCCATCTACTAAGGCAATTTTATCCCCATATTTTTTAGCACAATCTTCAATAAATTCTCCTAAGGTCATATGCGGCCATACTTGTTCATCATAAATTTTTTCTAATTTTTCTTTTAATTCAATGTTCATTAATTTTCCTCCAAGCATATTGCCCCGAAATATTTGTCATCATAGTTTAATGACTTTAATCTACTTATTGTATTCCTTTTACTATCATTAATTTCTATAAATTCATTTCCAAAAGAAATTATTTCAATCTCTTTTAAATTCCTTACAAGACCAATACCATCACATTTAAGATAAGCTTCTTTTGCAGTCCAATATCTATAGAAACTGATTATGTTATTATCTATATTTATAATTTCATCTTTAGTAAAACAATTTTCTAATATATCCTTAAACTCAAATTGATAATTTATTTTTTCAACATCTATTCCTACTTCTATTTTAGAAAAAGCTAACAAGACCAAGTCTTCTGTATGGGATATGTTAAACTTTAATCCTAGAGTGTTTTCTACATAAGGCTTATTGTTTTTATCCCTCTTGACTCTTAAATCATTAATTCCTTTTTCGAGTAAACCTTTTAAGGTCAAATTAAGTATTGCCCTTGATGCTAGATAATTAATTTTTGCTATTTCTGATTTATAATCTTCTGATTTTATTATCTCCTCTTTAGTTAAATAAGGAAGTAATTTTTCTTCTAATAATTTATCTGTATAAGCCTTAATTAGTATTAAATTATTACTAGCTAATTTATCTTTTAAATCTTCTAAAGTAAGAAAATCATTAATTTTTCTTATTTCATATTCTTCAATTTTCATTTACTTTTATAAACTCTTTTATCTCTTTAATGACACTTTCAGGAGATGTATTGACAAACATATGCTTGCCATCGATATATCTATAAGTGAATTCTTTTGTGGTATAATCTTGCCATTTTATAAGTTCATCTAAAGTCATTTCTTGATCTTTATCTCCCATAAGACCTAGTATAGGTGATTCTAATTTCTCAAATTTTGTGTCTTGATAGTCTTCATCTATTGCAAAATCTGCCCTAAGTGTTGGCAAGAAAATAGAAATTAAATCCTTATTGTCTAAAATTTCTTTTGGTGTTCCTTCATATCTTCTTAAGCCTTCTATAAATCCGTCATCATCAAGATGATAAATTGGATGAGGTTCTTTATATAATGGTGCTCGTCCTCCTGATATTATTATTCCTCTTGGATTTATGTAATCCGAATTTTTAATTCTTAATGCAAGTTCATAAACTATTTTTGTTCCCATACTGTGTCCAAATAAATAATAAGGTTTTCTAAAATTAAAATTTTCTTTCATATCTTCAAATAAATTATCCACTAAGATGTTAATGTCACTTATAGCCTTTTCAGAAAACCTGTTTTCTCTTCCTGGATACTGGGCAACAAGTAATTTTATATCTTCAAACTCATCTTTCCATTTTCTAAAGGCAGACACTCCACCACCTGCAAACGGAAATATAACAAGACTAGCTTTAATATTGTTTTCGTCTAATTCTTTATTTAGCATTTCAAAATTTTTTGACATAAATTCACCTTTTAATATATTTTTTGTTAGCAATAGCTAACTTTTATTCATTATATACCATTTGATAACATTTATCAATGAGTTTTTGAACGTTTTTGTAAAATAATTAAAAAAAATAGCATAAAAAACTTATTTAAAAGTTATCTATGCTATTAATTATAAGGTTTCATTAAAATGTTTTTTTAATTTTTTAAACGTTTCATCTGATATAACGTGTTCTATAAGACAAGCTTCACTTTCTGCTTGTTTAGGATTAACTCCAAGTTTAATGAATACGCTAGTAAGATACATATGTTTTTTATACATCTTTTCACAAAATTTTTTTGATTCGTCTGTTAAACGAATTATTTTATCATCTCCATAAGTTATCCTGCCTTTATTGTCAAGTTTTTTTAGCATTCTTGTAACCGTCGGTCTTTTGTAATCCAAATAGTTAGCAATGTCTATATTTCTAACCTCTTCATTTTCCAAAGATAAAATATATATGGCTTCTAAATAATTTTCTTCAGCAAATTCCCTGTGTAAAATAAATTACTCCCCCTCTTAAATTGTTAGTAACTAATAATTTAATTAAATATCTTTAAATATGATAATTTAAAATATTTTTTAATATCATACATATTATTATAGTTGTAAAAGTATCTATTTCAAAGTAATTTTTTTAGTTTTTTAAAATTTAAGTTATCATAAAATAGTGTATTTTTAAATTAAACAAAGTATAAATTTCTAATTATCTTTTTATATTTTCTTAAATGCTCGTAAAGCCTTATTCTATGTGCTTTCGAGTATTTTTACTGTAGGAAGATACTTCACGTTTCTTTGCATATTTCCTCATGTCTTAGCTGTCAGAAGTGGTAAATAAGTAGTAAATTCATTTGTACTACTAAGCAACAAGACGCTCCTGTTGCTTCTCTTTATTCAAGCGTTTCATTTCTGCCATTGCAGAATCGAATGTTGCATGTGCGTAATAGTTCAGCGTCATGGCTATATTAGCATGTCCCATAATGTACTGTAATGCCTTTGGATTCATTCCTGCATTTGCATAGTTGGTACAGAATGTATGTCGCAAACTATGTGGAGTGATGTGTGGCAATTTATCCTCGTTATACTTATTGTATTTCTTAACAAGACCTTTCATCATGCCGTTGTAATCACTTGCCACTTTTGGATAGTTCTTTCTATTAAGAAAGAGGAAATCACTATATCCATCAATCTCAACACGCTTATCATTCTTTCGATTCGCTAACACTCGCTTAAATGCTTGATAGGCTTCTTCAACCATAGGAACTTGACGTTCGCCACTTTTGGTCTTTGGTGTTTCAATGTAGTACCCAATTTCAGTATCTCTCAATAGCTGATGGTCTATATTGACAAGACGATTCTCAAAATCTAAATCTGGAAGTGTCAAACCACCAAACTCTGAAATACGAAGACCTGTTTTTAAGAGTATCAGAATTTCATCATAATTTTTGCTGTAGGTTTTATCAGCTTTTGCAAAGGCTAACAGTTTTTCTTCCTGTTCTTCTGTTAGTACGGTCTTAGGGACAGTATCATCATCAAGAACTGCTTTCAGTTGAAAGTCAAATGGATTCTTCCGAACACAATCATCTTGTATAGCAATATAGAATGAAGCCTTTAAAGAACGTTTGTAGTTATTGATGGTTTGATAAGCATAACCATTTTCACTCATTCTAATAGCCCATTCTTTAGCGTCTGATGGCTTAATACTGTCAATACTTCTTACACCTAACTTGTCTTTCTTCAAAATATCCATAAGATATTTGCGTCCAGTTTCAGTGTTTTTTCTAACCTTTGGTCTTTGAGCGTTCTGTTTTGCGTAAAGCTGGCAGAGTGTCATTTTCTTTCCTACAACATCAATACCATCATGAATGTCTTTCTGTAACTCTGCGATTTTCTCTCTAAGTGAGATACAATCACGCTTTCCTGCTGGTACTCGGTCTGTAGCCACAAGTTTCCACGAGTAAACAAATTGCGGTTCTCCAAATGAATCTATATATTTGTATAAGTATCTTCCGTCTTTTCGTTGGCTCTCTCCAGTCTTTAAGATTCGACCTTTATTGTCACGTCTTTTTTCTGACATGGCATTTGCTCCTTTCCTTTATGGAAAGAGCCTTGATACGACTTAATACTATTTTATCATATACAAGACCCTTTGGCGACGCTAGATTGCGTCCAATGTATCTATAATTTTTTCAAATTGTTTTCGTTTAATCTGAATACGATTGCCATTCATAATCAGCCAATTTGCATTTTTATTTTCCTCTGCCAAGCGTCGTAGCTTGTTTTCGCCAATACGAAAATATTTTGACGCTTCTTCAATGGTTAGGGTATAACGTTCCCAAATAGGAATGTCAGTCTGCTTCATAAAATCCTCCTTTCCAAATCACTTATTTGGATTTCATAAAAGTTGTTTTACCAGCAATCGAACAGCTTTAGCAAAGCTCACGGGAGTTCCACCCCTGCATGGTTCTCATGTAGCCATACTCATTGCCTGCGACGGTTTTATCACGCTCGGACTATTGACTGTATGGGAGTATCATTATCACGATAAGAATGTCGTTGCAGGCAATCCTGCTAAAGATTGCTTCTCGGATCACTAACATGAATCGCTCGCTATCTTTATAAGATAGGTCATGGCGGTTAGTTCCGTTGGCTCTTTTCTTATCGAAACGTATTCGATTACTTTTATTCAGTTTTCAAAGAACAATGGCTCGTTAGCCTATCAAAACACATTGAAAGCTCAATATGCATTGGTGGAATAACAAACCTCCCTGTTCGGGAAGCGTGGAATGGTTTAGCACGCTTCCACGAAAGGAGAGAGGATATTACTTAATTTCAAATGACAAAATCTTTGTAATCAGTCTGGTTTCCATTCTTCCACGTAAGACTTCATCAACGACCATACTTTGATTGCCATATTCATCTTTCATAAGTCGTAGGGAACGCTTCGTTATGTACCCTCTGTAATGATGTAGAATCTGGTTAATCGCTTCGGTATCGCCATCTGTTGCCTTTACAATGAGAGGAAAGGGAATCATAGGATATTGTGTTTTCATTCTTCAAATTCCTCCATAAACTTTTTAATTAAGGCTAGTCCACTGGTTCTATGCCGATAGACAGTAGAACGGTTCAATTTCAACAGGTCTGCAATTTCTGAATCGCTCATGTCCATAAAGTAAAACAGCAGTAGAATTTCACGTTTCTTGTCTGGCAACTCACGTAATGCTTCACTCAACAAATCATTTTCAACGCCTACTGATAACCCATTGAGTGTAAAAATCTGAAAGTCAGTTGAATAGTTATCTGTTGTCGCAAACTGGCTAACAAGATAATCGCCAACATCCGAAAAGGACACCTCACGCTTTGCAATCCTTGAAAGATAAAGCATATAATTCTTTCGCTCGTCTTCCATAGCACGTTTACAGATATAGTCAAACTGATTTTCTATTGTGGTCTGAAAAGAAGATGGTTTCATGTTTCTCACCCCCTTTCTGTCTAGGAAAGGAAGTGAGCCTTGCTCGTTTATCTCCTTTCACTCTTAGTCCCAATGTGAAAGGGGGATTTGTTGCATTACTGATAAATAAACTTTGTAAAAAAGTTCTGAATAGCCAAAAAAGCATATAAACAGATTTATTTCTCTGTTTACATGCTTCTGTTATTCTATCTATATGATTTATAAAACCACATTGGTGGACGTACTTATCTATTGCAGATAGACGACTTTTTTTGACAAGAACCCAATGTAAGGAAATTTATTGTATATGATGTACTTCATGGCGACGTTGACCTCCAACAAACCGCCATTTGGAAGTAATATACAATATTTTAACAGCGTAAATAGCACTACCATATAACGGTTTTTTTTATTGGCGTTTAGTAGTGCTTTTTATTAAATATAAACCTATAAACCATATAACACGTTTTTCTATACCTGTTTTTAATTCAGTAGGAACAATAAAATGTATAGAGGTGGTCTACTATGCGTAAAAAAGAAGATAAATATGATTTTAGAGCCTTTGGTTTAGCCATTAAAGAAGCTCGATTGAAACGAGGTTTAACTCGTGAACAAGTGGGAGCATTGATTGAAATTGACCCACGGTACTTAACTAATATTGAAAATAAAGGGCAACACCCCAGCATACAAGTTCTTTATGACCTTGTATCGTTACTTCATGTTTCCGTTGATGAATTTTTCTTACCTGCTAATAACTTGGTAAAAAGCACCCGACGATTACAGATAGAGAAATACATGGATAGCTTTACAGACAAAGAACTATCCTTAATGGAATCTTTAGCCAGCGGTATCAACGAAGCAAGAAACATCGAAGACTAATTAAAAGAATCCATACATAACGGAAAGAGCCGATAAAATGAGATTGTATTAATCTCATTTTATCGGCTCTGCGTCTTTGCGTCTGGCTCTGTAATCACAGTTACTTTGAACTGCTTTATTTCAATTAAATTTTCTTGTCTGCATTTCGGACAATAGAGGGGGAATTTTTTTAATTCAGTATCTTCCCTTATCTTTAATCGTGTTTTATTTCCACATACAGGACACAATATCCACTTGTAGTTTATAATAACTATCTCCTCCTTTACACTTTAATTCAAATCTTTATTAAAAAATATTTCATCTTATTTAACAAGAAACCATATTTATATAACAACATAAAATACACTAAGTTATTTTATTGAACATATATCGTACTTTATCTATCCTACTATTTGGACGACGGGGCTGGCAAACAGGTTCACCGGTAGTAACATGGTACCCTTTTAACTCTGTTAAACAAACACTACGTCCATTTGTAAAGAAAGTTAAATCACTACGATATTCTTGAATACATCGAGCAGGGATTTCTCCACTAAGAATGACCTCATTATTTTTCAATTGAGTGTCTACGATGTTCGCACAATATTTAGGAGCATCGTTGTATGCTCGTGAAAGATATTCCTGTGGCGCATAAATTTTAAAACTAAGATATGGCTCTAACAATTCTGTTCCAGCTTTTTTTAAGACTTGTTCCAATACAATAGGAGCAAGCATTCGAAAATCTGCTGGGGTACTAACAGGGCTATAGTATAAGCCATACTTAAAACAGATTTTACAGTCCGTCACATTCCAACCATACAATCCTTGTTCACAGCCATAGCGTATCCCCTCCATAACTGCATTTTGAAACGATTGATTTAAGTATCCAAGAGAAACCGAGCTCTCATACTGCATTCCACTTCCCAACGGAAGCGGTGATACAGATAAACCAATGGAAGCCCAGAAAGGATTTGGCGGCACTTCGATGTGAATGGTATATTCTGCATTTTTTAACGGTCTCTCCATATAAATGACTGTAGGCTCTTTTAGTTCTATCTCCACATGATACTTTTCTTGCAACAGTGCACTAATCACTTCCATTTGTACTTTCCCTAAGAAAGAAAGTATAATTTCATGTGTCGTAGAATCCACGTAATATCGTAGAAGCGGATCACTATCTGAGATTTCCAAAAGGGCATCAAGCAACATTTCTCTCTGTTCAGGTTTACTCGGTTCAACAGTTGTTTGTAGTAGAGGGTGCGGATTTTCAATCTTTTTTCTCTGTGGCAATAGTTTTGTATCTCCAAGAACACTATTTAACTTCAAAAACTCATTTTGCAAAATAACAATTTCTCCAGAATAAGCTCTATCAATCTTACATAATTCACCATTTATTGAAGTATACATTTCTGTAACTTTTATTTTTTCTTTTTCTGATACTCTAACCGAATCTCGTAAATGTAGTACTCCACTATAAAGGCGTATATATGCAAGACGTTGTCTTTTTTTTGTATATTCAATTTTGAAAACATTTCCGCAAAGTTCAGACGGACCTCGATGTGTTGATGAATAAAATTTATTCGTAATCACTTCTATAAGGTTATCAATCCCTATATTGTTTTTTGCACTTCCGTGATAAACAGGGAACAGGGAACAATTATGAAATCTTATGCTTTCCTCTTGTTCGAGTTCCAATGCTTCTAATGATTTACCGGACATATATTTCTCTAAAAGGTCATCGTTTCCCTCTATTACCGTATCCCATTGTTCAGATTCGGTAAAGTTCGTCACACACATATTAGGATACAGTTCTACCTTCTGTTTGATTACAATTTCGGCAGAAAGTTTCTCTTTAATATCCTGATAAACCGTTGATAAATCAATTCCATTTTGGTCAATCTTATTGATAAAAAAGATTGTGGGAATCCCCATTTTCCTAAGTGCATGAAATAATATACGAGTTTGTGCTTGTACGCCATCTTTTGCAGAAATCAGTAGAATTGCCCCATCTAAAACTGATAATGAACGATATACTTCTGCTAAGAAATCCATATGTCCTGGCGTGTCTATGATGTTCACCTTCGTATTTTCCCACTGAAAAGAGGTTATTCCTGTCTGAATTGTAATTCCTCTCTGACGTTCTAAAAGCGTATTATCCGTCCTCGTTGTACCTTTGTCCACGCTTCCTAATTCTGTAATCGCTCCACTGTTATATAATAAGCTTTCTGTTAAGGTAGTTTTTCCTGCATCAACATGAGCTAAAACTCCAATATTAATAATTTTCATGTGATTTTCCTCCATTCAAAAACCCAAAAGGGCATAAAAATCCCAGTGATAAATACTTTTATCACTGGGATTTTTATGCATAACCATAGGTATACAAAGCATACAGATATTCTCTGGATACTTTAGAATCACATGATAAAGGTATTCTTAAACTGGGTACAAAAAACTAAGCCCTCCTAAAAAAGGACATCTAATTATTTGTTCCCGCTATCAAATTGACAGTTTATTTAAGAATACCTTGCCGCATATTTATTAACTCCTTTTAAATAGTCACTTAAATAATAGCACGTAAGAGCATATTTGTAAAGGAATCTCCAATTTTTTATCAAAAAGAGTACATGATTACAAAGTATCTGTAATCATGTACCAATATTTGTTATTTTACAATCTTCCAATTACTCCCGTTCTTTTCAAGTACCAAATCAAATTGAGATACCTGCGTTGCTTTGGTCTGCTGGTCGATATACTCCACTGTCAGCGATACCGTGACTTGATTATCCTTACGATTGTGAATAGGATTTACCAGTTCTTGAAAGATGTACTCTTTTCCGATTGGTTTTAATATCCCGTCATTCACATAGTAGGAAAGTTCACTGGCTGTCGCTGTAGGATAGAGCTTGAAGAACGTCGTTAAAAACTCATTGATTTCATTGGTTGTAATGGAATCAACCGTCCCCTCACTTTCAATGGCTTTTGGTTTATAACTTGATTTCTTAGGTATGTTGGTAATGGTCGGATTCTTAACCAGTACCATATTTCCAGAACCATCTACATAGACACTCACTATATAAGCAGAGTGGACGGTCTTTGTATTTTCTCCCTCTGTAATGAGCTGGTCTACACTGTAGGTTACATTAAACTCATTGTCGCCAGTTGGCTCTACCGTCCATATCTGAAATCCTCTTACAGAAGACGATACAGGAATATCTTTGCGTACTGTATCAACATTGAGAGCTTGAAGTTCATCTGTCAGATAGCCTTTTAGACTTTCCATTCGATTATCAATGGACTTATCGGATTGCTCCCATGAATAGTAGACTTTCGCAAAGTTCTCTACAAAATTTTCTACATGATGAGTATCAACGTATTCCTTTTCTATGATAGTTGTTTCGTGAATAGTATGAGTATCTATAGCTGTAAAGTGCTTGAATATCGCAAAGCTGAAACTAAGCCCTAAAAGTACCCACAAGGCAATCACAACCTTTTTATGAGGATTGACCTTATAGACACGAGGTTTCTTTTCCTTTGGTATCTGTTTTTCTTTATTCTGATTTTTTCTAAATTTCATCATTAAATCTTCCTTTCTCATTGTTTGATTCGTCCTGCTCCCACTAAATGCTGTTGCCAGTAGGGGCTTGTTAAGTCGGCATAACCGATTGGGTCGCCTGCATGAAACATACGGTTATTGCCAAGGTATATCCCAACATGAGTAATATAAGAGCCAGCGTTATAGGTAGAATGAAAGAAAACCAAATCGCCAGCTTGTGCTTCCGATAGTGGGATATGCTGGGTCACATCATATTGCTGTTGTGCGGTTCGTGGTAAGTTAATTCCAGCTTTTCCATACGTCCATTGTGTCAGTCCGCTACAATCAAAAGAAGTAGTCGGGGAAGCTCCACCGTAAACGTATCGCCAGCCCTCATATTTCAGTGCTTCGTCCATGATGGCTTGTACCGTATCATCATCAAACTCTGTTGTGACAAGATACTGCGTTACCAGTTGCACATAAAACATATTGCCATAGTTGTATCGCCAGCCCCCATTGATAGGTATGGCTATGGGATTGGGGTAAGACACTTTTTCGCCACCTGAATACTCTTTTGAGAAACTTTGAGCCAGTTCAAAGGTATATTTATTTCCACGATTAGCCACATACCCTAAGAAACCACCACCATAATTGTAGGACTGGATAACCGATTCTAAATCTACACTGAGCCTTTCGCTACTGGCTAATAATTCACTGAAATACTTCACACCTTGCTTAATGGATTCTTCTGTACTCAATGAATTAGGTGGAAGACCGAGGGATTCCGAGGACTGCATAACATCTTCCGCAGTACCGCCCGATTCCACCTGTATAATCGCAAGAAGTATGTTGACATATTCTTCAACGCCATATTCTTTGGCATATTTTTCTACCATAGGCTTATGAGCCAGCACTTCTGCGGAAACATTCACACCTCCATAATGAATATTGGAAATTCCGCTGTCCTGTTCATCTGAAAATAAAATGGCAACAAACAGAAGCAGTGAGAAGACCATCAAGAATAATCCAGAACCACCAATCACTAAAGTTTTCAACTTCATGGTTTCTTACCGACTTTCTTAATGGTGGCGGTTTTGATTGGTGGTCTACTTCTTGTATTTTGTAGTGGTACTCTTTGAACAGTAGACGGACGTTCTTTTGTGATTGGACGTTGTGAAGTTCTATCTGCTGTAGTGGTTGAAGTTGCTGGCTTTTGAACGGTTTTTTCTTGAACGGTATTGCCTTGGCGTTCCACTTTTGGACTTGAAAAATCGGACTTAACTGCTGGACGCTCTTGTTTGGCTTGTTGAGATTCCTTATATGAAGTCTGAATATTAGACTGTTTTGAGGTCTGTTCATCATGATATTGTTCTTGTCTTGTAGTCGGTCTTTCATGAACAGAAGAAGCAGGCTGTTTTTTCTGTTTGACCTGTTCCATTTCAGAGCGACGCTTCGCAATGGTTTTTCGCCTTTGTTCCTGCTGTTCCTTGCGTCCACTGGCTCTGTCCGCTTTGGTTTGAGAAATACTACTGGTTAAATCACGGACATTCTCTTTTACTTTGGATTTTCCTTGATATACTGCATATCTTGCATTGGTCGGCAAATCTTTAACCTGTTCTTTCAAACCACTAGCAGTGTCTACCATTCTGTCTTTGGTATCAGCTACTGTACCGATGGTTTGACCGATACGTTTTCCAAGTGTTGATTTTTCCTTTCCGTCTGGTCGGGAGTGATCTGCTTGTGTCCTTGCAGAACTCCCCGAACCCGACTGTCCTTTTTTACCTGTAACAATGGCAGACCCAGCCCCTAGAGTAGTCATGGAACGTCCAAGTTTCCGCTGTAGACGGTGCATGTGAGCGTGCATAAGCATACGAGGTTTTCTCATCACACGACTTCCCACACTTTGAGAATCGTTACTCTGTAGAGAAAACATACTCATTAAATCGCCCAGCTTGAAGTAGATTCCTGCAAAGGTCACAATCTGTAGAAAAGCAATCAAAAAGAACGGATAACCAGCCGATAAGGTATAGAGCATGGTTGAAATACTAAATGCTGTCGTAATAATCAATGTGATTCCAGCTCGTGTCAAAATGGTATTAAAGAGCTTTGTTATGGCTCGTTTTGACATACCATCAAATGATGGAATCATGCTTAAAATAAAGCTCACAGGCAGAAACATAGCATAGATGATAAAAAGTACCTGCGAGAAAATCATGATTCCTGTTAATAGGAATACAAATATGGAAATCCCAATATTGAAGACAAATAGGAAGAAGACTGTACCTAAACGGTTAATGGTCTTTGTAATGGTTAGATTGGTATTGCTTCTGTCTTCAATTTCTTCCGCAACAATTTTTTCTCTGTCTTCGCCATTGTTGGAATCTGGGCTGGTGGAGAGCAGGCTTTCCACACGGTCAATACCGATACTTTCAATGTCTGAACTGTTGTATTGAAGCAGTAGCCACGGTTGCTGAACCTGTATGGAAAACAGGCTATCTCTGATTAAGTCCACGCTGTCCTTGCCTTGACTATCGGAATGGGGCATGACAATCTTCGTGCCAAGTGATAAACTGGCATTACTGATGTCTGATGAAAAGTCATTGATTTTTTTAATGTAGTCGGGAGCGTAGGCAATAAAGGAAGCCGATAGGATAAACACCAGCACAAAATTCATAATGGCATGAATTGCCTTTGTGGTTTCTCTCTTTATCAGTCCCGTATAGGCAACATAAACCCCAAGAACCAAAATCAAGAGTAAGAGGAATCCAACATAGAAACCCTCTGTTGAAAATCCGTTTGCACTCACACCAGCTAAGGTCTGCATATTCTTACCAATGGAATCTGCTGTAGCGGAAATGAAGTCTAAGGAATAGGCTTCCTGTACTAAGTAACCTGTCGCATTGGAAACATACAAACTGATTGTCCAAATAAAATTGGTAATGGCATATAGTCCATACATGACCTGTTTTCCAATCCCGTCCGACCAGTTCCACGGAAGCCAGCCCCAGCTATTATCCACATAAAAATCCAGTTGATAGTTTTCAAGTGGGTATCGGCTGTATTCATTTGCCACATTGACCGTATCATCTACCAAGCCCGCAGCTTGAACCACCGTTCCCAGCATGGCTAAAAGAAAAATGGCAATCACAAGTGTGAAAGCCACTGTCATTGCCACTTTACCTAGACGTTTCAGCGTCCAGTTTGATTTTATTCTGTTTACTATTGATGGTTTCACATTTACACCTCTTTTCGCACAGGTGGTCTGGTATCAAAGGCATGGAGCAGTTCTTCAAATACAGGGTGGAACTGTATCACACCGACACGACCATATAAATCACTGATAAGGCATTGCCCGTTTTCCAAATCACGCAATCGCTTCTGATTGTTTTCGTCCTCTGGGTCTACACCAAAAAAGGCTAAGGTCTTTTTAATCTCGTTAAGGTCAGTGGAACGAAATGCAAATTTTAAGCCGAGGTTATTTTTCAGTTTTTCATCTAAGAGGTCGTCTGTATTTTGGGTCACGAAATATACCCCAGCGTTCATAGCACGACCAGCCCGAACCAGCTTCATAGATAGTGTTTTTCCTTGTGCTACCTGTAAAAAGCTCCATGCTTCGTCTAAATCTACAATCTTGAAAATGCTTCGGTCTGTATGGATAAAGTCTAAAGCAAAGGTACTAATGACAATCAGCATAGCAACGGATAAAAGCTCCATAGTGGTATATTCCTCAAAGGAAGTTTCCTTGTCGGGAAGTACCAAGTCCGCAACCTGTATAATGTTCAGTTGTTTTTCTAAGCTGATAGACTGCTCCACATAACCATTACTGAATAATAAATGTGCAAAGTCATAGTCTGTAAAACTTTCGATATGGTCGGCTATACTGGTACTTAGTGGCGTATTCTCAACCCGTAATTCCTCAATCACTTTCATCAACCCTCGTACTTCACTATTGGTTACTGCACGAATGGCTTTTCTAAGGATTGGGAAGCGTTCCCCATCACGAGAGGAAATCCCCGTAAGGAATGTCAGAATATCAATAGCCAGTGATTCAGAATCTTTGGGATTTTTCATAATCACATAAGGGTCAAGTAAGCCTTTGTTTTTCTCATCAGAAGTCAGAGTGACGATATTGATTTCATGGGAAATCTCTGGCAAGGTTTCTTTCCATCTGCCACGTTCTGCTTTTGGGTCTACAATCACTGCTTGTGCCCCATAAAGCACCGCATAATAGACGATAAGGTTATTCGCAAAGGATTTACCACCACCCAGCGAACCAACAAAAGCCGACGCTAACGCATTGGTTACTGAACCCTTAACCCCTTGACTGGCAAGAGCAGGTTTCAGATAGACATTGCGTCCAGTATCTAAGCTGTAGCCAACATAAATCCCCTCATTTTCCCCCAGCATTTGAGTAGCACCAAAACCTAAACCAGCGAGGAAATCAGAGGTCACGTATTGAATATAATCATTCATATAACGCTTGCTGGCAGGTAAAAATTCTTCATGTAAGCCGAGCATATCCCCAAATGGTCGTACCAGTTTTACGCTTAAATCGTCATAAAAATCTTTCACTTCATTACAACGACGTTTGAGTTCGTCAAGATCATTTGCTGATACCCTTACCACATAAGACAGCTTGTACATAGATTCCTTGCTTTGGTCTAAATTGGTTTCCAGCTCATTCACACTTTCCAGAGCTTCCGCCACATTGGAGCTGGTTTCATTATCACTTTGCCAAGCGTGGTTATCCAAGTCTTTCAGTTCTTTCTTTTTATTGCGGACAGTAGATAGGGCTTTACGATTCGCTACAATTTCCACATTCATTGACGTATCAATCGGGAATGTAAATTGCTGTTGCTGGTAGTAGAAGATTTCAGAGGACGGGAAGTCCAGTTCTCCGACAATGCTGTTAATGGTAAAGTAAGCTACATAGACGGTTTCATCTTCCTGCTGGATTTTCAAATATCGCTGTTTTTCTTCCACCAAACAGCGAGTAGGCTTAATCAAGTCATAGTATTTAATCAGCGTTTCATTATCCAGCTTTTTCTTTGATAGATGGTACTCATACTCTTCATAGGCAGTGCCTGTCTGTCCGTAAAGGTGTTCAATCAGATAGCCGAAGTCGTCCTTATCTAACCTGCGGATTTTGAAACGACGAGAGATTTTATTTTCTAAGAGCTTTTCCATCTTCTGAAAACGCAGGATTTCATCATTACTCATACTAACAAAATCGCCCATCAGCTTATGGTTCACATCATAGACAAAATCAGACAAAGCATTTTTTGCTTCAACGGTAAGACTTTTCATAGAAAACTCCTGATCGTTGAGAAGCAACTTAAAGCCGATAAAGAAACGGTAGTTCACTTGATTTTCGCCAATCATGGATATTAAAGCGTCTGTCTGTTGGTCGATTTTGTCATAGGCAACCGCTTTGAGCTTGCCAGTGACTTCATTTTTGGAACGCTCTTGTGCAGAACGTATGCTGGATTCTGTACTGATTTGTAAAGCATGAATTTTGCCATCACGATTTTGTGCGATAAGCTGTCTGAAAGAATCATGCACTTGTATTTTCTGTTCTGGACTTAGAAATGAGTAATTGTAAGGAACAAGCTCATAGTAAGCATAACATTCCCCGTCTTTATTCCAGACGAGATTGTTTTCAATGTATTTAATTGGATATGCCATAAAATTCACTCCTAACTGCTGTAATGGCTTCTTGTGGCTGGTTTCTGCCAAGCGTTACTTTTTTTCCTGCATAGGTCAGCTTTGGTCGCAGTGCATAAGCAATGACAGACTTCAAAAATCCATAAGGCTTTTTACCATCAAAAGTTTTTGTAGACATAAACCATGTGAAAGCCACAGGAATCCCAAAGTATTTGAGAAATGCTCCCTCTATCATGGAAAGAGGGGGCAAGTTGCCAAGTATCATCACTGCAAAGAGTGACACGACAAACCATGTCATTTGCGTAAAGGTTATGGGAAACGGAAGTCTAAAATCATTGATAGAATACAGTACCTTTTCCACAGACCAGATACTGGTATAGCTTCGTATTTTCTTCATGTAATCAATCCTTTCATAAAAAATAGGGGTAGCTGATTGAGCCACCCCGTAAAATAGAAAATCTGCCAGTAGTAATGTACCGACAGATTTAATAGACGATTTCAAAAATCCCATGATTGGTTGAGATAAACGTTCCTGAAAGGTCTAAATCCCGACCATAGGCTTGATAATCAATATAGTTTTGAAGACTAGCTGGTACTTCGCCTAAAGCACCCGTTTCTTCAATGTAGTAGCGTGCCACGTCATACATATCATCACAATCGGAATGAATGATAATATCCTCTTGATGTTCGCTTAGTTCTTCAATGCTTGAAAAATGAGTGAGCAGAGCATATAGCTCCGATTGTAATTCTTCGGGTAATTCCGATACCATTTCCCATAGTCGATTGAGTTCGCCAATGGAAGTGTATTCGTCAACCGTAAAGGGTAACTCGTAGTCATGAATGGCGTATTCCTCATATTCATCATTCAAGCCGATTTTCTCTTTGACTTCCTCAAAGTCAATGGGAAAGGTAAACCACGCACCGACCAATTCGCCCTCATTGTATTTGCCTAAATTCGCAATATAGACTTGCATATCGTCCATATATTCACGTCCTTTCTTTGTAGAGATTCAAAAATCCCTACCGCACTTCGTTTGGTGTACCATTCCTTTGCGGAACATAAGAAAACCACTTATATTCCACAAAAGAACGGTTTTATTTAAGCACCAATAATGCGATTGAATAGCTCTAGTAAAATGTCTTTTACTCCAGCAGCGTTGAAGACTAAGCCAACCGCAATAATCGCAATAATTAAAAAGCCAATCAGTTTGCTAAACTCACGCTTGAAGCCAAGATACAAGCCAATCACAACGATTGCTAAAAGCACCAGTGATTGAGCGTTTGATAGAAACCAGTTATAAAGGTTTTGTCCAAAATTCATAAAAATGTTCTCCTCTCTATATTCAATGAATTTGTATTTGAGTTATTTTTTTGTTGTTATCACGTCCTGTTCTTTTACTGACTGTTGCTTCAAAATCTGCTTGTGTCGGTCTGTCAGTTTCGCATGGTCGAGAATGTCTTTTACAACCTGCGTCTGGTTGATTTCATCAAGTTTAATCGCAACCTTTAAGGTCGGGGCAACTTGATGAGATAGCCAGTTCAGCGTCCTTTGGAAGGAGTAAGGCTCTGGTTTTGTGGTTAGTTTTAATCGTTCACGATTGTTCCCAATAAACCAAGCCCATTCTTCATTCAGTTTCCAATCAGAACGAGGTTTGGAATCGTCTTTATCTACAAAACGGATATACCGATTGATAATTTTAAAGGCGGTATGCTCTGGATTGTCATAGACGAGTAAATCACGGACTGCATAATAGGCACGCTCATTTTTCAATCGAATCTCAAAACGGTTTTTTACTTCTGCGTCTTCAATGGGAATATCATTTTTCTTGTACTGCTCGTAGTCCTTTTCATAGATACAGAAATAAACTTCACTTTGTAATGAACCGATATAGAGGGTGTTTCCCATACATTCCTTTTCCTCTTTGCGTACCAGTTCGCCACTGCGATAGCTTTTAAAACTGCGGAAGACGGAGATACATTCTTCCTGTTGGCACTTTTCAGTGAGTACAGGGATATTTAAAATCCCTGTCTTATCGTTAATGGCAAGGTCAAGGCGTTTCATCACACCGCCAGCCACCAAAACGTCCATAAAGAACTCATACCAGCTTCTTTGTTGTGCCAGAAGATAGCTTTCAAATTGTCTGCACCCACGACCTTTCAATTCCACCAGAACTCCTTTGTCCAGTTCATGGGAGCAAAGGACGAATATGTCGCCTAAAGCATAATGCTCTGAATAAGAATAGAAACCATAGTCCTCATGAAGAAAATAGGACAGTTTCAGTTGTAAGATGTTTTCGACCACCTGCTGTACGTCTGTTGTCGGAAAGCGAATTCTTACATAATCAAACAGCATTTCAAGGGGAGCGTCGGGATTGAAGCGTTCCAGAGCTTCCCAAAGGGACTGCTGTAAATCCTCTGATGGCTTGACTTTTCCTGTTTCAATATCGCTTAGATACTGCCTTGTAATACCAGTCGCAACAGCTAAACGGTTTTGAGATAGTCCATAAGCCAAGCGTTTTTCTTTTAAATGCTGTAACCAAGTTTGTTCATTCAGTAAAAATCCCTCCAATCAAAAAGGCGTATGTCAACTTTTAAAGCCCATTTGACATACGCTGAAATTTTGTAAATCCCTTGTAACCAAAGGATTTTCTAATGTTTTTTTGACTGTTTCCTGTCGATTTGTACCCCCCTGTTAGATACGGGGGGTTAAGTGCTGGCGTGGCTATTGCCACACCAGCCAGCAAGATCAGTCCACACCTGCGACTTCCGCTTCGCACGTCGCCTGCGTGGACTGTCTGCTGTTGGATAACTTTTTAATTTCCTCCAAGAAATCATATCCTTTTGGTACAAGGGGAGTATAAAACTCTGATATGACACTTGTTCCTACATCAACATAGCCACGACCTTTGATTCGCTTTAAGAAGAAATCCTTTTGTACGTCACTGCCAAACATCATGCCATAGCCCATTTCAGACATACGACCTAAAGCCACTCTGAAATTAAACTGATCACGGATTCCGTCGCCTAAATATTTTGCGTCTGGACGTTGACAAGCCAGTATTAGAAAGAAGCCAGCTTGACGACCTAACATGACAATCTGTTTCAGCTTATTCATAACTGCGGTGTTTTCTTTTGTTCCCAGCATTTCCATGAAAGCGACGTATTCATCAAAGATTAAGAAGTGTGCCGGGAGACCTAAGTAAGCATAATTTTTGCCAGTCTTATAGTTCTTCATCTGCTTCATTTCCTCACTACGTTTCATCATTTCTTCATAGAATGTTTCAATGCAAGAAAGCAAGTCTTCTTTTCTATAGTAGACATTTGCCATCACAGAACCTAAGTCCGCAAGATCAGCATTTTTCGGGTCAAGAATATACAGTTTTGAATCTGTATGAAGCAAGGCTTCAATCAGTGTCAGTATAAAGTAAGTTTTACCGCCACCTGTACCACCAGCAATCAACATATGAGGGAGCTTATCATATTCCCACCATACGTTTTTCATTAAGCGAAGTTTACCATCTTTAGCTTCTACTTCATCAATAGAAATACGACTGGCTATGGTGTCATAGAGCAAAGTATATTCCACATAGGAATCCTTTAACTCTTTATCCGTCAGCTCACAGTACAAGCCACTCTCTAATTTCTTTTCCAAGTGTAAGAGTTGGTCTTGATATTTTCCCAGCGTGATTTCCACCCGTATCTGTATCAAGCCATTTTTAAGTCGATAATACATTTTAGGGAAGTAGGTTATCTTTTCCTTTGTACGACCAGCACTATCTTTAAAGAAACCCTCTGTTTTGACCTGTTCAGATTCATACCACTTGTTTTCAAGTATCATCTTTGCCAGTTTTTGACGGTGGTAAAGTTGTTTAACCGTATCATAGCGAACCCGTTTGAATACAAACGCTACCAGCAAGCAGATAAGAATTGCGACACTGAAACTGATAATTAAATAGGGAATGTCAATCTTATCTGCTTGTGATAGGTTAAAATCCTGCCAGTTGATCTGCTGGATTGTCTTCACATGAAACAGTCCGACAACCAGCAGGAAAACAGGCAGGAGTGACGCTATCGTAAAATGAAAGACTAAATCTTTACCAGATGGGCGAATCCTTTTACCACGCTGTTTCATGCGAAAAAGTCTCCTTTCTACCTAGCGACTATTTGTCTTGTGTCGGTTCTTTCTTTGCTTGTGGTTGAGCTTTGAATGAACTAGAATCCTTTGTCAGCACAATATCGTCTGCCTTGATATACCAGTCAACATCTGCTCCTTGATAGGTGGCAGTAGCAACGGTGTCCGCAATGGGATTGATAAGTTCCACCCGTGCGTTATAATCAAACTCTTTCAAAGGCACGCTGGCAGGAATACTTACTTGAATCATGCGTCCTTGTCCTTTGGATTTTAAGTCATAGGTACGTTCCTTGATTTCATCTGAAACCGACCCGTCTTCATTTTGGATTCTCACTTCACGACGTAGAGCAGAGAATTTCAATTCTCCAAAAGTCGTGTCTTTATCTAATACAATGCCATTTGCTAATCTCATCATTTTTCCTCTCTTTCTTTATTCTTTTATCATGTCGTCAGCATGTAAAAGGTAATTTGTAAAACCACGAGTGCCGATTTTGTAGCCCTCTGCGGTAATACGTGGATTGACTAACTTCACACGTTCCTCAAAGCCGAAATGTTTTTCGCCAGCTTCAGCAGGAAGCACCACCACAATATCATCTGCTCTTTGAACATCAGAATAGAGATTATAGCTTCTTGATAAGACAGTTAGCCGTCCGTTGATTCTTCGCTGAACGACTTTATCCTCGCCAGCAAATTCTAAATTGCCGAATGTTTTTTCCATGTTGGGAATCACAAATTTAAGTTCCATATTTTTACCTATCCTTTCTTTTTTATTGGCTGAATGAATGTTTGATGGTCTTAAAGAGTGGGGAACGACCTTTTGATTCTTGATTTTTTGTTTTCATAAGTTCACTTCCTTTCAAAATCGGGTAAAAAAATAGACACCTCATTTTTTGAAGTGTCTACCTATTAAATATTCAAATTTTATTGGAAGTATCTTTATATCTTCACTTTTCAAGGATAAATCGTCGTATCAAAGCTCATTCATAAGTAGTAAATTAGTAGTAAATTGAGTGGTTTTGACCTTGATAAAGTGTGATAAGTCCAGTTTTTATGCGGATAACTAGATTTTTATGCTATTTTTATTAAACAAAAATAGCAAAAATAGCAAGCACAGTAAGTGCATATGCACTTACTAAAAATGAAATAAGAATACTACGATTATATCACTTATTTTTTCCCATTTTACTTGTTGGGGAATATCCCCAAACCCCTAGATTTATAATAATTAAATTCAGCAACAAACGCTTATAATAGCCCCAACGTAAACTTGAATATTCCCTCAAAAAGTGATACAATATGAATGATAAAAATTTAAATCAGGAGATTTCCAGACGAAATATATAGAATAAATTAAACCTGTAAGTCAAGTAATCCTACTTGAATTTACAGGTTTTTCTTTTTTATTTCTATTAATAAATTTATTAGGTAGACGAACTTCAATGAGGTTTACTACGAGCTCTATATATACAATTATTATCCCATAATAAAGAGGGATTGAGAACAAAATGTAGTATTTTATTACTACAACTATAATATACGAGGAGGTTAAATTATGACAAGTAGATTTAGGAATAACGGAATCTATTTAATGTTATCTGATGAGGAGTTAGAATTGTTAAATGAAAAATATAAAGCATCTAAGTGTAAAACTCTTAGGCAATTTATTATGAAATGTATTTTAGAAAAAGATATTTATGTATTAGATATGGATGTCTTTCGTGAAATGTCAACAAATATAAGTCGTACTTCAAATAATATAAATCAAATTACTAAAAGGGTAAATACTACATCAATTATATATAAAGATGATGTAGAAGATTTAAAAATCTTATTAGAAAATCAGGCAAAAGATATTTTCTCTATACGTAAAAAAATATACTCTCTTACTAATTCTAATAGCATAAATACTGAGAAAGAATAATGGCAATTACTAAAATTCATCCTATAAAATCCACTTTAAAAGCAGCACTTGATTATATTATGAATAGTGATAAAACAGATGGAAAAATTCTAATTTCCTCCCTAAACTGTAACCCTATAACTGCTCATTTAGAATTTGAACAAACAAAAATAGAATGTAATTCTAAAGCAAAAGTTTTGGCAAGACATTTAATTCAATCTTTTTTCCCCGGAGAAACTACTGCTGAAGAGGCTCATCAAATAGGAATAGAACTATGCGAAAAAATCTTAAAAGGAAAGTATGAATATGTTCTTACTACCCATATAGATAAGGGACATATTCACAACCATATACTATTTAATAATGTTTCTTTTGAGACTGGTAAAGCATATCAAAGTAACAAAAAAACTTATCACCAAATTAGAAATCATAGTGATAATTTATGTAGAAAGTATAAGCTATCAGTTATAGATGAAGATTATGTAAAATTTAAGGAAAAGTATAAAACCAATGGTAAATCCTACAAAGAATATATTGAATTTAAGAAAGGAAAATCCTGGAAACATAAACTTCAAATCGCTATTGATCATACTATTAATAAAGCAAATAGCTATGAGAATTTCTTAAAGCTTATGGAAGAATATGGCTATGAAATTAAACTTGGAAAATATCTTTCTTTCAGGCATAAAAAACAAGGAGAAAAAGGGCGATTCATTCGTGCGAGAGAAACTACTCTTGGAAAAGATTATACAAAAGAGAAAATAAAAGAAAGAATTGAAAATAAGGTAAATGAAAATTACAAAAATAGTGAAGTATATTATGCTAAGAAATCTTATAAGAAATTTGATAATATAATAGACATAGAAAGCAATGAAAAGGTTAAATCTTCTAAAGGTTATGAAATATGGGCTAGAAAACATAATATGAATACTATGGCGAAGACCTTAAATCAGCTTAGAAAATACGGTCTATCATCTAGTATGGATTTGGAAAATAAACTCCAAGAAGAGGCAGTTAATAGGCAAGAAATCCTAAATAAGATTAAGGATATAGAAAAAGTTATGAGCGAAATATACGCAGTTATTGAAGACATTAATACTATAAAAATAAATAAGGTTATCTATAAAACCTATAAAGAAAACACAAATGATAAAGATTTTTATAGTGAATATAAGCCTCAAATTATCGCATATGAAAAAGCAATAAATACTTTAGAAAAGTGTCAATATAAAAATCTAAGTATAAAAGAGTTGTCAAAATTATATGATAAATACAAAAATAAAAAAGATATTCTTATGGATGACTACGCCAACGAGAATATATTGATAAATGAATTGACCCAATTAAGAAAGAATACTGATAAGTATATTTATAATGAATTGTATAAGTAAGGATCTGGTGTATCAGCTTCTCCAGTAGTTTGAAAAGTTTTGTTTAGGGGAGACTGTGTAAAATTTTGTGTATCAGCCCTCCTGATAGGATGTGGCTGATATTTTTTCAATATAACCCATCATTTTCCCTTAAAGACAACCAATAAAAAAATACAGGAGGCAGACTAAAAACTGCCCCCTATAATCTTTTACCTTTCTATGCTATTATCCTTTTTCTTCTTTTCATCCACTTTCATATCCCCTTTATCCTTAAATTCCTTTAATTTCCCTATTGTTGACGCTTTTGCTTTAGTATGCTCTTTAGCTTTTAATAACTTTGCAGAGTATACTTTCAGACTTGTGTATTCCTTATTATCCTTTCCCATACTTTTCTTTTCTTTGCCAAATAGGTGTACAAAATCTCCTTTTTTCAAATTTTTTACTTGATTGATTTTGTCATTATAGGCGTAGCAACTGATGAATTTTGCATTTCCTTCCTTGTCATTTTCAGCAATAGAAAAGGAGGCTACTTTAAAGTCCCTCCCATCTTTTGATTTTAAATCTTTAATTTCTATATCAGTTGCTATATTTCCATCTATATTTAATGTATCCTTTTCTTTATTATCTATATCTTTCATTTCTTTATCTCCTTGTTCTTGATTAGCTTCTAAGTTTTCTTTTAACTCTTCTTCATCTATATATTCAATAAACTTTTCATCAATAAGACCCATAACTGAATCGTTCATATAATTATCATAGGCATTATTAAGAACATTTTCATTTTCTACTCCTGTTTCAAGAGATATAATACCTTTTACAAATTCTTTATGATTATATTCTGCTAAAAAATCTATTGTATTTTTCATGCTTTCAAAATTTGTATTTCCCATATTTGCTATTGTTTTTATATCACTTGCGTATCTAACAGAATCCCATTCATACTTTCCACTTTCTTTGTTAAACTCTACTCTTGTGGCTAAAATAAATTGCTTCCCGTCAAATAAGGTAGCTTGATTATCTTTCACATCCAATACCATAGTGTCTCCAAATTCAGTTTCAATTACATTTCCCTTTTTTATATTCATTTTTATTCCTCCATTTCTATTTTTATCTTTCTTATCTGTTAAATCTTTTATTTCTTCTTCATTTCCGTCACTAATAATAAATTGTTTTATTTCTTCAACTGTTGGATCATCAATTGTAGTCTGAATAAATTCAACTAATTTATCTTCTGAATCGGCAAAATTTTTAATTCCATATTCAACTATATTGTTGATTATTCTCTGAGTATTACCATCAAAAGAAAAATTTTCTCGAATAAATTCATTAAATATATCTCTATCAAATTCCATATTTTTTGTCCTCTAATAATCTCATTTAAAGCTTTATCTGCCACATGGTTCACTATTATTTATTTCTTTTATATTATTATTTGCTGCTAAATTCCCCTTATATTCCTTTAATTTATCCATAATAGATGTTTTTTCTTTCCTTTCAAAATCTCCTATTTCCTGCACTTTACTATCTCTAAAATCAGCATCATTTCTATCTATTATTCCGTCTAAATCCATATCTTTAGATAGTGGATCATAGAAGTTGCCATCATCATCTATCTCAAGTCCCATTACTTCTCTCAATTTTTCTTCATTTACTGATACAAGCTCACTAAAGTCCCAAAATCCAATAGATGTCTTTATCTGTACTAACTCTTTTAAATCACTTGCATCTAAGGGATCATAGGTGTATTGAAAACTGTCAATTAAGTTCTTATCTACATAGGTGTTCATCTTGTAATTTATTAAATCTAAACTTACTTGTATTTCATGTTTTTCATCTGGTGTAGTTGTATAAGCTATTCCTATATCTGTTAAGTCAGGAAATATAGTATCAAAGTCCTCTAACCTGTTTTCTTCATCATATTCTCTGTTAAGGAAGTCTATCAATTCTTCCTTTACTTCTTCTAGTAATGGATTATCTTGGCTTATATCTTCACTTTTTCCCATATCTAGTAAATTATTTACTTCTGCAAGTCTTAGTGTCTTATCCTTTAAAAGTTCAGCTTGTGGAAATGTCTTTTGTATTTCAATTTTGGCTGTTTGAAATTGCTCTTCTGTATCTTTTAGTTTTGAAATTGTATTTTCTAATCTTTCTGGTAATTTATCTAATACATTATCCATTCTTGTTATATTACCTATTTCATCTGTTCCAAACTCTCCTATATATTCTCCCTTACCTTTTAATATAAAGTTATATTTATTGAAAAAAGAATCATATTTTATGGATAAGTCAAAATTTCTATATTCACCTATTTTTTCTCCATCTTTATCCATTTCCCTATATATTTTAACTCCCTTAATTTTGTTCAACAAAAACTCTCCAGCTATTTTCTTATCTATATACTTCTTTCCGTCAATAATTAGAGAGGTAAATTTATTATCTTCTTTTAAATTTTTATCTACATCTCTATAAGGCTCAACATTTTTAATATCTTCCTTTAAGTTCTCTATCCTTTCTTTTAATCTTTCTATTTCCTTTGGATAAAATTTAACTACTTTATCTTCCAGCTTGTAAAGATTTGATTTAAAATTGGACTCTAGCATTTTAAGTTTAGAAACTTCAACATCAAGGTCCATCTTCTCCTTTATTAATGGATTTCCTGTTGCAAGAGCTTTGATTTCGGCATAGTTTAATGTGGCTTCGTCTACATCTTCTGCAACTCTTACAGGTGTCTTTGAAGTCATAATTTGGGAAATATATTTTTGTTTATTCTCTAAGGTTTGGAATAGGTAGGCATCAAAAGTATTTTCTGTTACATATCTAAATATATGGACTTCCTTATTCTCATTTCCCTGCCTCACAATCCTGCCTGCTCTTTGAGAAAGATCAGCAGGTCTCCATGGTATATCAAGATCGTGAATTGCAATTAGTTTGTCTTGGGCATTAGTACCTGCTCCCATTTTCTGTGTTGAACCAAGTAAGACTCTTATTTCTCCCTTTCTTACCTTATCAAAGATAGCGTCTTTTTCCATATTGTTTTTTGCCTTATGAATAAATTCTATTTCATTTTCAGGTACTCCCATTTCTATAAGTTTTGTTTTAATATCATCATAGATATTAAAATCACTACTTGGTGTAGACATATCACAAAATATTAATTGAGCAGATTTTTTATCTTTATATTTATTCCAAATGCTAAATACATTTTTTATACAGGTATTTACCTTACTATTAGGATCATCAGGAAGTAAAGGATTGATTAATCTTTGATCTAACGCCATCTTCTTCCCATCATTTGTTATTAATAGCATATTATCAACACTTGAATCTACCTGCTTATCACGAACCTTATCTGCTCTCTCGGAAAAAGTTTCAAGAATTTCTTTTTGTTCTTCGGTAGGCTTTGTTTTTATAGTTTCATAATGGGCAATTGGTGTAGGAAGATTTAAAACATCAACTGTTTTAATATCCATAAATCCTTTTACAGTATTCATAAGTTCAGGAAGATTATAAAATTTTGCAAATCTGGTTTTGCTCCTATAACCATTACCCTCAGGATTTAATTCTATTGCCGTTATTGTTTCTCCAAAAGTAGACGCCCAAGAATCGAAATGTTGCAATTTCATCTTTTTTAATTCATCATACTGTAAATATCTCTGCATGGTATAAAGTTCAGCCATACTGTTGCTTACTGGTGTACCTGTGGCAAATACTAATCCTTTATTATTAGTTATTTCATCCATATAGCGGCATTTCATAAGCATATCTGATGATTTTTGTGAATCTGTAGAAGTAATTCCTGCTACATTCCTCATTTTAGAAAATAGATAGAGGTTTTTGTATGCGTGGGCTTCATCTACAAATAACTTATCTACTCCCAGTTCCTCAAAGGTTACAACGTCATCTTTCTTATAATCAGCATTTAGTTTTTCTAACTTTGTCTCTAATTTTTTCTTTGTTTTTTCTAATTGCTTTACAGTAAATCTTTGATCCCTTTCTCTCTTATATTCATCTATATAGTCAATGATTTCATCAATTTGACCTTGCAATTCATATTCTTGTCTTTCTTTTGATATAGGAATTTTTTCAAATTGACTGTGCCCTATAATAACAGCATCAAAACTTCCTGTAGCAATACGACTACAAAATCTTTTTCTTCTATCTGGTGTAAAATCTTTTTCTGTAGCACATAATACATTAGCTCCTGGATAAAGTTCATTAAATTCTCTTCCAAATTGCTCTACAATGTGGTTAGGAACAACAAACATTGACTTATTACTCATACCAAGTCTTTTTGACTCCATGGCTATACCTATCATTTCAAAGGTTTTTCCTGCTCCTACTTCATGGGCAAGTAAAGTATTTCCACCAAACAAACCTCTTGCTATGGCATCTTTTTGATGTGCTCTTAATTCTATTTCAGGATTCATTCCTTCAAAAGTAAGATTAGATCCATCATATTCCCTTTGTCTTATGGAATTGAATCTTTCGTTATAATCTTCTACTAATCTATTTCTTCTTTCCACATCATCAAATATCCAGCTTTTAAATTCTTCTTTTATCATCTCTTGCTTACTTCTTGCAAGCATTGTTTCTTTTTGATTAAGCACAGATTTTTTCTTTCCATCACTGTCTTCTACTTGGTCAAATACCTTAGTATCTCTTAAATTTAAAGTATCTTCTATCAATTTGTAGGCATTTACCCTATTTGTACCATAGGTAAAAGAAGCAAGGTCATTGTCCCTATCAGAGCTTTTTCCTTCAACTCTATATTCTCCTGTAAAGTCAGAATACTTAATATCTATATTCCACCTTGATGAAACTGGTGTTTTCAACAAATCAAACATAAATTTTTTGTAATCTTGTTCCGGTATCCATGTTGCACCCATTCTAACTGTAATCTCACTTGCATCTAGTGCTTTAGGCATTACTTCCACTAGCTTTGCTTTTTGAAAATGTAACTCTTCTAATTCTTTTTTTAAGAGTTTACTATCCTCTAGATTTTCTTCCTTTCCTAACTCTTTTTCGATGTTTTTAATATAAGAGTCTACAACTTCAATTTTATCTCTTATATTTCCTGACAAGTATTCATCAGCACTTACGTAAGGTCTTGAAAAATCTCCTAGCTCATTAGCAGACTTAAATGGATTTATATCATTAGGTTCAAAGGAATCTAAATTTAAAAATATTTCTCCCTTTAATTCTTCTATTAATTTATCTCTTGTTTTTCCTGTCAATTCTTCCATATAATCAAAATTTATTTTACCTTTTTGACTAATAGAGAGTACCAGAGCATCTATTGCCCTATCTGTATGATCTATTATTACAGCTTTTTTTATAGTTCTCTTGTTAAAGATGTCAGATTTTCCTATAAAGTTGCCTTCTTTATCTAATTTTTCCAAAGTTGAAATTAAAGAAAAATTGGCATCTTCTCTAAATAACTTTTTATTGGTTTTTGAATTTAGTCTTCCATGTTTGCTATTGAAATCATCGTAGAATTTATTTAGATTTTCTTGTTCTTTTTTTATCTCTTCATCTGAATAGTCTTCTCTTTGATAGGTTATAACTTTCCTTAGACTTTCATTTAATCTTAAATATTCTTTTACCTTATCTTTATCCTTTTGGTTTAAGGATATTCTTTGCATAATTGAATTTTCTCTAAAATATATTTCATCATCCACTAAAGCAAAAGAATAGTTTTTAACACTATCATCAGCTGGTATTGTTTCTTCTCCTAAATCATCATTTATTTGAGCTTCTTCATACATACCTTGAATATTTTTAATGGCTTTTTTTAGTCCTTCTTCTAAAGAAATATCTTTATTTTCAATACATGCAAGGCTTGTCCCAAATCTTGACGGTATTTCTTCCATAGTCCCTATTACCATCTGAGGATTATCTACAAAGTATTTATTATATATTAGTCCTTTTGCATCTTTGTCTAGCTTTACCCAGTCTTCATCTAGCTTTAATAGCCTATCTCTCTTTTTTAAAAAGATTATATCTGAAGTTACTTCTGTTCCAGCTACCCCTTTAAATGTAGTATTTGGTAGTCTTATTGCTCCTAGGAACTCTGCCCTTTCCGATATATATCTTCTAACATCTTCACTTTTTTTATCCATTGTTCCTGAAGATGTTATAAAGGCAATGATGCCTCCATCCCTAACCTTATCTAAAGTTTTAGCAAAAAAATAATCGTGAATAAGAAAATTATTTCTTTCATACTCACGATCTGCTACTTTAAATTCTCCAAAAGGAATATTTCCTATGGCAACATCAAATAAATTATTGGAAAAATTTGTATCTTCAAAGCCTTTAACTTGTATTTTAGCATTAGGATATAAGTGTTTAGCAATTTTACCACTAATCCTATCTAACTCTACTCCATAAAAGTCTGACTCATTCATTTCTTCAGGTAGACTTCCTATAAATCTTCCTATCCCAGCACTTGGTTCTAAGATGTTCCCTTTTTTAAATCCAAAATTAGAAAGAGTTTCATAGATAGAGTCTATAACTACTTTCGGCGTATAAAAAGCTGTTAAGGTCGATTCTCTTGCTCTATTATATTCTTCCCCAGTTAAATTTTCTTTTAAGAAATTTCTCGCATCAAGCCACTGACCTTCCTTTTCTTCGTCAAATACATCAGCAAGTCCTCCCCAGCTTACATACTTTGCTAAAATTTCCTGTTCATCTTTTCTTGCACTTCTATTTTCTTTTTCTAAAGCCTTTAAGACATTTATAGCTTCAATGTTGTTTTTTAATCTCTGTGAAGGTAGTAGGTTTTCTTCTTCATTAATAATTTTATAGTTTTCTAAAGAAACTTCAGAAACCCCTTCTATATTTTCTCTATCAGTCTTTTTGTCTTTTTTAACTTCTTCTTCGTTATTATTGTCAATATCTTCAAAGCTGATTTGTTCTACTAGTTTCCCTTTATCAATAGATTGTTTTTCTTTTTCACTAGATTTATATACTTCTAAATCAAGATTTTTGTAATCATTAAAAAGAATTGTTTCACTTCCGGTAATAAAACCATTCATTAGTCCTGTGCTATCTTCTAGTTCTATAGTTTTAGGACTTGTATTATCGTTAATGGCGGTTATAGTGTATTCTTTTCCTTTGTATCTAACACTCATACCTTCTTTAAATGGATTTTCTTCTTGCCTTGTTCTATCATTTTCTATTTGCTGATTTAAATATCCATTTAAAAGCACTTCTCTATGTTTGTCATCAAGTAAATAAGGTAAGTTACTTAATATGTCCTTATAACTTTTATATTTTATAGCTTGATTAGAATTTAAAATATACCCATTATATCGTAAATTTTGTTTAAGAGATTTCCCCTTAACATCTAAGATTAGCTCTACCTTATACCCTTCTTTTCCATCTATAATATTTTCTGGTTTTTTTAATAATCCATCTTCTATTTTCTTTGACAGTAGTAAGTATTCTTCATTTTGAGGATCAAAATAGTATTCTCTTTTTTCTTTGATATCCTTACCTATTAACTTGGAAAGAACTTGTTTCTTATCTCTTATTTCTTCAATTTTGGATTTTTCTTCTTGCGATAAATTTATATTAAAAGTAATTTTATTTTCTTCATTTATATGTGCTAAATTTTGATATGCTCCATTGATTTCAAGATTTTTATTAAAAACATATATATCATTATAATAATCTGGAAATTGTTGATTAAAGCTTTGAACATCTATATCATAGCCTTCCTCAAATTTTGTAACTTTATCATCAGTAATTTCAAATAAACCTTCCCTTTCCAATTCTAATACATCATTTAAATTTGTAAGGTTTGATTCTTTCATCTTGGCAGTAATTTCATCAAACAAACTGTCTATTTTTCTGCTATCTTCAAAAGATTTCCCTTTATATAAAGTATAGATCTTTCCTTGTGAGTTTTCCTTTCTTGGATAAACTCTAATTCCTGTCTCTTCTAGTTCTATATCCTTTCTTTTCTCTTTATCTACTAAAGCGTAATAAATTCCTACTTTTACTGCTATTTTATCTTCTACAATCTCTTTTGTTAATTTTTCTTCTACTTCATTTCTTAATACTTCTAAAGCTTTCAAATCGCTTTCTTTAAAGGAATGTGAGAATAGTTTTAAGTCCTTATCAAAATAGGCATCATATGAATAATATGTTATTTGATTATGGTTATTATCATATCCACTGGAAATATTTTTTATTTTTAAATATTTATTATCCTCTGTTTTAACTATATCTCCCACTTTTATAGAGAGTATCTCCTTATCATCTTCTATATTGTTTTCAAGTGAATTATTTAAATATTCTCTATATCTATGTTCTATTCTAATGCCTAATTCTTTAACCTTATCTATTGACTTCATATCATCTGGAAGATTTTCCTGCTTATCGGCAACTTCTCTCATGATTTTCGCATATTCTCTTTGAAATACAGAATTAAAACTTGCTAAAGTATTATTTCCTAAGTTATCTCTTGCCTTTATAATTTCATTTTCTAAAACTTTATCCTTAACTAATACATCGAAAAGTATATCTTCAATTTGGTCTATGGAAATTATTTTTTCATCTATCTTATTTTCTTCTATAGTTTGATTAAGTTCTATCTGATTTTTTCCTATTTGTTCATAAAGAAATTCAAAGTCTCTTTGGTTGATCTCATTTCCATCACCTATGTCCATCTTATAGTGATCAACTATTTCTCCATCTACTATATGGTTAAAATAGAATTTGGAATACCCCTCCCACTCATCAGTCATCTGACTATACTCATCTTCTCCTAAGGTCTTATTATGAAGTCTTATCTTTTCATCTATTTCCCTTATTTCATCTAATAATTCTTTAGTCAGCCTTTGTCCTGTATAATCTTTTTCTATTAGACTTGAACCCTCATTAAACTCAATTATCCAATAATCATCTTTTATATGGCTATCTAAATCAAAACCTATATTCTCTTTATTTTTATTAGTATAAAATTCCTTAAATTCTTCAAAACCATTTACTATATCATCATCTATAACTTCTTTGTTAGAATTAACTACAATATTTGGAATATCATCATATCGACTTTGACTTTCTAAAAGGTAATATTCTCTTCCGTCTATTTCTTCCTTTTCTTTAATATAAAAAGTGTCATATATTCCCTCAAGAATAATTCCATCGTCTAACTGGTCTAATGGTATATCTAATTGTTTTTCAAAGGCTATGGAATATATTTCTTCTTTTAAAAAGTTTGGTATAAATTCATCATAAATGATAAGTTTTCCATCATCACCTATACTTGCTACCGACTGTCCTTGATAATAATATATAGAACTATTATTTGTTCTTTCTATATATACATCATTATCAGTTGGAGGCAGATCATCTTGATAATTTATATACTCCTGGATTTCTTTTTCTGTTTTATTTATTTCCTGATCTGTTTTTTTCTCCCTATTTTTTTCAAAACTTTCTTCATCTATATATCTATTCTTTTTAATAAGGTCATTAATTCTTCTTGCAACATTAGACCAAGATAGTAGTATTTCTTTTGCATTACCTTTATTATATTTTATTCCCGTCGCATCGTGCCACTCACCACTTTCTCTTGCAGCAGATAGTGCATGAGAACTTCCACCTACGCCATATTCATTTTTCAAGAAGTCTGCTTGTTCTTTCAAATCATGCTTTTTAGTAAAAAATTCATATATTCTTTTCTTTCCATCAGAAAACCCACTTCCTCTTTTTAAGTTTTCATCTATCTCATCTTGTGTTATGAAACTCTGAATAGGTGCAATATCCTTTAAATTTGTCCTATATAATTTTCTTTCTATTTCTAGATCACTGATATCATTGTAGATTCTAGATAATTTATAATGATGAAATCTTAAAATATCAGGATTAATCTTATATTCTTCTAAAAATACCTCGTATTCTTTTCTGAGTTTATTTATAAAATTTTTATCTTCAAGTTTTTTTCCGAGATTTTCTTTTTCATCTTGGAAGCCTATTCCTTTTATATCATTAAGACTCGATAGATATCTATCCTTAGTTTCATCAGTAAGATCTCTCTTTAAATACAATAATGTTTCTGCTATTTTTTCTCTTTCATATGTCGCACTTTCTACAATCTCAACATTGCTAGCAAATTCTCCTCTATCTAATAAATTATTAATATTATTGGCTAAGTCTTTCCAAGAAACTATTTGCCCTTCTCTATACCTTGCCTCATCTCCATCTTTAAAAATTGCTCCTTCCTTTCCAAACCATGCAGATATCTTTCTTCCTTCAATTTCAAGACCATTAGCTCCCTTATATATTTCTTTCAAAAAGTTTACCTGTTCTTCTAAAGATTTACCCTTAGAAAATTCTGCTATTACCCCTAGTCTTCCATCTTCATGATTTCCTCCATGTATTAAAAATGTATCTATTTCTCTTTGACTTATTGGATTTGAGAAGGATATTTGCTCTCCCTGATTTTTAGCAGAAAAAAAGGAAGTAGACTCTACTTCCTCATTTTTTAGATTAAGATTATCTCCTTTTCCCCTATTTCTTGTATGGTCATATCCATGTTCTTCTTCAATCTCAGATATTTCAGATAGTCCTCTTCTTTCAGTTCTTCTGTCAGCCCCCAAGTTTCCATCATTTTGACTTCTTCCCTCGTGATAAAGTCCTCTATCTCTTTTTCCTTTGATAGAAGATGATCCATTAATGTCCCTTGCAAATACATTATCTGATAATCCTCTTCTTTGTTCTCCTTGAGAAAGTTCAATCTCATCCTTCCCCATCTGTTGAGTTTCTTTAAATCTATTTCCTTGGGAATTGCCATATTGGGTACTAGGACTTCCATTCCTTCCTCCAATTCTTCCATCTTGTATGTCCCTCCCTGTCTCTCGAAGGAATTCTCCTTGACGATTGGTGTGTAAATCCCCTCCTCCATGAGGTATTCCTTGCCTGCCAATGTTACTTTCTCTTTCATCTTCCAAGCCTCCTTTTTTAAAATTTATTTTACCGTTTATATCAGAACTTAATTTATTATAACGCTCCTTAAGCTCTTTTGTCTGCTCCAAATCTTTTCTTTCTTGAATTTTCTCTAGAATTTCTAATCTTTTTATTTCTCTTCCCAAATCAAGTAAGATATCTTTACTTATATTAGCACTTATACTTAATACTTTGTCTATGTCCGAACTTGATATTTTAGACAGTAAAGATAAGTTTTCTTCTTTTAGCTGATATGAGACCTCCATTCTCTCGCTTATGGAAATTTTTACGGATTCTTTTAACAAATTAAAAAGGTCTACCTTTTGAATGCTTTTTAAACTTTCATCAGATAGACTTTCTAAAATTTTATTGAATTTTCCTCTAACATTACTTTCTACTAAGGCAGCAATTTTATCTTCTTGGCTTAATAGAAGCTTACTATCTTTTTCTTTAAACTTATCTATCATTTCATCTAGTAAGTTTAAATGTTTTTTGCCATCATATTCCCATAATTTTACCTCAGAAATGTTGTGATCAACGCTTACCGTTTGCCTTATATCAAAGATATATTTTATTTTTCCATTTTCTATATCTAAAAGCGGTATTCCTTTTTCTCCTCTTTTGACACTCCTACCTATGCTTTTCCAGTAATCAAATTCCGCACAGGCTGTAGCCTTGGTATCCATATTGTAAATAGATATTTGGTGTATATATGGGTACTTATAGTTATTGCCTGATACCTTTAAATATTCCTCATATTTTTTTATATCTTTCTTAAATTCTTCTTTTGCAAGATATATTGATCTACTTAAATCTACTGTATCATATCTTGGCATTCTACCCCTCCTTGTTTTAGTAATAAAAAAAGAAGATATATTTTCTATACCTCCTTATTTATTAAGCTTTATTATTACTTATTTTTTCATTTAAACTCTCTTCATATTTTTTTAGTTCGCTAATTATCTTTTCAAATGGTATTTTTTCTCCAAATATCATATTTTTCATACTATCATAATCTTTGGAAAAAATCTCCACTCCTTCTTTTGATGGAATTAACTTTATTCTTCCTTCCATTATCTCATCATATTTCGCCCAATTACTGGCATAAAACTTTTTCTTAAATTGAATAACAGAATTTAATAATTCTAATTGAGAAAAACTTTCTTCTTTTATGTCAGTAAGTAGCATTTTATATACATCATAAAAATGTCTTGAATACCTTGTAGGATAATTTCCATTTATTCTGTTAGCCTCTCTGTGTAGTATAGTTATTTTTTCATAAAAAGTCCTTAAACTATTTACAGATACAACTTCTATATTTTCATTAAATACCTCTGGATAAGTTTCCTCTATATAGGTTTTTATCTTTTTCCTACTTGATGGAATCGGTTCTGCTAAACTTCCTATTTCTAATCTTATGACTTGAAGTATAGAGGTATCTTCATAATTTTTAGGATAATCAAAGGCAATAGTTTGTCCATCTATTTCATCAATATAAAAATTATATTTTCTGTTCTTTAATAATTTTTTGAAATCTTTTTGCAGAGTTGGCAAAAATTCTTCTTGTATAAACTTTTTTGTATCTTCATTTAGTTTATCGTTAAATTTTAATTGCTTTGTTTTACTCCTCTCTTCATAAGGCTCTAACTTTTCATAGCCCAAGAGTTGCCAATTAAGAGCAAGATCTATATCCTCTGAAAATCTTTCTATTAATTTATATACTTTAGATAAACTTGTGCCCCCTTTAAAGACAATATAGTCCCTATATTTAAAATCACTAAATAGATATTTCAAAATAATACAGACCCATAAGTCCTTCTCCACAATTGCCTTTGACAAGTTCAATTTATCTGATGTATTTTGTATAACTAATTCAAGTTCTTCATTTGATATTTCTAATAGCTTTTTCATTATTAATCTCCTGTATTTTCTCTAATATTTCCTGTATCCAAAATGGTAGCTTTAAGGTATCACGCTTTAAGTCTTCTTTAATATTTTGGGCAAATACGGCTAACTTCTTGAGTTCTTCTTCCCCTATTCCATCTTTTCCCAAAGCTCTAATTGCTTGAACTAAAATAGATAGTTCTTTTGAATAAGACGTAATGTTTCTATTACTTGTGTGTTTAAATAGTATCTTCTTATTTCTGTAATCATATTGCCTATATGGTCCATCAGAAATATATATATATTCGTTTGGAACTTGTGTAGATAATCCAGTATAATTTAAAGCTGTATCTCCTGTTGGAGATATGGTCCAAGAAAATTTATCGGCTATCTTTTCTGCCAAGGCATTTGCATCTGGATAAGAATATTCTTTAAGGATTTCGCTATACTTAGGCTTTGTATATAATCCATCTATAAGTCTTGTGATTTTATCTTCTTCATTTAATCGGTATAAAACGGATTTGATTGTATTCTTTGTCCCCAGTCCATAGAAGTCATTAATAGAAAAAATTTCTCCTGTATTGCTTGTCATTATATCTTCTATTTTCTTGTTTATTGATTCCATTTCTAATACCTCCTGCACCTAAAATTATATACTTTTGGGTGCAAAAAATCAATTGGGTGACATTTAATTTTTGCACTTTTCTTTAAATTCTTCTCTTGCAAGATATATTGATTTACTTAAATCTACTGTATAATATCTTGGCACTCTATATTTTCTTATTTTAGTAATAAAAAAGAAGATATATTTTCTATACCTCCTTAGCCATTAAGCTTTATTGTTTTTTGTATCATTTATAAAACTTCCTGCACCTAAAATTATATATTTTTGGGTGCAGGAAATGCATTTTATTAGTAACTACTTTTTCCATGGTAAACTACTTCATAAATCAGAAAATGCTCATCAAAGATATTCTTCTATCTTTTCTATTTTTCCTTTGCCTATTATTGATATTCTTAGTTTCCCTTTAAGATGTTTAAGATGTGCTTATCTTTTCTTGTAAGTTAGCTATGTTTTAAGATTACTTTCCTTTATATCCTTGCTTTTGAAAAAACTTATATCTACTATTATCTTTCTCTGTTTTTATAATCAATTTATTTGCAATATCTACCAATGGTGTTTTTGATTTCTTCTTCAATTTCTTTTAAAAATATCTCCTTATCTTCTTTCCCATTTGCAATCTCACTTAATCCCATTTCCCATTCTGCTGTTGTTTTTGGTGATTTAAATTCATCTATTACTATTGATACTAAGTTTAAGCCCTTTCTTGTTGAAATAAGATTTCTCTTATCTCTTTTTATATAACCTTTATAAATTAGATTTTCTATTATTCCTGCACGAGTGGCTGGAGTCCCTATTCCTCTTCTTTCTACTTCAATACCTTTTTCTAAAACATCATTTCCTGCTATTTCCATAGCTTTAAGTAAACTATCTTCGGTAAAATGTTTTGGAGGTGTAGTATACTTTTCTTTAATATTTTTTTCCTTTATTTCAAGTTCATCTCCAATATTCACATTAGGAAATATCGTATCTTCACTCTTTTTCGATGTATATTCTTTTAAATACTTTGTAAATCCTTCATCTTTAATTACTTTGCCAGTGTTTGTAAATTCAAAGCTATCAAATATAGCTACAATTTTTGTTGTATTTTCAACGAGTGGATATCCAACACTTGCGTTTAGTTTATTTAATATTAGTCTATACACTTTAGATTCACTTTCTGGAAGATAAGATATATCTTTACTCAATGAACTTACTGTAGGTATAATTGCATGATGATCGCTAACTTTTTTTGAATTAAATACAATTTTAATACGCTCTGTATCAAAATCATTTTTCCCCAAAATATTATTTATTGTGCTTACAATCATATCTTCTGTTAAATACCTACTGTCTGTTCTTGGATAGGTTATATATTTCTTCTCATAAAGGCTTTGAGCATAATCTAAAGTCTGTTTTGCACTATATCCAAAATATTTGTTACACTCTCTTTGTAGTGTTGTTAAATCAAAAGGTAAATCTGGTTTCGTTATTTTTTCTTTTTTTACTAAATCTGTAATTTTTATTGTATTGCCTATTAAATTTATCAGCTGTTCAGCTATCACCCTATTATCTATTCTATTAGTGGATAGCATAAACTTATCAAGTTCTATTTCTACTGTATAATATTTTTCTTTTTTAAAATTTTCTATTTCAAAATCTCTATCTACTATCATTGCCAATGTTGGTGTTTGAACTCTCCCTATACTATAATTTTCGTCATATAAGCAAGAGTAAAGTCTACTCATATTCATTCCAACAAGCCAGTCGGCTATAGCTCTTGCCTTTGCTGAGTCAAAAAGATTATCATAGTATTTTCCATCTTTTAAATTGTTGAATCCTTCTTTTATCGCAGAATCTTCCATAGATGAAATCCAAAGACGCTCTATTTTCTTTTTACAATTTGCTTTCATATACACAAGTCTAAATATAGCTTCTCCTTCTCTTCCTGCATCACAAGCATTAATTATAGTATCAACTTCTTTACTGTTCATCAGCTTTTTAAGAATATTAAATTGTTTCTTTGTGGTATTTACAATTTCGTACTTGTATTCTTTTGGAATAATAGGTAAATCTTCAATTCTCCACTTTTTATATTTTTCATCATAATTATCAGGATTTGCCATCTGAACTAGATGACCTACACACCAAGATACTCTATAATCATTTCCCTCATAATATCCATCTTTTTTGTTCTTTGCTCCTATAACCTTTGCTATTGACATTGCAACGCTTGGTTTTTCTGCTATAACTAATTTCATTTTTCCTCCTTAATTTTTTATAAAAAAAAGAGCGAAAGATTTCTCCTTCGCTCGCAATTTATCATAATCTTTACTACATCACTTATTTATTTTTTATTAACAAACTATTATCTTCTCTTAGTTTCACAAATTATTTTAGATTTTAATATAAATTTTAAAAACCGTATACTTTTCTATCGTAGATTCTTCTTGTTATACGATAGTTGAATTTCATATCTGAATGTTTCTATATTTTTATAATTTTTATTCCATTATTTAACACTTCTTCAAATGTTATATCCTTCGCATATATGTTTTTCTCGAATAAACTTCCCATCTTTTCAAAAAATTCTCATTATTAAAAATCATCTTCTTCTGGAATAATTTCTGTATCTTCTATACTTTCTTTCTCATCATTTTCTTTATCATATTCATAATCATCTTCTAATTCGTCATAATCTTCATCATCTTCAATAGTATCCTCTTCTCTTTTTTTGTAAACTTTAAAATAATATCCTGCACCTATTCCCACTAGCATTATAAGAACTATAAAAATATATAATCCTACGCCTGACTTCTTTTCTTTCTCTTTTTCTTTTTGAGGTTCTTCCTTTTTTATAGGCTCTTCTTTTCTAACTACTTTTTCTTCTTTTGATTTAGTATCACTTTCTCCTTCGATCATATTTAAAAGGTCTTGCTCACCAACTTCTGTTAATAGTTGAACATTTTCTTGGTTTTGTGAATGATCTATAATAAGGTGCATTGTCTTGCCTGATTTAGTCTGAAAAGTTAAAAATTGTCTAACGTCTACAGGATTTTCTTCGCCCTCTTTTCTTACTTCTTTATCTCCAACTTTAGGAGTTAGATCTTCTCCACTTTCATCTACATTTTCCAATACTGTCCCTCTTGCTTTATTCTCCTTTGTTGCTAAAGAATTAATCGCTTTTGTATTCCCTCCTTTTACAGGTTTTGCTGGTTGGCATGAATTAATAGATCTTTCTTTTTGTTCACTTTTTACATTTTTACTATCTGGTATTTTAGGTACTTCTTGATAGGGTATTTTTTGTTTTTCATCAGAAGGATTATACACATCTTCATCAAATAAATTTTCTAATTCTTTATTATTTTCTGGAGTATATATATTATTTAGTTGACTCGTTATTTCACTTTCATTACTTTTTGCCATGGATATACTTGGTATTATTGTAAACATAAAGAGTAACACTAAGGCTACTTTTATTCCGCTTTTCTTCATCTTTAGCTCCTTTTTTATTTTATATTTTTAAATACATATACTGCTTTTTTGTTATTATCCCATTCAATGCTTTGATCTTTTCCGTCTTTTATATCTCCACAAGTTGCATTAAAAGCTTTTGCAATATTTGAAATAGAAGCATGAACTCTTCCATTTATAATTACTGGCTTAGTATCAGAATGATAAATATTTCCGTCACTATCTTTCATGACTCCTGTGTCTATATTTAATCTCAATGTTTTCTTTGGAAGAACGATATTTTCTTTATTGGAAAATATAGCTTCTCTTTTGTTGTCATCATATTCAACGTTAAATCCTAAAGTATAGGCTGTATATCTTATAGGTAACATAATATGATCATCTTGAATGTATGCCTTAACATCCATATACACAGTAGTTTTCTTTCCATCTTTTATGACATTATAGTAATTTTTTCCCACTTGAAACACGCTAAATTCATCGCTCTTACTACATGGCTTTATATTATCCTCTCTTTTACTAATAACTTCTTTAGTATCTACTACTTCTTTGTTAGTAATCTTTTCTTCTACATCTTTATCATGTTTTGTTTCTATTTCTGCTTGTTTCTTCTTAAGATTATCCAAAGTTTTTTCAAGCTTTTCCTTATCATTTATAGCTTTTTCTTTTTCCCCTGTTTTGTTTTTCTTTAGGTATTTCTCTAGTTCACTGATTCTTTTATTACATTCTTCTATTTTTTTGTCTAAGTCATTTTGGAGATTTTCAAACTCTTTTGTTTGTTGTTCTATTTTATCTTCCAAGCTTTTTATCTGTTCTTGTAATTCTTTTTTATCTTTTTCTGCTTTAGATCTTAATTCAGTTAATTCTTCTTCAAGAGATTTTACTTTCTCACAAGAATTTTCTTTATCTTCTTTTGCCTTATCTACTTGGTCTTTTAATTTTTCTAATCTTTCTTCTTTTGCCTTTAAAGTATCTTCTATTTTCTTTATTTTCTCCTCTTTTAATTCTATATTTTGATCCTTTTCTTTAATCTCTTTTTCTAATTGACCAATCTTTTCTCTTGTTTCTTTAAAACTTTTTTCATTAACTTCTGCCTTTTCACCTTTTGCTTCTAATTCCCATTTTGCAGAAGATAATTCTTCTTTTAATTTTTCACTTTCTTCTTGAAGTTTCTTTACTTCATCTCTTAGCTGTTCTAGCTCAGCTATTTGCTTTTTGTCTTTACTTTCTAGAGCACATATTTTTTCTTCTAGACCTTTAATTACTCTTTCTTTTTCTAATAATTGATCTTCTAGGCATTTCTTATCTTCTAAAAAATTATCTTCCTTATTTTTATATGAATCTAATTTCTCTTGAAGCTTTTTTATTTGATCTTTATTTATCTCTTTATCTTTATTTAAGTTTTTAATTTTCTCTTGTAAGTCTGTAATTTCTTTTTCTAAATTTTCTACATTGCTACATACCATTTCAGCTTCAATTTTATTTGTGTTTTGTAAACTTTTTTCTGAACTAGCATATATATGACTCATAGGCGATATATTTATAATACTTGCTAGTATTATTCCAAACGCTAAAACTCTATTTCCTATTCTTTTCATTACTTTTCTTCTCCTTCATTAATTTGACTTATACTTTTTTCTTTTCTTTCTTCTTCCTTATTTTTTCTTACTATATATAAAAATTCATCAAGGGATATTTTTTTGCTACGAAACTCTTTGATAACTTCCATATTCTCTAATTCTTCTTGTTCTTCTTCTAAGATTTGAAGTTCCAACTCAATATCTTCTTTTTTCTTTACTAACTTTTTTTGTTTTTCTATATTTTTAATTAGTTTTTTATTCATTTTTATCACCTTTTCTATCTTGGTCTGCCAAAGGCATAAAAGTGTTCTTTCCAATATCTTGTATTAATATTTGCATATTGAATAGGATCTCCTGCATGAATCATCATTCCATTGCCTGCATATATTCCTACGTGAGATATTGGTGTTCCAGAATTATATGTTCCTTTGAAGAAAATTATATCTCCAGGCTTTGCTTGACTAGGCGATACAGGATTACAATAATCAGTATATATTCTCCAAGCTGTTGTTCTTGGCATATTCTTTACTCCTGATTTTGTAAATGACCAACATACAAATCCTGAACAGTCAAAATTCCTTGGTCCACTAGCTCCAAAAACATATCTTTTTCCTATATGTTTTTCAGCTTCTCCAAATAATCTCCTTACTGCTACATCATCAAACTCTATACCGGAATTTCCAAAATTTGGATTATCTACTATATCCCCTAAATCTCCATAACCAGAGCCAAAATAATCTCCCATATTTCCTTGATTTTCTAATAATGATAAGTAGTGAGCCATATTAGTTTCATAAATTGCAAACTCTTCTTTTGCAATTTTATCAATACTTTTCTTGGTAATGGTAAGAGTCAATATTTTATAGGTGTATGGATTTCCATCTTTATCATATTTAGTAATAGTTTTTGATGTATACTCTTTTTTGTACATCTGATTAAAGAGTTTTTTTAGCTCCTTTTTTATTTCATCAGTCGACTTAATTTCTCCATATCTTGCTGTTAAATAACTAAATAGCTCGTGAACATCATGACCTACTGGATCTCCTTTTATATGATATTCATCGTAGTTTGGATAATTTTCTTTAATACTATCTATCTCATCTTGCAAAGCATATTCATAACTTGAAAATTCATTATTTACATCACTTAGCACTTCTTTTTTTGATAAGTAACTTGTAGCCATAACATTACTTGTAATACCTGAAGTAATACTTCCAATATTACTTATTTCTTTAAACAGCATGAAAAAAAGTCCTAAAATGCAAAGGACAATAAAAATATTTTTATATCCCTTATTTTTTAGAACTTCTGCTGTCTTTTTACTCATATTTGTAATAGACTTTTTTATTCTATTTTTTAAGCTTACTTCTTGTTTTTTTCTGAAATCTTTCTGAAATTTTTTCTTCATAAAAAATCGATTCAATTTATTGGTATTTTGATAGACTCTAGACTTTTTTAATTCTTCAAAATTTTTTTCAAATAATAATCTACTTTCTTTTTTATGAATTTTATTATCTAATTTCTCTAATTTTCTTTTAGTTTTTAAAGCTTTTTTTCTACGATTACGTCTAATATTTTTTCCAATAAGCTCTGTACTTCTGCTTACTTTATATGATACATCTATTCCTGCATTATCTTCTTTTCCGCTATAAAGATAGTTTGATGCCATTGCACTTGCAAGAATTAAAGGATTTTCTAATCCTCCTTTTTTTGCTTTTTTATTATCTTTAACTAAGTCTTTTTCTTTTTTTGCTTTTTTCGAGTGTAATTTTGAGATCTTTTCTTCATTTTTTTGAAGCTTATCTTCTTCCTTCAATTTATCTTCTTTAAACTTATTTTGTCCTTCTTTTACATTCGAACTTTCCTTTTTTGTTCTTGTATATTTTTCATTTAGATTAAAATTAGCTCTTTTACCTTCTTTTTTGTTATTATCTATAATTTTATTTTTATTATTTAGATCTACAGAGCATTTTTCCTTTAAGTTCTTACCAGTCTTTAGTTTCTGATAATTCTTATTATCCATTTCACTTTCTGTTAAGTATAAACTTTTTGCCCTAAACTTCTTACCTTTATAATCCCTTACATTAGATCTTTCTATTTTTGTTGAAATGGACTTATCTTGAAATGAATTTTCTTGTTTGTCACTTTGATACTGCTCTTTATTCTTTCTAAAGTCATTTAGAAATCTTTTATTTCTATACTTTGAAAAATACTTTTCATCATCACTAGTATCTCTATAAGAAATATTACTATCTCTAAAGTCCATATCATAACGATCTATTACTCCATCATTATCTAAATCTTTAGACAATGGGTCATAAACTTCTAACTTATCTTTATTCTTTATTCCATTCTTAGATATATGATTAGAACTCTTCTTGAAATTACTTATCCTATTTTCATATACTCTATCATTTTCTTTCTTGATTCTTTCTTCTCTAATTTTATCTTCTACTTCATTATCTTGTTTCAAGTTATCAAGTATTTTATATTTTTCTCTATATACTTTCTCCTGTCTTTTTCTTTGTATTTTTTCCTTATCTGATTTTTCATTAATATTAGGTATATATTTATTATCTAGTTCTTGAAAGTGGCTAGAAGTTTTCTTTATATTATCATAATTCTCAACTTCAGAAACTTGTCTGTAGCTATCTTTTTCATTCATAAAAGTGCTATTTTCTCTTTCAGAATTTTTGTTTAATAAAATGGGTGAATCTTTTTTATTTTTTATAGTGTTGCTACTTATATTTTTCTTTTCTAATATAAGCTTACTTTTTGGTACATCTCTAGGATTTATTTTGCCCTTTTCTTTTTTCATAAACGCCTCCTATTTCATATTTTCTTCAATCCTTTCTTTAGCCATCTTGCAATAGTCCTCATTTAATTCTATTCCTATATATTCTCTATTCATTTTAGTAGCAACCATTCCAACTGTGCCTGATCCCATAAATGGATCTAATATTAACCCATTATTAGGACAAGCTGCTTTTATACAAATTTCTACTAATTTTGGTGGAAATACTGCATAGTGTTTTCCTTTAAAGGCATTAGTATTTATTGTCCAAATATCTCTACTATTTCTAAACTGAGGAACATTATCTCCTATATATTCTCCATATTCTCTTGCTTCATTTATGCTCTGTCTTTTAGCACCTGTATTTTCTTTTAGGTACTTATTGTCTTTTCCCCTTGCCCTTATATATCTTTTTTTACTTATCTCTTTCATGGGTTCTTTCATTGCTTCATAGTTATAAAAATATTTTTTTGATTTAGAGAGTAAAAAAATATGTTCGTATGATCTCGATGGTCTATCTTTACATGATTCTGGCATAGCATTTTCTTTGTGCCATATAATATCACTTCTTAAATACCAACCATCTTCTCTTAGTTTTAATGCAAGTTGCCAAGGAACTCCAATCAAATCTTTTGTCTTATATCCTTTTAATTTTTTCGTGACAGAAACTTTTTGGCCTGTTCTTCCATTCTTATTTTTTGGGTCTTTGTATTCTTTCTTGCTTCCAGTACCAACGTAAGAATCTCCTATTACAATCCATAAAGTTCCATCTTTTTTTAATACTCTTTTTACTTGGTCAAATACTTCTACTAACTTATTTAAATACTCTTCAGGACTTTCTTCTCTTCCAATTTGACCTTTAACTTTATAATCTCTTAATCCATAATAAGGAGGAGAAGTAATACAGCAATCAAATATCTCATTAGGTAGTTCTTTTAAGGCTACTAATGCATCTAAATTAATAATATAGTTACTTTTTATCTTATTCTTCATAACTTTCTTTTAACTCCTCTGGTTTAGTTGTCATTAGTCTATATAGCTTAGTATCTTTAGGGAATCTATCCACGAATGGAACAATGGTATTTCCATAAAACAAAAGCCCTTCTCCTTCATTAGAGTTGGTTACATATGATAATTGGTAAAGTGATATATTTAGTTTATCTGCTAATATTTCTCTATCTCCAGAGGCTTGATTTAGCATCAATATAAAGTCTGTATTATCAAATATATTTTCTATTTCAGGACTAGCTAAAAGATCCTTGACATTCTGAGTTAACCCTGTTGGTATTCCTCCCCATTTACGAAATCTTTTCCAAATTTCTATTGAATAACTTGCTGTTTGTTCTTCTCTTAACAATAAATGGAATTCATCGCAATAATACCTAGTTTCTTTCTTATTCCTATTAATTGTAACTCTATTCCAAACTTGATCTTGAACAATAAGCATTCCAATTTTTCTTAATTGCTTTCCCAATTCTTTGATGTCATAACAAAGTATTCTATTTTTAGTATCTACATTAGTTCTATGATTAAAAACATTTAAGCTTCCTTTAACATATATTTCCATTTCTACCGCAAGTTTTTTCCCTACTTTTTCCTCTTGTTCCAAAAGTAAGTTATATAAATCTTCTAAAATTGGCATATTAGAAGGTATAGGATTATCAAAGTAGTTTTTATATAAGATTGGAAGACATCTATCTATAACAGAAGTTTCTTCTGCACTCAGTCCTTCTTTTCCCACTACTAATTCAAATAATGATAGTATAAAGTCAGACTTTAATGACAATGGATTATCTTCATCTGCATAATCTAAGTTTATATCTAATGGATTAATATAGTCTCTACTAGTAGGTGATATCCTTATAACTTCTCCTCCTAATGCTCTAGTTAAATTCCCATATTCGGATTCAGGATCACATATTATAATGTCATCTTGTGTAATTAAAAAGGCATTGGTAATTTCTCTTTTAGCCGAGAAAGATTTTCCCGACCCTGGTGTTCCAAGTATTAAACCATTAGGATTTTTTAACAGCTTTCTATCTGTCATTATGATATTTCGACTTAATGCATTTAAACCATAATATAAGCTTTCTCCTTCTAAACACAATTCTTCTGTAGTAAATGGAATAAAGATCGCTGTAGAACTTGTAGTAAGTCCCCTTTTCACCTCAATGTCATTCTTTCCAATGGGCAATGAGGACATAAGAGCTTGTTCTTGCCTATAATTAAGATTCTTTAATACACAATTATGTCTACCTGCTATAGAGTTTAATTGAAAAATTACGTTGCTCAATTTCTTTCTGCTTTTTTCTATATTTGTAAATAAAATGGTAATTACAAACATTCTCTCGTTATGATTTTGAAGCTCTAATAAAAGTCTTTTAGCATCATTTCCATAAGTGATCAAGTCTGAAGGTAATATATCCATGTCATATCCCGATCTTATAGCTTTTTTATTTTCTTCAATTTTCATCTTATCTAGATCTGTAATTTTTCTTTTTATCATTTTAATTGCGTTTGTTTGATCGATAGAGTTTATATGAAAGGTTACAATCATATTTTCTTCAACTTCTAAAAATTCAGATAATAGTCTATCAGATAATTCTGGTGCAAGAATCTGTAAAAAATTTACTTCTCCAAAGTATTCTCCTACTCTAAACTGATTTATAGATGAAAAATTAAAAGAAGTCGGAGAAATATAATCTTTTGTGGATAAACCACTATGTTTTAAATCATCATATGAAAAAGTAAATTTTTTATCTTTATTTAAAATATCATGAATCACCTTTAATCTTTCGTATCCATCTAGCACATAAGCCTTAACTCCCATTTTCTTAAAATTATTTAGTATGTCCATTTCCATTCTTTCAAGTCTAATTGTAGCTTCTTTTATATCCTGTGCTTCTAAGCTAAAAGTGATATACATATATTTACTTAATCCATTGTTCCCTTTTTCACTTTGATTTTTTAACATCTCTCTATATTCTTTCCTTATCTCATTAAAAGAATCATCTCTATAGGGGATATTAATATTTTTTTCTATTTCTTCATTTTTCCCTATTCTGTTAATATATGAGAGTTCAATATCTACACTTGGATCAAAGTAATTTAAAAAGTTAGAAAATTCATTAAAAATACTTTCTTTATCTTCTTCTGTCGAAAGCTGATAATTAATATCTAAAAATCTTATCATTTTATTAAATTTATTCTTTTCTATTTGACAAACTCCATTTTTAAGCATTCTTAAATAGGGAATTGTATCTTGAACACTTTTTTTCTTTTGTTTTCTTCCATTAAAAAAAGAAAGCTCTTTCTTTTGCTTTCTTTGTCCTTTGTACTTCTTTGAACTTTCTATTTTCTTTTGACTTTTACCTATGCTTTTTAAGTCTTCTTTCTGCTTTTTTAAATTCTCTTTTTCTGCATTTAATTTTTTTTGCTGTCTTTTTTGTATTTGATTCATTTTCTCCCTTCTTTCATTTTACTTATTTTTCTTTCTATATCATAAATACAATCTGTTTTATATAGTCGAATACTTGGTTGAGTCTTTTTTTCTATCATGTACTTAAGATACTTCTCAAAATACAGACCATCTTTTTCATAAAGTGTTGTGAAAATAATAGGAAATGCTACTCCTATCATAATAAGCATAGATATATCATTTGGTAGATTTTTTCTTGATAATATATAAATAGGAAAGCCTATTACTCCTGCTATTGTAAATCCAATTAATTGTCTTTTTGTTAAATTTAATGCTACTTTGGTTTTTACTTTAGTTAAATCTTTTGGAACATTTACATATGCCATTATTCTATTTCCTCTATTCTATAAATTATCATCTCATCTTCCCTTTCTTTTTTTCTTATTTTATTTGTTATATATGATCCAATTATAATTATTGGTAATCCTATTATTCCAAACCTTTTAATTTTAAGTTCATTCTTTCTTTTATTTATTCCTTTAAACATTTCTCCTCCCTTTAATGTGCATTTAATATTGATTTTGCAATACTTCCAGATTTCATCATCGTAATTCCAAGTATTAGTGTGTAGCCAAGTAGTTCAAAAATACTCTTGTGTATATCTGTTATACTTAAAGTCTTTACAAGAACTGCGTAAATACCTACACATATAAGCAAAAATAACCCTTGTAGTCCAAGAGCAAAAAGTCCTCTAATATAATTAGTTCCTATGCTCCCCCATTCTTTGTTTCCCATAGTGGCAAAAGGTATAGCACAAACAGAGGTATAGATATATATTTCTATCATTCTTCCATAAAGTATTACCGTTATTAATACCGATATTCCTTGAATTATCATTTTTACTATAGAGGTTTCTATTACTACTGTCATAAGTTTTCCTATTGATTCATTCTTCAATGTTTCTGTCATAGCCGCTATATCCCCTGGTGAAACTTTTGAACTCACATTAGCTACTCCTGCTGCTTTTCCTATTAAACTTTGAGCTACATCAAATACTGCCATAGAAAATTCAAAAGCATGAGATACCAACCATACAGCTATCCACATTTTTATAATATATTTAAAGAAATCAAATGTATCTGTATCGTTCATATTATTCTTATTCATTACCATTTGAATTAACTCAATACATAAAACTGCAGTTATGATAAGACCTGCTATAGGAAGTATTACATTTTCACTTATTGATTTTATAAAGTGGAAAACTTCCGAGTTCCATCCACTCGGAGTTTTTCCAACTTCTGTTGCTATCGTAGATACTTTATCATTTATATCAAGAAGCATTCCACTTAAATTTTCCTTGATCATGTCTATAAGCATCTCCGAAAAAAACTCTTTGATCTTATCTACTATATTAAACATCTTATTTTAATACATTTGCTAAAAGTGGAATTAATTTAAGTCCAATAAGCACAATTCCTCCACCTGCCATAAGTTGCTTAATACCTTGAGATTTAGCTCCAGGGTTATCATTACCATAACCTTCCATTAGATTAATTACTCCCCAAGAACCAAGTCCAGCTCCAATCGCTGTTACTAATACCTTTAATACATTTACTGCTTGTGTGAAAAACTCCATTTTTTATTCCTCCTCTTTTTCTTCTTTATTTATTCTATTAATATGTTTTACAATAAAATTTTTGAATATTTTCTCCTCTTTTTTTACCTCTTTAAAATATCCAAATATATGAACATACTCACCGCTTTCGAAATCCTCTACTGTCTCTACTTTTTCTCCGTATAGATTGCAATAAATATATTCTTTTTTTGTTTTTCCATTTTCTTTAAATTTATTTACTACAGTAAAATTTGCTACTTCTCTTTTTCCTTCATTTATATCTATTGTTGTTGTTTTTATTTCTCCAACTAAATTTCCACTTATGTTTAGCATTTATCTTTCCATATCTTATTTTCTCCTTAATTTTTTTATGATTTTTTCAAAAAAAGAACATCTATTTTTATTAGATGTCCTGATACTATGGCTATTTAATTTTTAAAGGAGAATCTCTTTCATTGTATATCTTCATGCAATCCTCCCATTTAGTATAAAAAAATACACCTAAAGTTTTTATATTCTTTAGGTGTTTATATATTTTATGTTTTTTTATTTAAAATGTTGCTATTAACTCTTTCTGAGAATTTGTTAAAATTGAGTTTTTTAGCCATATTGACTCTTTACTAATTATAGAATTAGCTTTGTTAATTATATTTTCATCTACTATGGGATATGAATATTTATTTAAGTTTATTGTCCCGTCTTTATTAATTTTTACTTCTAGAAACCTATAACTATTTATTCCTGAAACTAAAGCAGTGTCGATTAAAACCTTATATTCAGATGAAGGAAGCAGCTTTATATTTTTTAAGCAAGTAGAAATTTTTTCTTTATAATCTAATAATGTTATTATCTTTTTATATCCTGATATGTTTAAATCATTAATTAAATATTTTTCCATAAAACTTCCTCCTTTCCAAAGTTCCTCTATTAATTAAATACTTGATAAAACTCATTAATTAATTTTAAATTTGTAATAATTAATTCTCTTGCTGTTTTTAAATCTTCAATAACTTTATTTATACCTTAGACAATATTCAATTTTAATTTTATGCCTCTAAAACTTCAACTTCCATATCACTTTTTAATCTAATTCCATCCTTCTTCTTAAAATATTGTTCTATATCAAACACATTTTTCTTATCATAATCTTCAAGTAATTTATAATTTTTATGCTTAGTTATATCAAACTTATCAGATAAAAATGGTCTCACTCCTCTTAGTTGATAAATACATTTACCTCCATCCATTACAGTTATCTCATCTTGACTCATTAATTCTTTTCCAGTTTTTTGATAATTTAAACCAAAACTTTTTTGATTTGATCTAGTTTCCGACGTATTATATAGATCTATTGTTTCTTTGCCTAAACTTTCAGATAGTTCTTTTAAGGTTGTCCTTTCTTTACCACCTAAAAATAATGTGGAATCACAATTTCCTACTATGGTGTCCGCATTATCTTTATAAATTGCTTTTAGTTGAGACTGAGCTTGCAAAATAATGCAAGCTGATATTTCTCTGCTTCTAATTGTGGCAATTAGCTTTTCAAACTTTGGAATCTGACCTATATTGCTAAACTCATCAAGTAGACATCTTACATGAACTGGCAATCTTCCGCCATACTCATCATCTGCCTTATCACATAATAGATTAAATAACTGAGAATACATTATTGATACTACAAAGTTAAAGGTATCATCTGTATCTGATATTATTACAAATAAAGCAGTTTTTCTATCTCCAATTTTATCAAGCTCTAATTCATCTTCGCTCATTAAACCCCTTAATTCTTCGATATCAAATGGTGCAAGTCTTGCTCCACAAGAAATAAGAATAGATTTAGCGGTCTTACCCGCAGCAAGTTTGTATTTTTTGTATTGTTTTACTGCAAAATGATCTGGCTTTTCTTTTTCTAAAGCTTCAAACATATAATCAACAGCATTTTTAAAGTTTTCATCTTCTTCTCTAACTTCTGATGCATCTATCATAGCTAACAAGGTTGAAAAATTTTGTTCTTCTTTTGGTGCTTCATAGTAAATATAACCGATGAGGGCAGTATAATAGAGCTTTTCTGCCTTAATCCAAAAATCTTCAGTTGACTTTTCACCTTCACCTTTTGTATTTGCAATGATTGTTTGTACTAATTTGAGTATATCTTTTTCACTTCTAATGTAAGCGAATGGATTGTACTTCATAGACTTTTTAAAGTTAATGGTATTTAAAATTTTTATCTCGTATCCATTTTTTTCTAGCATTTTCCCACATTCTAATACTAATGTTCCTTTAGGATCAGTAACTACATAAGACGAATGCATTTGCATGAGATTTGGCTTTACGAAAAATCTTGTCTTTCCTGAACCAGAACCACCAATGACAAGAACATTTTTATTTCTTGCATATTTAGGATTCTGAGGGCGATTATTCATTGTAAGTCTCTCTGTTTGAGTTAGTAGAATGTTATTTTCAAACTTTTTATCAATATATGGCTCTATATCTTTTTCGTTCCCCCATCTTGCAGATCCATACTCTTTACCTTCTCTAAATTTTTTTGCTTTTTTCTTCTTTTGTATTAAAACCAATTTAATAATTAATGCTAGTATTACCCCTGCTAATATATTTCTTATTTTAAACGAAAGAAAATAATTTAAACTATCAATTTGACTAGAGGCTACCATAATTCTATCTAATATATCTCCTCCTTCATAGGAGTTTATATGACTAGCTAGTATATTTCCTATATAAAAAAATACGAGATATGGAAGATTTTCTAAAATAAATCTTTTCTTATCTCGTATGTGAAATACATTCTTTATATCTTTCATTACTTCATTAAGTATTTTCGTCTTGTTCACTCCCTTTCTAAAAAATTAATAACTCTCTTATCAGTTTTGTTTATTTTTTATACCTTATTACTGGAACTTTTTTTACCTTTTTACCTATTCTTTTTCTTTCCAAAGCAAAAATCATATCTTCACTTCTTTCAAAATATCCTAAATCTTTATGATAACTCATTCCACATTTACAATGTAATAAACCTATAAACTGTTGCTTCATTTCCCTTTTACATCTAGGACAAACATTTTTCTTCATTTCATACACTTATATACTTATATTTTACTTTCAAAGGTAACTTTCAATTTCTTTCCTAATGCATCTGCAAGTCTATCCAAGGTTTTAATAGAAGGATTAGCATTACCATTTTCTATTTTACTAATATCCCCTTGGGCAATACCTGTCATATCTGAGAGTTCTCTTTGAGTAAGGTGATTCTCATTTCTTCCATCTATCATAGCCTTTATTATTTGAAATTCCACCTCTAAATTATCCCATTCTTTTTTAAATTCGGGGTTTTCCATTTCTTCCTTTAAGGTATCTCTAAAATTTTTACTCATTTTTATAACTCCTTCTCTGATAATCTTCCCTATATTGCTTGGCTAATTTAATTTCTGACCTTGGTGTTTTTTGTGTTTTCTTTATAAATCCATTAGTCAATATCACTTTATTTCCTATGACAAAAAAATATAGAACTCTTGTTATGTTTTTTCCTAGTTTCACTCTTAACTCAAATATTCCATCTTCTAAATGTTTTGAATATGGCTCTCTAAGTTGATTCCCCTTTATTTCTAAGAGTTCTAAGTTTCTAAATACTTTAGCCCTCATTTTTATATCCAAAGATAAGAGGAATTCCTCTACTGGATAGCTTCCATCTTCCTTTTCATAATATTCAACTATAAATTGATTCATTCTATCTTTTCACTTTCATTTTATAGGATATATCCTATATTGTCAATCTTTTCCCTTATAAACTTTGCTCTTGATGTTTATGCTTAACCTTATCCTTATCCGTTGTAGCTTTTACTTTCTCTTTGAAGTTAGCTAATTTTTCTATAACAGATTCTTTTTTCATGGACTCTTCTCGAGTAAATTTATATACAGTTTTCTTAAAGGCTTGTTCCATTATCTTTTCATCTTTTGCTTGAAAAAATATAATATTATTTCCGCTTTCTAAATCTTTTTTTATTGAAAATTTAACTCCATATCTTTTTAATTCTCTTTTTAAAGTCTTTAAATCTATATCATTAAGCTCTAAGGTTTCTACTTTTCCTTTTTTTACCAGATCTTTTACTTTAACTTTCTTAAATTTGCTAATTGCCCCTGTCTTTTCTAAGCTTGCTTTTTGCTTATTTATTTCTAATATTTTTTTCATTAAGTTTATAACTTGCTTAGCTGTTACTACTCCAGCTTTTTTCATTATGGCAATTGTTCTACTATTGATATCGTCATTTTGCATTTACTCACCTACTTTCATTTATTTTTTAATATTTCATAGGCTAATTTCGACTTTTCTTTCATTTTCTCTATTCTTCTGTTTTCTCCCGTAAATATAATTGGGCTACATATTTCAAGTATTCTTGAGTAAATTCTTTTATCTTTTATTGTTTGAGGGTTTGTTAAGGCTGATATACTTAAATTCGTAGTTATAATCAGAGGTTTACCTACTCTATATCTACTATCGATGATATTAAAGATGTGTTCTGCTGCAAAAGCTGTGTCTCTTTCCATTCCAAAGTCATCTATAATAAGTAGTTGCTTATTATTTAGCTTTTCAATATATTTACTTTTGTCAATTTCAAAGTTTGTCATATCATTTAAAATTACTGAAAAGTTTGTCATCTTAACTTTTATTTCTTTTTCTAAAAGACTATTAGCTATGGAACTTGCAAGATAAGTTTTTCCACATCCTACATCTCCTGTTAAAATTAAACCTATATTATTTATATATATATCATCAAATTTTTCTACATAATTTCTTGCTACTTCTTCATGTTCGCTGTCTTTATCCATGTTAGCAAAGTTCCAATTTAAAAGTATAGGATCATCAAAGCATTCTTTTTTTAATCTATCAATCTTTAAAAGATGATTAATCTTCTGCCTTTCTTCTTCCTGCTGTTTTTGTTTTTCTTGTTTACACTTACATAAAATAGGTACTTTTTTTCTTTTTCCTAAAAAGTCAATTTCTTTTTCCATTGGACTTTTACAATGTGAGCAATATTTTAGTCCTGTTTTTTGATCTATATAACTTTCATTATTGTCTTTTTTTGAAAAATATATTTTTTCTAATGGTTCTATATTGTTTTCTAAAATATCTTTAATTGATTCCATAGAAATTTCACCTCCTATTTCATATTTAAAAATTCTTGCCAGATATCTTCATCTCTACTATAGTCATATTTTTTATTGTTATTATTACTGCCTTTTATAATTTCCATATTTTTAATATTTTCATCTGCATTATATAAGAGTGTAAGCAAGTAAGCGTTTATATTTCTTATATCTTTGGGTGCGTTTTCTTTTAAATATGTCAATACATAATCTATATGTTTATAGTTTAGATTTAGAATCTTTTCTTTTAACTTTTTATGATCTATCTTCAGCCCACCTATGTGAATGCTTTTAGAATTATTTAATGCTCTTACCAGAACATTTATAATTACATCTACTTGTTTCTTATCTTCTATCCTTGATTTCTCAAATATTTCATAAGATATATTATTTTTAATCTTTTCTTTTAATTTTGCCTCCTCCAAAATTGTTCTATCTAAATTTTCTTCTTCATATTTTAAGAATGCTATGGAGGTGGGATTATTAAAATCAGTATTACTAATATCAGTATTATTAATATTAGTATTATTAGAGTCCTCTTTTAAAACTTCTTGAGATTTATTATTGAAACTTCTTGAAGTTTGATTTTTAAACTTCTGCAAGTTTACTTTTGAAACTTCTGTAGGTTTATTGTTTCCTGTGTATATAAAGTTCTTTACATAAAGTAGATTTGGCTTGCCAAGTCCCTGTCTCTTTTTTTCTAATAGCCCTATTTCTTCGATTTCTTTCATTATCTTAACGGACTTATTTCTACCCCAATTTAACACTTCCATAATTTCTTCTATGGTGTAAATGATATATACTTTGTTTGACTCATCTAACCATTTGTTTTTTAGTGACAAACTCATTCTATCTAATAAAATTCCATATAAGACTTTAGCTTCTACTGACATACTATTAAAATATTGATTAGTAAATAAAGATTTTGGAATTCTAAAAAACGAATATTGTTCTGCTTCATTACCATAGTAATATTCAAATTCTACTATTTCTTTCATCTTACACCCCCTTTCTTAGTACAGAAAAAGAGACAGCATATCTTAATTTGCTATCTCTTCTTGAATTAATTTTTATGTTTTGTTTTTATATTAATTTTATTTTTTTATTCACCTCTTCTATTAATTCTACTACAACACATCCTAACGCTGGAATTCCATAAGGACTAAAAAGAAATGCTAATATAATGGCTTCAACTGCAAGATTTTTTTCTCCGTTAATAACAGATCCTAAAAACCCCATTATTGCAATAAAAGATATTAATTTAAAAAATACCGTACTAAGTCCCAATATAAAAGTTAAAAACATAGCAATAATACTTAGTGCTATACTAATAGGAAAAAGTATGATTTTAAAAATTACTCTAACTATTATCATATCCTCTTCAATCCTTTTTACCTAAATTAAATTTATTTTGTGAATTCAACAAAAAGATGACAGATTCAAATTAAAATCATCTTGTTTAAAAATTTTGTGGAAGCCTTTAAACCTTGATTTAACTTAATTATTGTATCTGTCACTATTATACTATTCTCCCCACTACCATTAGCTCCGTAAATAAAATTAACTTTTTTACAATTACTTATATTAACTCCCAATTCATCATAAGGAGTACAAGACTTTATACAAATTTCGTTAATCATTTTTCACTTCCCGTTACAAACTTCAAATTTATATCAAACTCTTCCATCCTAAACTCTCTATTAAAGAATGGAAGCCCTATAATCCTATACTTATTATCTTCAACATGTTTCTTATAATGGACATCTTGCTCTTCAATCTTTAACAGAAAATATTCTTTCCACTTATTATTTCTTTTTCCAATTAAATGACTTCCCTTTGGTTCAATATAAATCTATTCTCGCAAATACCCATCTGTACCTTTCTTTTGTAAAAAACAACAAAGAGTCAGGCTCAAATCTTTCTCCTGTGTCAAATTCATAAATAGCCAAGGCCTGAATTCTCTCATTTCTTACCAAATAAATTTCATAATGTTTACTTCTTAAATCTTTAACTATACCTTTAAAGTCTTTCAGCATATGATACTTTTGACTTAGTAATTTGATTGTTCTCTTAAACAAAAGGTTCTTTGAAACTCAATATTTTTTAATTCATTTGAAAATTTCATAACCTACCTCACATATTCCATGATATCTTCAACACCTCACTCAACACACAACATATGTTTGCTATCATTTCTAAGTTTATTCTTTTGACCTTATTATTACAATAAAAATTTAGTTTAATCATTTAAAGATTTGAATCTTTTTCTAATTTGAAGATATTTTCTTAATATCTGTATGTTTTCCATTCTTTATTTTTAAAAGTTTCTATAATTAAATTATAGCACATCTAGGATATCCAAAGGACTACGATGGAATAAAAATTATAATTTACTGCAAAAAAATAAATCGAGTAAAACTCGATTTATTCCCATTCTTCTTTTCTAAACGTACGACATATCCCAAACCATTCAAAATACTAGATTCTATTTTTTCTAATACCACTAAATCCATCTAATTATAGGGCATTTTCAAATTTTTAGTCCCGTCCCAGTCCCAGTACCGGATAATATATCTACTTTTAGGATAAAAATAAGCTATTAGATTTTTAAAGAATCTTATCTTCCTTATGGAATCCTTAGATTTGTATTTTATACTAAGTTTATAAAATGAAGAGGAGGTTCATTTATGAACAAATTGATATTAGAAACAAAAAATCTTACTAAAACTTTTGGTAAACAAAAAGCAGTAGATAGTATTTCTTTAAAAATAAAAGAAAATTCTATATATGGCTTGCTAGGACCTAATGGGGCTGGTAAATCGACTACATTGAAGATGATTACTGGAATGATTCATAAAACATCTGGTCAAATCTTTTTTGAAGGTCATGAGTGGAGTCGTGACGATTTATCTGATATTGGTGCCTTGATAGAAATGCCTGCCTTGTATGAGAACTTATCAGCTAGGGAAAATTTAAAAGTAAGGACACTCCTATTAGGATTACCAGATTCTAGGATAGATGAAGTTTTGGAAATAGTAAGTTTAAAAAATACTGGCAAAAAGAAAAGTGGTCAATTTTCTTTAGGTATGAAACAAAGGCTAGGTATCGCTATTGCCTTATTAAATAATCCTAAGCTTTTGATTTTAGATGAGCCAACAAACGGACTTGATCCTCTTGGAATTCAAGAATTACGTGATTTAATAAGAAGTTTCCCAAATAAAGGAATAACCGTTATTTTGTCCAGTCATATTTTAGCAGAAGTTGAACAAACTGCTGACCATATTGGGATTATTAATAATGGAAAATTGCAATATCAAAACATTATTAATCATAATGACAATTTAGAAGAACTTTTTATGAATGTTATAAAAAGTGGAATGGGGGTGTAAAAAATGATAAATTATATTCTTGCAGAAAATTTAAAACATAAGGGCACTTTCTTAAAGAAGTTATTAGTTATTATGCCAATATCTTTAATCTTATTGTCACTCTTTCTTATGCCAAGCTATTTTACTACCAATTCCTATAACTGGTGGTATATCATAATAATGCCTGCAACTTTTGCCTTAATACCAGCAATGATGGATAGAAAAGAAAGTAAAAAATTAAACTACAGAGCAGTTTTCCCTCTAAAAATTAATCTCAAAAAGTTATGGGCTTCAAAAATAATTACAGCATTTGTTTATATGAGTATTGCTGCTATAATTCATATGCTAGGAGTGTATATTTTTCAATTTTTAATTGGAGAGCAATTAACACCAAACTATGGATTTTCAACATTACTATTTGCAAGTTTCTTACTAATAATAACTAATATTTGGCAAATCCCTCTATGCTTTTTCTTAGCAAAAAAATTTGGCTTTATCGCATGTATTGCAGTAAATGCAGTATTAGGTTTAGGAGCAGGAATATTGTTGTCTGACGGTGCTTTTTGGATTTATTGCCCATATTCTTGGGGAATTAGATTAATGATTCCTGTTATGCATATTTTACCAAGTGGTGTCTTGACGGAAGTATCAAATCCAATAATATCAAACACATCATTATATATTCCTTGCATATTATCTATATGTCTATTTACATTACTTACAATAATAACTGCAAATTGGTTTTCAAAACAAGAGGTAAAATAATGATAAATATAATAAAATCAGAAATATACAAATTTAAAGGCACCTGGCTTCCTTGGATTCACATAGTCTTACCTATAGCCTATTCTTTATTATTTTATGTGGCATCAAAAACTACTGGATTAAAAAATTTTGAAGAAAACGATATAAGCCAAACATATTTTGTACTTTTAGGAGCAGTAATACCAATAATATTAAGTTTTATAACTTCAAAAGTAGCTGATATGGAAATGAGTGCTGGGAAATTTCAAGTGCTTTTATCTACTACAAAATCTAGAAGCAAAGCCTATATAGGAAAACTCCTTGTATTAGAATTGGGATTTGTTATTTCTCTTGCTTTAGCTATTATAATTTTTGCAATACTAACTGGATATCTAAATATCTTAGATTGGCTTATTGAATTTTTACTAATTGTTATTAGCAGCCTTTCTCTATACATGATTCATCTTTGGGTATCAATCGTATTAAGTAATGGTGCATCTATAGGATTGGGTTTTCTAGAAACAATGATTGCTTTGCTTTCAATGACTGTCATCGGTGATAATATTTGGTATTTTATACCTTGTACTTGGGGCTCCAGGCTTCCTGCGATATATAATGATGGGCAAAGCTTTAGATCCTTCATATTTTTATAAAGAGTTAAAGCTGTGGGGTTTAATAGCTTCCTTTATTATCTTAATCCTATTTATTTCCTCAATAATTTGGTTTAATAAGTGGGATGGGAAATCTGTTAGTGAATAAAAGTTTTTAATTTGAAATTAAGAGGTGATGAAATGTCTTTAATTCTTGCAGTTGATGACGAGCTAGATATGCTTGATTTAATAGAAAATATTTTGAAAAAGAACAACCATCAAGTCGATGTATATCAAAACCCTTTAGACATTGACTATAGCAAACTTAGTAAATATGATTTGATTCTACTTGATGTGATGATGCCAGGTATTGACGGAATTAGTTTCTGTAAGGAGATTCGAGGAAAAGTAGACTGCCCTATTCTTTTTTTAACAGCGAAAACTATGGAAGAAGATATAGTTGAAGGCTTATTAATTGGTGGTGATGATTACATCACAAAACCATTCGGTGCAGCAGAATTGTTAGCTCGTATAGAAGCACATTTAAGACGAGAAAAAAGAGAACGACACACTAGTTTAAATCTTGGTGAAATTCGATTTGATTTATCTTCAAATGAAGTTTTTGTAGTGGAGGAAAAAGTTCATTTAACAAAATCTGAGTATCAGATTTCAGAATTACTAGCAAAAAGAAAAGGACAAGTATTTTCAAGAGATCAAATATACGAGCTTATCTTTGGATTTGATGGTATAGGAGATGCATCTGCAATATCAGAACATATAAAAAATATTAGGGCAAAGTTTCAAAAATATGGAAAAAATCCAATTGAAACAGTATGGGGAATAGGATATAAATGGAATTAAAATCAAAAGGTCAATCTCTTAAAAATATACTTTTTAAATATTTGTTAAGTATTGCACTAGGACTAGTAATCTCAGTTGGATTAATAATAGCTTTTATATCTGCTTCTTACCAATTTAAGTGGATATTTCCTGCGAACTATACTGAGAATTTAATTCTTGAAAAAAGGACAGATATTGCCTCTTCAAAAAATTTCGAAAAATCATTACTTCCAGATAATACATCTTATCTATTTATATCAAAAGACGATAAAGTTATAGAAACAAATATGAATAAGAATATCCAAGATATAGCTTTTAACTATCATAATGGATCTGGTAATTCTAATTCCAACTTATCCTTTATGGAAATACAAAGATCAGATGGATATGTACTAGTAGCTTATAAGCTAAAACCTTATTATAGAAATCCTTGGATGCAAAAGCATCTACCACAAATAAATGTTTTATTACTAATCTTACTGATAATATTTTGTTTTATTAGTATTATTACTATCACATTAATTTGGGCAAAGAAAATATCGAAAGAATTGAATCCTTTGCTAGAAGCTTCGGAAGAAATTGGAAAACAAAACTTAGACTTCAAAGTTAAAAGGTCAAATATTCAAGAATTTAATGCCATATTAGAAAGTTTAGAAAAAATGAAAGTAGGATTAAGTGAATCTTTAAGAACAAATTGGAGAGAGGAAGAGAAAAAAAGAAATCAGATTTCAGCATTAAGCCATGATATAAAAACTCCAGTTTCAATTATAAAGGGAAACTCAGAATTATTAGGAGAAACAAACCTAACAGAAGAACAGCAAACATATCTAAATTATATTAGAAAAAACACAAGCCGTATTGATAAATATATCGAAACTTTAATGCTTGTTAATAAATCTAATCAAGCAAATGAATTAAACTTTACCCAAATTAGAGCAAAAGAATTTGTAGAAAACATTGAAAAACTTGCTAAAGAATTTACATCAACTTATAAGTTAAATCTTTTAGAAGATATTAACTATGATGATGATTTTTTAATAGTAGATTTAAAAAATTTTGAACGAGCCTTTCTAAATATTTTAAGTAATGCCGAGGAGCAAAGTCCTAAAAACTCAACTATTAAGTTAATTATATGTTCCAAAGCTGATAAGCTTCAAATATCAACATTAGATCAAGGACATGGATTTACAGATGAAGACCTATTATATGCTACAGATCAATTCTATCAAGGAGACAAAAGTAGGCATTCAAAAGAAAACTATGGAATCGGATTATTTGTTGCCGAACAAATTATTAAGATGCATGGAGGAAATCTTGTTATAGAAAATAGGACTGATACAATAGGCGCAAAAGTCACTATATTATTACCTGTCAAGAATACTCTTATATAGGGTATTCTTTTTTTGTATTCATAAATTATATATGAGAATACTAAATTTTTTTCACTCTTAATAATGTAATCTATTACTAAATTAAGAGTTGATTTTATAGGATGTATTTTTGTAATTGCCATACTAAATACCATAACTTTCTTTTGATTTATTAAGAAGTATGGAATGTATATCCCATATCTCTTTGATAATTTTTCTATTTGTTTATTCATTGATTCAATTTCATTTTTGTAAATAACACCAGTGGTATTAGTTGCTTTTGCAATCTGATTTATGTTATTTGTTGCATTTGAAAGTAACCATTTGAGATGTCTAAATAAAATAATCCTCATAATATGCATGCAAAAAGACCGCAGTCTAAAAACTACGATCTAATTTTTTGTCCAAATGTAAACCACTTGGAACTATTATTCAATTTATTCTTTTTTACTTCCAGTACCATTTGAGTACCAGTAGCCATTTTTCATTCTCTTTATAGCCTGTAATTAAGCCATTTTAGAAAATTTTGCGATTATTCCCATTCGATATGTCCATTGATATTGTTTTGTGTAAATGGCATAAAATCAAGGTTTTTAATGTCTATTTTAGCCCTATTATCCATTTTATTTCTGTTTATCTGATTTTTTGCAAGCATATTGCAAGCATGAAGTCAAAAATCTATAAGCTGTTTACAAAAGCTAAAATATCTGTTTTCTCCTTTCCCAACATATGATCGGTAATGTCAATTGCCGGCTGAAAAATACTCATATTACCCTCAAAATGATTAAATTCATTCAACAAAGTTTTCTTTGTTGTAAGAAAAACTCTATTTTTTATATCCTCGCTATTTTTACTATTTTCAGGGAAAGCTTTTGAGATTATCTGTCCAAGTTGCCTAGCTCCACTCTTACTTTCAGTATCTATGTTATACTTTAATACCAATTTTTTCTCTATCAATAATCTTAGAAACAAATAAGTAAATGAATGTATTAGTGTACGATTTAATAATGGATATTTCTCTTTATCAACAATTTCCTTTCCATCAACAGTTTTATTCAAAATATCATCAACATTCACTTTATAATTATTAGGAATTATATTATTCTTATTCCCGAATAATTTTATATAACATTCCGCTATATCAACTGTATTTGTTTTATATCCATGCATTAATTGGGTTAGATTTTCTTTAATATCATTATCATTAATAATTGTTGAATATCCTCTCATAAAAGGAATTAACGAAATCAAAAATAATTCTACGTCTTCTATGTGTTCATAAATCTTTTCTCTAAATGTTTTTAACAACTCATCAAGGTTAATAAGCATATCACGTTCATCAAAATTTAATGCTATAAACCCATTTTCTTCATTTTCTGTGTTATTGAATAAAAATAACTTAAAACATTTTTTAAATTGTCCATCTAAAAGTCTTAATAGATCTACATTATGAGTTAAAATAACCCTTTTCTTATTCTGTAATATCTTAACTATTGCATAGGCTATTTTATTTTTATAAATAGAATCAAAGCTAGAAATAGGATCATCTAGTATTATAATTGGTTTGTCAGAGTTTTTTGCTTTCAAAAATTCAAATGTTAATGATAGAAAATTTTGTTCTCCGGAACTTAATGGCAATTCTTCTCTGTTAATCCCAAGAAAATCTTTATTCTCTAAAACAATTTTTATATTCTTCTTATCATCTCTAATTATCTGCAGTTTCTTACTCATATTGTTGCTAATAATCTGCTCAATATATAAAAAATCTTCCTCTGTAATTTCTGGCTTCTGATTTATCAATTTTTGATATTCTTCATTTTTTATTTTTATATCAGAAGATTTATAAAGTTGTACCAATTCCTTTATTACCTTGTTCGCAAATATATTCTTATATTCTTTAATCGACTCTTTAAGTAACAAAACGTCACTTAAATTTCCTGTTTCAATTGCATCTAGCATAATATCCTTTATTCTAAACGGATCTTTTTCACTTATATTAGCAATTATCTTTTCAACAATTTTTTTAGTCTTTGCATCTAATGTCTTTATAATTTCTTCCTTATTTTTGGATTTTTTATTTAATAAATTTTCAGAATCAATTCCATTTGAATCACAAACTATACACTGATCTTTGTAGCTGAAACGTGAAAGTATCTTTATGGCTTCTGTATTCTCCTCTATCTCCTTAATATGAGAATTATTAGCTAACTTACTTGTATCTATCGTTTCAATTTCAATAATAAGGGGATTCTTTTCTGATAAATCAGAAATGATATAATCTAGCTTGGCCTGTTCATAGTCAGGAATGGTTATTTGAGTATGCTTTTCCAATTCCGAAATATAAGTATCCACGCCAGTTTTAGAACCTTTACTTCTGTTATTCATTAAATCTTTAATTATATTTTGAATACTTGTCCATTCAGAAAAGCAATCTATCGATTTACTACTGCTTGAAGATACACTGTAATTACTTTTTAAGATAGAAATGCTTTCAGTGCAAAGTCTATTATATTCATTTGCTATATATTCCTGTAATTCAAATTCTTTTTTTATGTCATCTCCTAATAAAAAATCTTTCGTTTCACCTTGTATGATATTTCTGTTATTTTGATCGTTAATCACAAAAAATTGAGAGCCATCCGTATACTCTTTCCCATCATAAGTATACTTTACTTTTGTTCCCTTTTCGGATGATAAAACCTTTACTAAGCTTGTTTTACCAGTTCCATTAGGACCATAAATTACAGAAATTCCTTCTCTGGAAAAATCTATTTCATTATTTCTAATAAACTTTTTATAATCTGATACAAAAATATCTTCATTTTCAATTTTTTCAAAAATAATCTTCGCCATCTTTATTCCTCCTAAAATTATAAATATTATGCTTCATACTCCCCAGTAGCCTCTTTTATCATCCCATCATGCCAATCTAACGTCTCTAATGGCATTTCATGGTATTTGTCAAAGACTTCATACAGATACTTATACTTAACTTTATTCTCAATTATTTTCTTAAGAGAATCTGTATCCATTGAAATAATCTTCATCCCTGTAATTGTTTCATTATCTCTTTTATAAGGAATAATTTTTCTATACCTAAAGTCATTAACTACATTATCATCCAGATAAGTGCTAACGAATAAGCTGTAATCGAATGGATTATTAAATCTAATCCTATAATCTCCTAAATGTCTTGAAACAGGCTCCATTTCCATTCTTCTTTGATTGTTTCCATCTGCAAGGGTTGCTTCAAGCAATAATGAATGTTTCGGATAAGATGTACACGCTTCATATTCATATATAATGTCTGCATAACCTCCAGCTGCATGTGTCTTAGGTAATAAATTTGCTTCTAATGATAGCTTCATGAAATCCAAAATATTTCCTTGTCTTTCACTCACTTTGTACCATATAATTCCAAAAATATATTCAAATATAGTCGGTACTGCAGCTTCATCTGTAACAAGTTCTTCAATCCTTTTATCATCACGTTGCTCAAAACAATTTAATAACTCTATAAGCACAGAATCATTAAATTTCTTATCAATCAAAGTATTAAATCTTCTATATCTCTCATCATTTATATAAATTGCAGCTTGTTCAGGATTCTTAATTGTAATTCCTAAATCTTTACTTAAAGCTGCATATACTTTGCTAATATCTAACTTGAATGCTTCTGATATAGTTTCAAGTTGGACATCAGATCTTAGATTATTATCTCTACTAAAAGTTTCTGTATACAGAACATCAATAATTTCTTTAAAATAATACTTTGGAATCATATCCAACTTAATCATACGATCTTCAAAAATTAGAACATCTGTAATATTAAAATATCTTCTATTTAAATCAAAATAATCAGATAAAGTCGCCATTGCTTTAAAAACATGTAAATGTTTAAAAAACACTTCTTTTAGTTCTGTTTCATTTTTACAGTTCATAAATGGGCATTGTTTGTGAATTGAAGACTTCCCATTTTTTCTTACAACACCAATATTGGTTGTTTTAAATAGTAAACTTCTCCACAACGTTCCAGGTTTTTGATTTATATTCTTTGCAGAATTTAATAGGGATTCATAATCGCTTTTCCCATCAAGAAATACTTTCTTTAAATTCTCATATAATTTATAGTAAGGCTTGTCATAACTTCTGCTTTTACGATTCATTCCCACTAAACATATTAGATTTTCATCAACATCCGAAGTAATAAATTCTTCTTGTGCAAGTTTGTAGTTTTCCATTTGCATAAGCCTCTTATAAATTATTTCTTCCGGCAAAATTTTACCTTCTCGATATAATTTAATATCCGATATGATTTGTTTTGCACTTTCTTCATCTCTAATTAGCGGAACAAAATAAGTAAACTCGTCATAACTTAAAAACTCAAGTTCCGTCAGGCACTTTACAACCGCAATAAACGGTCTAACGATACTACCACTTACATCTATACTTGTTTTAAGAAGCTGTTTTAGATAGATAAAGCTATCTCTATTAATATTAAACACATTATTGGTTTCAAAATCCCCACTACTTGTTATTTTAAGGAGTTCTCTTCCTGCATCCGTAATCAATCTATCTTCTGTAATTAAACCAATATCAACCAATCCTGATGTTTTTTCTCTGGCATCTTTGTCTTTCCTTTTCGCCTCACCTGTTAAGAAGGATTTATTTTTCATGAAATCATAATATTTTTCTTGTAATTCATTATTCCAATTCCATTTAGATTTTTTTATGACTTCATTATAAAACTCATCAAGAAGCAATAATTGTGCCTCTATTTTTAAATTTAATTTTGCAGTTCTAAAACTTGTAGTTCCTATAACCCAACAAAAACTTTGATAAGGAATACTTTTATTAACCATTTACTCATTCCTCCAGTCCACCGGATAATTAGTAATTAAAACTTCTTCGGATATACTATTTTTGTTTTTTCTGTGATAATTGCTATTTGAATAACTTTTATTTAGACGATTGCAGTGGTACCCCCTACTTTCAATCCAATTACATAAAATATCATTTCTTTTATTTTTACTTTCCAAAACATTAGATAAGGCAAAACTAAAACCTTTTTCATTGGCTTCATCCAAAAATTTAAGTAAAGCTTTTTCTTCTATTTCAGTCCACATGCCATTTTCATTATATGTTGCATTTGTAATCAAATAAGGTGGATCACAATAAATAAAAGTCTCCTGAGAAAAATCATCTAACGAAATTTCTCTAAAATCCTTTTTCAAAAACTGAATGTCCTTGCTTTTCAATTCCTCGGAAAATAACACAAGTTTACTTCTCATTTTGGAATTAAAATCTCTCTTACCTACCGGAAGATTAAAAAGTCCCTTTCGATTAAACCTAATCTGATTATTAAAAGAGAACACCATAAGTACATACAGCATTGGATAATCTATTTCTCCAGCAAGAACTTTAGCATTAAAATCATCTCTTAACTTGAGAAATCTTCCTTTATTGTATTCGGCTAAGCCTCTACTACTATCACAATCATAATAAGAATACCCATATAATGATGTATTGGATAAATTATACGCCTCAATAATATTGTCTATTTGTTTTAATAAAGCATCAGTATCAGTGTCTTTTATACATTCAATTAAATCTATCAATTTTTCATTCGTATCATTAAAAAAAACTTTTGAAGAAGATGAATTTATTCCAACATTTCCTCCTCCGGCAAACAAATCTAAAAATACTTCCTTTTCATGAAATAAAGGTTTCAACTGTTCTAGCAACTTAAATTTTCCACCTGTATAATTAAACGGGCAAGGTATATTAATTTTCTTTTTTTCTTCCCTAAATACTTCACATAAAAATAGTCTTTCTTTATTATCTTTTATATCTGATTTTCCAGTCGAAAAACTCTTATAGTCTGATTCAAATATAGTAACTTTCCCCTTTTTATTAAGAATTCTCATAATATCTTCATCCGATATTTTCGCATTGGATCTATCATTTCCCTTGTTTGACATATTGTTATATGAAAGCAGAATATATTTTGCATCAGCATTTTCAATAAGCTCCTCAAATGATTTTGTAGCTGAAATCATGCAATAATCACTTTTAAGAGAAGTTCTATCCATCTTTCTTGCAACACCATAAACTTTAGGTTTTTCCCATCGTGCCACATTTTCAAGTAAATGATATGCATCACAATATTGCCTTGAATTATATGGAGGATCTAAGTATAACAAATCTCCCTTAATATTTTTAATTAGTTTGTTTGCGTCTAGGTTATAACAAACATTATTGGAATTAATGGATTTTTCAGGCAACAAAACATTCAATACTAAAGTTTTTTCAAAATCGACATTCTTTCTATACGCATCGTAATGTCCAACTGTATTTGCAATCTTATCCATCGCATATAGAAGCGATGTAATCATTATTGCATATTCCTTAAAATTTATTTCTTTATTTTTATACTTTGCTTCTATATCTTCTCTTATATATCCTATCTTGCTACAATCATCAGCAGAAAAAAAAGTATCTGCGAAATTTTCTCGCATATAATTATTTTCTTTTGTTTTAACTTGATTATAGTCGTATATAAGCTCAATTATCTTTTTGCTTGAATATTTTTCATATCCAAACCATGCATAATTGGAAATATAATTACTATAAAGTAAATCATTTGTGATAAGCATTTTATCCTTAAAAGTATTCGTAACTGCACCGGTCCCACTAAATATGTCAATAACAATATTTACACCTTTGCAATTTTCATCAACTGTTTTTCTTATAAAATCAGAAAGAGAATATTTATTTCCTAAATATCTTCTATTATTTATATAGGATTGTTTTAATCCTAATTTAGATATTAAATATTCTGTATCATTCTTATTTTGTAAAACATCTATGTGCAAAAATCTTTTTATAGTTTTAACTGTGTTTTCATCCCAAAAGTACCTTCCTGTATCACTTCTCGGAATTAAAATATTTTCTTTATCTATTAATTTATATAAATATGACTTAGAAATGTCTAACTCTTTTATTACATCAGTAACATTAAGACTTGCCATCTTTATTCCTCCTTGCCACATTTTAATCTATTCAGTAGACATTATAGCATATTTTACGCAAATTTTCCAGATTTTCAGCAAAAAATCAGATGCTAATTGCATCAAAAATGGAGAGCATCTTCTATAATACTCTCCATGTATCTCTATAACTCCATATCGTTATTTATATTATGACTATGATCAATTGTTTTATCTATTTTTCTTCTATGATTCTTAATTGTACCAATAACTGATTCCTTTTTCTTTTCAGTTTTATCCCTACCGAGATAATCATTCATATTAACTTTCAAATGCTCCAATTCATCATACTGTGCTGCTAATGAATTATGTTTCTTGATTATCACCTCTTGTTTAGCTTGTAACTCTTTAGAATGCTCATTTAATTTCCTGAAAAGATTTTTACTTGATTTTGTCTTTAACTCTCCTGCTACAACATGTCTTAAGTGCGGAAATTGCTTCAGAAAAATATCTATTTCTTCATAAGACTTCTGATAGGATTCCACATCTTTTCTGTTCATCATCATATAAATCTTGTCGTTTGGATTTTTTCGGTAGCCTTCATAATGTTCTCTTTTACTGATACAGATTTGAATATGTTTAACAACTTCCTTTATCCTTTTTTGCTCCCATGACAGCTTATCAAACTCTCGCTTCAACTCATTTTTTTCAATGGAGAGTCTGCTAATACCACGTTCTAATTCCTCTATTGAATTAAATCCTTTGTTTCTGATTTCAACAAGCGTTGAAGCCGCTGTTTGAAGATTGTGCTTTGTCGCCCAATGCTCATATCCTTTGCTGGAATTTGCTTTATCGTTGTTCTTAATGTCTATGATATTGCCCAGATCTTTGTATTTATTTCGGATTCTTTCTTTGATTTTTTCTTCTGTGTAATTATCCCCTATGGTTTTCGCTCTTGTAAATCTCTGCTGATTTTTCTGTTTGAAAGCAATATACTTTCCAAACTTAATTTCATATCCATATTGTTACATTATTTTAAGAAAATGTTCCCAGCTTATTGCTTTTTGAATTACTCTATCCATATCAAATTGAAGTCTTGATTTATAACTTTTACCTTTTTTATCCTCATTCCAGTCATACCAATTCACAAACTTTCTTCGCTTAATCTCGTTGATTTCCTTTTGTATTTCTTGGTCGATGACAGATAAATTATGCTCCTTACATAGCTTGTCGCTTTGATTTCTGATATTCGTATAGGAGCCGTAATAAGAATGATAAACCTTGCCCTCGTCCACATCTATGGAATTAAAAATGATATGATTATGAATATGGTCTTTGTCTATATGTGTTGCTAAAACATATTCATATTTCCCGCCTAAAATCTTTTCACATAACTCAATTCCAACTTGATGTGCTTCTTCAAAGCTAACTTCTTCCGGAACAAAAGATTGAATCAAATGATGTGCTAAGGTCTTTGTTCTTGAGTTAAATTGTTTCTTAGTAAGTTCAAATTCCTTATGAGCATTTTCTCTGCTACACAGGTGTGTTGTAACATAGATTTCATCATCGGTTTTATCACCATTACAGATATAGTCTATGGCTTTTTTAAGTGTTGTTTTAATCGGATGTATCTTTGTAACTGCCATCAGCTTATTGCCTCATTGATAATATAGTCCTAAACTTTTTCTCTAAATCCTGATAAAAAAAGTAGTTCTCGCTGCAAGGCTTTCTTGATACTTTCAATATCATCTTTATAAATAGCTCCTGTACTGTTTGCTGCCTTTGCAATCTGATTCAGGTTCACTGAGTTACGACTGACAAGGGAAGAAAGTTCTCGCAGTTCTTTTCTAAACTTACCGGATAAATCAATGCTAATAATTCTATTCTTGAAAATACTGTCTCTATAAAACTCTCTTTTGCTCTTAAAATTGGTCAAAGCAAATCTTCTGTTAAGTTCTTTCATATCATCTTCATTTATCATAAAATGAACAGTGTAATTATTTTTTCGATTAACACTCTTTGACATTTTTCATCACTCCTTTCTTCTTCGGGGTCTTAGGGTTCTCCCTAAATATTTCAAATTTGAGTTATCAAATTTCAAGCCTACTTTTTGGGTGTGGTCAAAAAGTATATGCTTGCTATCAACATGTAATTCATAATTTTTATAAATTAGTCTTTAACTTGCACAGAAAAAATAGATGTAGATTCTTCAATTACCGTTTGCACCGTTCATACCGCACGACATTCCCTTACACATGAAACATCAAACGGTACGAACGGTTTGAACGGCATTTTAATAAATCACATCCTCTGAATTATATTTAACTTGATAGTTATTGTTGTTTTTTCCTCGCTTCATTTTAATGCTGATTCCATTTTTTCTGAGAATATCTTTATTACGATTTAAGGTCTTGCCGAATTGTTGCGGACTCTCTATCTCTAATTTTATCTTTGAGCAAATATCAACTATTGTTCCTTCTATTTCTTTTAATTTAGGCATAAGTTGAACTAATCTTTGAATGGACGGTTCCAGCATTTCAATCGGATCTATTTTATCTAACTCCAATATCTTTTTTGACGGATGAATTTTTACTTGATATACCCTTGATTCAAAAAGTCTACTGGTTACATCCAAGCTAAACTCTGTATCAAATTCCGATGATTTATTTATAGCTATTATAGTGTCTACTGAACCGGATAACGCTTGAGAACCTATCACTTTTTCACTCACATTTTTGATAGATGAATCCTTTTTTGTGTGATACATCATAATAAAAGTGCAACCATATTTTTCTATAAGCTCATAATACTGTAAATGATAAACTAAAAGTGGTCCAATAATCGATTAATTCTAATCGAAAAATGGTCCACTTGTTTTAGTTTGTACTCCGTATGTAAAGTATAGGTACGGAGGTATGTGAGGTGATTAAATTAATGGATAAGAATGCAATAATAAGACTTAAAAATCAAGGATATTCAAATAGAGAAGTATCTAGAATACTTAAGATTAATAGGAAGACTGTAGCTAAATATTGGAATAAGTACCAGGAAGATGTTAAGAATTTAGATAATCCTAATTTAGATAGAGCATTAGTTCAAGAAGAAATTGCCAAGGCGCCTTCCTACGATTCTTCTAATAGAAAGAAGATCAAATATACAAAAGAAGTAGATGAGTATCTTGATCAGATTTTAGAAAGTGAGAAAAGAAAGGATTCTATCTTGGGTAATCATAAGCAAGCTTTAAGCGTTGTTCAGATTCATAAGATGATTGTTGATAAGGGTTTTGATATATCTTATCCTTCAATAGCAGTTTATGTTAGAAAGAAAAGAGAAGCTTCTAAAGAATGCTTCATTAAGCAAGTATATGATTTTGCTGATAGGTTAGAATATGACTTTGGTGAACTTAAGCTTGTAATCGATGGCAAACTTGTTAGTTTAAATATGGCTGTTATGAGTTCCCCAGCATCTAATTTTAGATGGGCTTATCTATACACAAGTCAAAATCAAGATGTATTCTTTGATTCACAAGTAAGATTTTTTAATATGATTGGAGGAATGTATAGAGAAATAGTCTATGATAATATGAGAAATGTTGTTAGTAAGTTCATAGGTAGAAATGAAAAAGAACTTAACCCAAGATTAATAGAGTTTGCCAACTACTATGGCTTTTCAGTCAATGTAACCAATTGTTTTTCAGGAAATGAAAAAGGTCATGTTGAAGGAAGTGTTAGGATAATTAGAAAGAATGCTTTTTGTGAAAAATACGAGTTTGATTCAATTGATCAAGCACAAGAGTACTTAAATTCTAAACTTATCCAGTTAAATAAGGACTCTAAGATTAATGAGGAAAAGAAACACCTTCTAGTCCTAAGACCTACTTATGAACTATCAAAAGTATCTTTTGCTAAGGTAGATAAGTATTCTTTAATACAAGTTGATAAAAACAAGTATTCACTACCAGATTACATGGTAGGAAAAACTGTTCTTGTTAGAGCTTATGCTAGGGAAATTAAAATATATGTAAATGATAAACTTCTAGCCGTTCATAAAAGAAAAGATGGTGCTAATGAATATAGCATTGACATCACTCATTACCTAAAATCATTAGCACGCAAACCAGGTGCAATTCGTAATTCTCTCGCCTTAAAAAGTCATCCTGATTTAAAAAACATCTTCGATAAATACTTTACCTCTAACCCAAAGAAGTTCATAGAATTAGTAGAGCTTAACAAAGATAAGGATGTTGATAAAATAGTTGATATCTTAAATAACTATTCTAACACTAAGAAAGAACTTGATGTATTAGATATAGTGAAAACCGATAAAAAAGAAGCTGACATAGAAATAAAGGCAAGAAAAATAGTGTCCTCCTATGATAGCCTTGTAATTGGAGGCTAAGATGAATATTAAAGAAGCTTCTAACATACTTAAGCTCTCTTATCTAAGAGAGTCATATGAGGATTTAATAGAAGAATCATCAAATCTAAACTTATCTAACGAAGAATTCTTAAAACTTTTCTTAGAAAGAGAGGTAGAAAGAAGGAAAAACAACGGCATAGCAAGAAGAATAAGAAATGCCAAATTTATCAACAAGAAATTCTTAGAAGACTTTGATAAAACAAAATATTCTTTAGAACTAAACAAAAAATTTGGATATCTTGAAACACTAAAATTCATAGATAACAAAGAAAACATAATCATGATAGGAACACCTGGTTGTGGAAAGACTCATTATGCAACTGCCTTAGGTATTAAGGCATGTATTGCTGGAAAGAATGTACTATTTACCTCTGTTCCTAACCTTGTGATAGAACTACAGGAGGCTATGAGTAAAAATCAAATTACTAACTACAAGAAGAAATTTGAAAAATATGACTTGGTGATCTTAGATGAGCTAGGTTATGTTTCCTTTGATAAGATAGGCTGTGAGATTCTTTTTAACCTATTATCATCTAGAAATGATAAGGGTTCGATAATTTTAACAACGAATTTAAACTTTGAAAGATGGGAGGAAGTTTTTAAAGATCCTATGCTTACTGGGGCTATAGTAGATAGACTTGCTCATAGGGCCCATATTATGGATATGTCTAGAGAAAAATCTTATAGGATGGAAGATACAATGGAGTGGTCAAAGAATATATGAAATATATGTAAAAAGTCTTTCCCCTAGGGGAAAAGACAAGTGTGGTCAATATCTTTACTATATGTGGACCACTTTTCGATAATAACTGTGGACCAATTTTCGGTTGACATTTACAAATACTTTGCCATAACCTCATAGGTATCATTGTAATCATTAGCATTATATTTTCTGTCATATTTTATCTTAGAAAATGTATCAACTACGAACACCTCATAGCCCAATTCAACATCAGATTTTATAATTCTTTCAAACTCACCAAAGTCTACATAACTTGTGCCTTCATAAAATTTCATAGTGTTTGAACAAGGTATATCTAATCTCTTAATTCTTTCTTGAATAAGTTTACCCGAGAGTTCATTGCAATAGTAAACAACCTTTGTTTTTTTTACATTATTTTCAAGAAAATCAATTCCTTCGTTTATACAAATACCAAGATTTAATCCTAATGCAGTTTTGCCTTTTTTAGGAGAAGCTACAATCAATGTAATGCTTTTTCTTGCAATAATATTATCAACGATATACTTATCAGAGGTATCAAACTCAGTGTTTATCGTATAGGCTTTCAACGAATCTCCTCCTTATTTTTTCTATGATAGTTATAATCCCAATAATTCGTTCCGCCGACTTCCTGTGCCTTCTGAATACTTTGATTTAAGTATTTAATATATGCTGCCTCATTTCTTCTTTTACTCATATCACCCATTCGGTTCAATGATGATTTCAGGAAGATCTCAAGCATTAAATCTGCATTTCCATGTGTAAAGCTGTTTAAGATAAGAAGCAATTGAAAATCGTCTTTGCTTGCATCGCCTGTGGAATATTCGCCTCTAAAAAGCTCTCTGCCTTTGCGATTAGTCATATACATTGCCTTTAAAATCACTTCAATATCCGGCACATCACTATTTATATTTTTATAGTAGAAAATTTGCTCTCTAATCGTTTCTTTAATGGCATATTTTTCATAGTAAAGGTTTAACTTATATTGTTCATTCTTTACTTCTGTGCAAGTTCCTATGACATCACCGGTCATAGCAATGCACTTATTTGATTTATACATTTCAAAACGATCAGCTTGATTGTTGATGTTCTTATGAATTCTTCCCTTGGCAAATATGTGGACTCCGTTTCCCGATACGGAAATTTCCTTATATGTTTCGCCAAAATCACTTATGATGTCTCGCACATCCTCAAAGCTGTCCTTAACATTATCTAAATCAATACAGACAAACGGATCATCTTCAGTTAAAACAAACGATAGACCATCACAACCGCTTTTTTCTAAGCCATCTAAGGCAGTTTCAAAATCTGTCCAGTTCTCTTTTTTATTCCATTCATTTGCTTCACAAGTGATTGGACTGATTGGGATTTTTACAGCTTTTGCATTACCCTTTTTATCTTTGTTATGATAAATTTTAAACCATAACCATTGCTTGCAGTCTTTTAATTCTTGTGGCATATTGTTAATATATGTTTCTTTATTTATCATTTTTTACCTCCATAATTGTGTTGATGATAGAAGTACAACCTGATAAAATATTTTTAAGAGTTGCAATCTTATCAGGTTGCTTCTTGACTCTATCTATTGCAGTAGGTAGAGTCATTTTTATTTCTATTCATCGTTTCAAACATTTCCAGAATATATGCCAAAAGTTCAAGCTTATTTTCTTCAATATCGCAGTCCAAATTAACATTTTTAAAATATTCTTCAAGCATTTTCAGTTTCGTTTTCAGTTCATCAAACACTCTTATATTTCCAAATACCTCAACTTTATGATTTATACTCATTTGAATCATATAATCCTGTTTGTTTAATCCTGATAATACTATTTTCTCTTCCAATAAACTTTTTTCTTCTGGAGACATTCTGAAATTCACTATAATATTTCTTTTTCTATTTTTATCGACTTTCAGTTTTCTACCTTTTGTTTGTAGACTTTCTCTTTTAAATATCTTACTCATCTTAATAAATTTAATTCCTTTCTTTCTCTATCATTTCAATGATTTCCAACTGCTTTGACGGATATAAATGTGCATAATTTAAGGTTATTGAGATACTTTCATGACCTAATCTTTCTGCAATTACCACCGGAGAAAAACCTTGCTCTATCAAATAAGCAACATGAGAATGTCTTAAATCATGAACTCTAATTCGTTTTACTCCTGATAACTTACAAGCTCTATCCATTTCATGATGTAAATATGATTTTGTAAAATTAAATAGTCTCTCCTTTGAATCCAGATGATAAAACATCCCAAAGAAGTCTGACATTTCATCACATAGAAATTGTGGTAATTGAATTACTCTATTGCTTTTTTCTGTCTTAGGAGATGTAATGTAATCTTTTCCTTTTAACCTTTGAAATGATTTACTAATAGTTAGAGTTTTCTTCTCAAGATCAAAATCGTCTTTTGTAAGTGCAAGCAATTCACCTTCTCTAATACCGCACCAATAAAGTATCTCAAAAGCATAGTATGAGGCAGGTTTGCTCTTAACACTTTCAGCGAATTTTTCATATTCCTCTTTAGTCCAAAATAACATTTCCTGTGCCTTTGATCTCCCCATCTTAGTAGTTTTATGAGCAGGATTACTTGTCAGTCCATAATACTTACTCGCATGGTTAAGGATTGCATTCAGTTGATTCTGAATCGTTCTTAAATAAGTTTGAGAATATTGTTTCCCCTCACCATCTGACTTTTTAAGCAATTCATTTTGCCACTGTAAAATATCTGGAGCTGTTATTTCAGCTATAGATTTCTTGGCAAAGTAAGGTATTATTTTCGTTTCTATAAGATGAACCTTTGTCAAATAAGTGTTGTATTTAATTCTTGGCTTTAAATCGCTCAAATAGATCTCAACAAAGGATTCAAAAAGCATATTAAAATCTCTCGACTTACTTGCTAAAAACTCCCTTTCATATTCCAATGCCTCTCTCTTTGTAGCAAATCCACGTTTTGTATGGATTTGTTTTACTCCTTTCCAATCAACATACCTTAAATAGATTTTCCATGTGCCTCTTTCTTTATCCTTGCTGGCTGACACATCATCACCTCCTATACTTCTTTCGTTTGACCATAACAGTTTTCTTCATAAAATTTTCGATTAACCTTACCTGCAATCACTATCAGGTTCGGATTGTCTTTTAGCATTCTCTCATTTAATTCTTTTATCATTTTGTATGCTTTGGGTTTTGAAACTCCCCAATCTTTGCTGACTTCTTCAGCATCAACATACATCTTTCTCATATTTTTCCTCCTTTTCTATTTATTTGAACTTGTGATATATATTAGTATACTGATTTATATAACAGAAGTCAATAGTTATTTCTAATTTTTATCAGAATTTCTCTTTATTTTTAGTATACGATTTGATATAATAATATATAATAAATATAGGAGATTATAATATGAATAATAAAACTGTATCGGAACGATTGAAATATCTTCGTTCTATAAATAAAAAAACACAAAAGGAGTTTGCAGAATTTTTAGGAATACCACAGCCATCAATGTCTGCTTACGAAAATGGTAAAAACAATCCTACAATAGATGTACTGATAGATATTGCCGATAAATGCAAAGTATCTTTAGATTGGCTTGCCGGAAGAAGTGACTATACTTTAGGTCTTTCAAGCATGAGAGATTTTGTATTATTTATGTATGAACTGGCAATGAAAAAAGAAATCGGATTCAAAATAATTGTAGAAGATAAATTCCCGAATGATATTGAAACAGAAGAGAATAAATGGAATGTTAAGCTTGTATTCTATGGTAATGATAAAGAGCATCCGTTTAATGCAGATGTTTGCAATATTTTAAAAGAATTGTCTGATAATCTGTTTGACTTGGAGTCCTACTCCATTACAAAAGAGCAGTTTGATTCTATGAAAAATAAGTCTGTAGAGTATTACACTCTACCACTAACACAGAAAGAGTTTGAAGAACTTTCAAGAGATGAAATTCTAAAAAAGAGAATTGAGTATTTGAAAGAAAATAATTTGCTATAAAAACGGAATCGTTAAAACGACAAAATTTTATAAGTCATACAGGAGGTATTAAGTTTGAAAAGAGATATGGACTTATGCAGAAAAATTTTATTTAAAATCGAAGAACAATATATTGATACAGCATTGTCAAATCTTGAACTAGAAAATTATGATAATTTACAAATTGCTTATCATTGTATGTAAATGTCAACCGAAAATTGGTCCACAGTTATTATCGAAAAGTGGTCCACATATAGTAAAGATATTGACCACACTTGTCTTTTCCCCTAGGGGAAAGACTTTTTACATATATTTCATATATTCTTTGACCACTCCATTGTATCTTCCATCCTATAAGATTTTTCTCTAGACATATCCATAATATGGGCCCTATGAGCAAGTCTATCTACTATAGCCCCAGTAAGCATAGGATCTTTAAAAACTTCCTCCCATCTTTCAAAGTTTAAATTCGTTGTTAAAATTATCGAACCCTTATCATTTCTAGATGATAATAGGTTAAAAAGAATCTCACAGCCTATCTTATCAAAGGAAACATAACCTAGCTCATCTAAGATCACCAAGTCATATTTTTCAAATTTCTTCTTGTAGTTAGTAATTTGATTTTTACTCATAGCCTCCTGTAGTTCTATCACAAGGTTAGGAACAGAGGTAAATAGTACATTCTTTCCAGCAATACATGCCTTAATACCTAAGGCAGTTGCATAATGAGTCTTTCCACAACCAGGTGTTCCTATCATGATTATGTTTTCTTTGTTATCTATGAATTTTAGTGTTTCAAGATATCCAAATTTTTTGTTTAGTTCTAAAGAATATTTTGTTTTATCAAAGTCTTCTAAGAATTTCTTGTTGATAAATTTGGCATTTCTTATTCTTCTTGCTATGCCGTTGTTTTTCCTTCTTTCTACCTCTCTTTCTAAGAAAAGTTTTAAGAATTCTTCGTTAGATAAGTTTAGATTTGATGATTCTTCTATTAAATCCTCATATGACTCTCTTAGATAAGAGAGCTTAAGTATGTTAGAAGCTTCTTTAATATTCATCTTAGCCTCCAATTACAAGGCTATCATAGGAGGACACTATTTTTCTTGCCTTTATTTCTATGTCAGCTTCTTTTTTATCGGTTTTCACTATATCTAATACATCAAGTTCTTTCTTAGTGTTAGAATAGTTATTTAAGATATCAACTATTTTATCAACATCCTTATCTTTGTTAAGCTCTACTAATTCTATGAACTTCTTTGGGTTAGAGGTAAAGTATTTATCGAAGATGTTTTTTAAATCAGGATGACTTTTTAAGGCGAGAGAATTACGAATTGCACCTGGTTTGCGTGCTAATGATTTTAGGTAATGAGTGATGTCAATGCTATATTCATTAGCACCATCTTTTCTTTTATGAACGGCTAGAAGTTTATCATTTACATATATTTTAATTTCCCTAGCATAAGCTCTAACAAGAACAGTTTTTCCTACCATGTAATCTGGTAGTGAATACTTGTTTTTATCAACTTGTATTAAAGAATACTTATCTACCTTAGCAAAAGATACTTTTGATAGTTCATAAGTAGGTCTTAGGACTAGAAGGTGTTTCTTTTCCTCATTAATCTTAGAGTCCTTATTTAACTGGATAAGTTTAGAATTTAAGTACTCTTGTGCTTGATCAATTGAATCAAACTCGTATTTTTCACAAAAAGCATTCTTTCTAATTATCCTAACACTTCCTTCAACATGACCTTTTTCATTTCCTGAAAAACAATTGGTTACATTGACTGAAAAGCCATAGTAGTTGGCAAACTCTATTAATCTTGGGTTAAGTTCTTTTTCATTTCTACCTATGAACTTACTAACAACATTTCTCATATTATCATAGACTATTTCTCTATACATTCCTCCAATCATATTAAAAAATCTTACTTGTGAATCAAAGAATACATCTTGATTTTGACTTGTGTATAGATAAGCCCATCTAAAATTAGATGCTGGGGAACTCATAACAGCCATATTTAAACTAACAAGTTTGCCATCGATTACAAGCTTAAGTTCACCAAAGTCATATTCTAACCTATCAGCAAAATCATATACTTGCTTAATGAAGCATTCTTTAGAAGCTTCTCTTTTCTTTCTAACATAAACTGCTATTGAAGGATAAGATATATCAAAACCCTTATCAACAATCATCTTATGAATCTGAACAACGCTTAAAGCTTGCTTATGATTACCCAAGATAGAATCCTTTCTTTTCTCACTTTCTAAAATCTGATCAAGATACTCATCTACTTCTTTTGTATATTTGATCTTCTTTCTATTAGAAGAATCGTAGGAAGGCGCCTTGGCAATTTCTTCTTGAACTAATGCTCTATCTAAATTAGGATTATCTAAATTCTTAACATCTTCCTGGTACTTATTCCAATATTTAGCTACAGTCTTCCTATTAATCTTAAGTATTCTAGATACTTCTCTATTTGAATATCCTTGATTTTTAAGTCTTATTATTGCATTCTTATCCATTAATTTAATCACCTCACATACCTCCGTACCTATACTTTACATACGGAGTACAAACTAAAACAAGTGGACCATTTTTCGATTAGAATTAATCGATTATTGGACCACTTTTAGTTTATCATTTACATTGTAAAATTTTAAATGAAGCTGGATTGATCGATTACTATAGTGCTCAATATGCTGATAACTCATTATACTTTTTTTCAGTTGGTTCATTAACTTGGGAAGGACATGATTTTTTAGATAAAATTAGAGAAGATACTACATGGAATAATGTCAAGAAGATAATTAAAGATAAAGCTCTGCCATTTACATTAGAAGTTACTAAAACCATCGCCACAGATTTGTTGGCAGTTTCGATGAAAGCAGCATTAAACTTATAAATGATAAAAAACAAAAAAGCAACTAGGATTTTCTCTTAGTTGCTTTTTGTATTCCTTGAAAATTATTCTTCAGGTGACCAATTTCTAAAATTTGCAAGCATTTTGCAAGCATAGCAGTTGCAAAACGGCTATTTATAAGGCTTTAAAGTCTGTTTTTAACTACTCCCATTCAATAGTTCCAGGTGGTTTTGAGGTTATATCATACACTACTCTACCAACTCCTGCTACTTCGTTTATCATTCTACTTGATAGGGTTTGGAGTAGGTCGAATGGTAGGTTGGATGCTTCTACTGTCATGGCGTCGGTGCTTTCTACTGCTCTTATTGCTATGACGTTTTCGTAGACTCTAGCGTCTCCTTTTACTCCTACTGTTTTGATTGGAGTCCATACTGTGAAGTATTGCCACACGTCTTCGACAAGTCCATAGTTTTTGATTTCTTCTCTTAGAATGGCATCTGTTTCTCTTACTATTTCTAGTTTTTCTTCTGTGATATCGCCCATTACTCTAATTCCTAGTCCTGGTCCTGGGAATGGTTGGCGCCATACCATATCGTGTGGTACTCCTATGGATTCTCCTAGGGCGCGTACTTCATCTTTGAAGAGGTCTCTTAGGGGTTCTACTAGTCCTTCAAAGAGCATATCTTCTGGTAAACCGCCGACGTTGTGGTGGCTTTTGATGACGCTTGCTTTGTCTTTTCCAGATTCTATAACGTCTGGATAGATTGTTCCTTGGACTAGATATTTGGCATCTCCAAATTCTTTGGCTTCTCTTTCGAATACTTCTACGAAGTGGTTGCCTATGATTTTTCTTTTTGTTTCTGGGTCATCCACTCCTTTTAGTAGGTCCAAGAATTCCTTTGCTGCGTCTACTTTTTTTACCCTTAGTCCTAAGTTTTTGTAAGTTTCCATGACTTCTTCAGCTTCGTTTTTGCGAAGTAGACCGTGGTCTACAAATACGCATTGGAGATTATCTCCTATAGCTTTTGATACTATGGTTGCTGCTACTGAGGAGTCTACTCCGCCTGATAGAGCACAGATCATTTTTTCGCCAGAGTATTTTTCCTTGATTTCTTCTATCATTTTTTTAGCATAATCGTCCATTTTCCATGTTTGCTCAGCTTTGCATATGTTTAGGACAAAGTTTGCTATCATGATTTTGCCGTATTCTGAGTGGACTACTTCCGGGTGAAATTGGACTGCATAGATGTCTTTGTCTTTGTTTTCCATTCCAGCTACTGGGCAGTTTAGGGTCCATGCTGTTTTCTTAAAGCCTTCAGCAATTTTACTTACTCTGTCTCTATGGTTCATCCATATGGTTGATTCTTGTGGAACATTTTGGAAAAGGCTTGAATTTTTGTCTACAAATAGTGGAGTTTTGCCGTATTCACCGTTTTTTGGTGTTTCGATTTCTCCACAAAAGATATGGTTGATGTATTGGAGTCCATAACAAATACCAAGTATTGGCACTCCAAGTTCAAATATTTTCTTATCTGCTCTGAGACTTTGTGCATCGTTTACTGATTGTGGTCCACCTGTGAGTATTATGCCTGCTAGTCCCTCTAAGTCCAGGGAAGCTATGTCTACATCACATGGGTGTAGCTCGGCGTATACTCCAAGTTCTCTGACCCTTCTTACGATTAGTTGGTCTGTTTGGCCCCCAAAGTTTAGGACAATAATTTTGTTTAAGCTCATTTATACTTCCTATCTTTTTTAATTTTCTTCGCCAAATTGTGACTTGTAATAGCTTTCGATTTCTGTTGCTGTTTGTTCTATAGTGTTGTTGGTTACGTCTATGACCTTGCAATCCAAGTCTTTGAAAACTTCCTTGGCATAGGCTAGTTCTGCTTGGATTCTCTGGTCTTTGTAGTATACTGAGTTGCCTATAAGACCCAATTCCAAGGTCCTAGACTCTCTTATGTCAGCAAGTTTGTCTGGATCTATGATTAGTCCAATTATCCTTCTTGGATCAACTTCAAATATTTCTTGAGGCAATCTAGATTCTGGTACCAAAGGCAAATTTGAAACCTTGTAGTTTTTGGTTGATAAAATCATTGTTGTTGGAGTTTTGCTGGTTCTGCTTACTCCAAGTAAAACTATATCAGATTTTAAGTATCCCCTAGGATCCTTGCCATCGTCGTATTGGATGGCAAATTCTATCGCTTCTATCATATTGAAATAATCTTGAGATAGGGCACGAGTGAGGCCTGGTTCTCTGACAGCCTTTTTGCCTGTGATTTTTTCAAACTTTTCTATGCCAAAGTCCAAGATATCTAAGACTTCGATATTGTTTTTTACAGAAAGCTCTCTTAGGTATTGTGCTAGGTCATAATCTGCTATCGTTTGGACTATCAGAGAATATTCCGGAATTTCTTTAATGATTTCGTCGATTTCGTCCTTGCTTCTGATATCAGGACGTCTTATAATCCTTGTCTCAAGATCTGGAAACTGAGTTGTTACTGATTTTAGGTAGGTGTTTGCAGTCTCACCTGTCGAGTCACTAATTATTATAATAGTTAGACAATCTTGCATACATATCTCCTATCTTACAATTTCGTTTACGTCAAATACCTTTTTTATTCTCTTAGCCAAGACGTTTAGCATAGCTAATCTTGTTGATTTTAAGGCCTCATCTTCTACATTTATCATTGTATTGTCTAGGTAGTTATTACCAATTGCACCTGTTTTAGCAAGAAGCTCTAGTTCATTTTTGTAATCATCATTTGTTGCAAGACCATTTTCAGGAAGATTTACTATTTCTTCATAGAATTCTTTTTCCAAATCATTTTCGAGAATATTTGTGTCAATATTTGTGTCGTTAGAATTCTTAGTTAGATTAATTATTCTTGTGAAATACTCTAAATCTCTATCATTATCTTTGATAAAATCACTTACTGCTTTGACTTTTTGGTCTATCTTTAGGATGTTGGAATCGCTTGTGTTAATCACAGCATTTACAACATCGTATCTATAGCCTTCATCAATAAGCATATTTTTTAGCCTGTCTTTGATAAAGTCAAGGGTCTTTTGCATGGTTTGGTCATAGTCAAATGCAAGACCATTTTTCTCTGTATAAACTATAAGAGCATCGTTTACTAACGCTTTTAAATCTACGTTTATATTGTTTGCCAAGATAATATTGATAAATCCAAGGGCTGCTCTTCTTAGGGCAAATGGGTCTTGGCTACCTGTTACATATTTTTCTATGGCGTATAGGCCTACAATTGAGTCCATCTTGTCAGCAAGGGATAGGACTATGCCTACCATTGATTCTGGTAGGTCGTCATTTGCTGATTTTGGCTTGTATTGTTCTTCTATGGCATTGGCTACTCTTTGGTCTTCTCCAGATGCTTTAGCGTAAATCTTGCCCATAGTTCCTTGTAGTTCTGTAAACTCGACTACCATTTTTGTAACTAGGTCTGCTTTTGCTAGGTAGGAGGCACGAGCTAGATCTTCTTTGATGTCATCTCCAAGATTTAGTTCTTGTTGGAATTTTTCTGTTAATTCCACTAGTCTTTGGGTCTTTTGGTACATGGAACCTAAGCCTTCAAAGAATGTTAGACTCTTCAATTCTTCTACGTATTCTTCTAAGTTTTTATTTGTATCTTGTTCGTAGAAGAACTTGGCATCTTCAAGCCTTGCCACCAATACTTTTTTGTTTCCTTCTACTACATTTTCACTGTGGTTGTCATCGCCATTTCTTACCAGCATAAAGTATGGCATAAGATTTTTGTTTTCATCAAGCATTGGGAAATATCTTTGGTGATCTTTCATTGGTGTTACTATGACTTCCTTTGGAAGTGATAGATATTTTTGGTCGATATCTCCAATTAGTACTGTTGGATATTCTACTATGTTTATAACTTCATCAAGTAGGGCCTCATCTTTCATGTACTCCCCACCCTTTTCCATATCGTGTTTATTTAGGCCACGAAGGATGATGTCTCTTCTTTCCTTGTAAGGAAGGATTACATAGTTTTCTTTTAGTAGTTTTTCATAGTTTTCGATTTTGTCTATCTCAATATGGTCAGATCCAAGGCTTCTGTGTCCTTTTGTGACATTGGATACTCTTATGCCTTCTGCATCAAAGTCTAGAATTTGATCATCTAGGATAGACACAAAGTATCTGATTGGCCTAGCCCATCTGATTGATTTGCCTCCCCAGCGCATAGACCTATTAAATGAAATAGATTTTACTAGGTCATAGACATTTTCTTTGAGTACATCTGCTACTGATTTGCTCTCTTCTTCTTTTTCTATGAAGATATAGTCAGAGCCTTTGAAGTCTTTTACTATGACATCAGAAAGTTCTGCCTTTTGTCCTCTAAGAAAGCCCAATAGTGGCTTAGTAGGTTCTCCATTTTCATCATAGGCAATCTTTGCATTAGGACCTTTGACTGAAATCTTCTCCCTAGATTCATTGGCATTTACATTTTCTATAAATATGGCAAATCTTCTAGGAGTTGATTCTACCCTTACTTGATCGTAAGTAAGTTTATTTTCTTCTAATAATTTTTCAAATTTTTCCTTTAGTTGACTCTTTGTCTTGTCAATATAATCTGAAGGTATCTCTTCTACACCGATTTCTAATAAGTATCTACTCATCATTATCCTTTCTTAGAAGAGGGTATCCTTGCTCTTCTCTGATTTCTAAATATCTTTGTGCAACCTTACTGCTCACATCACGAACTCTTTTGATATAGTGGCTTCTTTCAGATACTGAAATGGCCCCTTTTGCATCTAGAGTATTAAAGGTGTGGCTGGTTTTTAGGACATTGTCATAGGCTGGATATATGAGGCCTAGGTCAATGAGTCTGTTTGCTTCCTTTTCGTAAATATCAAATAATTCCATCAAAAGATCACTATCAGCATCTTCAAATGAATACTTTGAATTCTCATATTCTGCTTGTTTGAAGACATCTCCATATGTCAAGTTCTCTGACCATTTGATGTCATAAACACTTTCTACATTTTGTAGGTACATGCAAAGTCTTTCTAGGCCAATGGTAATCTCTCCACTTTCAATCTCGCAGTTGATGCCTCCAACTTGTTGGAAATAAGTAAATTGGGTGATTTCCATACCATCAAGCCATACTTCCCAACCAAGGCCCCAAGCTCCTAGAGTTGGTGATTCCCAGTTGTCCTCTACAAAACGGATGTCGTGTTCTTTTGGATCAATGCCTATGGTTTCTAGGCATTTAAGGTATAGGTCTTGGATATTTTCTGGTGTTGGTTTCAAGAGCACTTGGAGTTGATGATGTTGGTAGAGCCTATTTGGGTTTTCACCATAGCGACCATCTGCTGGACGGCGGCTTGGCTCAACATAAACAACTGACCATGGTTCTGGGCCAAGAGCCCTTAGGAAGGTGTGAGGGTTCATAGTTCCTGCACCTTTTTCTGTATCGTAAGAAAACATAACCGAGCAGCCAGCTTCTATCCAATACTGTTCTAGTTTTAGTATTAAATCTTCAAAATAAAGCATATTAATTCCTTTCGAAAGCTTTCTTATACACCCAGTCAATAGATGAAAATCTAGCTATTTCAAGCTTATCTAGGGTGTAGTCAATAATTAGCTTAGTCATTTTGTCCACTGATTTGACTAAGTTTACAGAAGAAAGTTCTTCTGAATTTGTATATAATAATTTTTTAAGGTAGACAAATTCTTCTTTTGTAAGAAAAATTTTATCATAAATCTGGTATTTGTCATCGGAACAAATCAAAGAGGCTTGACTATTGGAAAAATACAAGTCCTCATTTTTAATCTTTTTCCCACAAACACCGCAAGTTGATAGATTTGGCTTAAATCCTGAAAATGATATATATTTCAAAAGAAAGGCCAAGAAAATATTTAACTGGTTTTCTCTTGCATTTTCAAAGGCCAAAAAACTATTATTCAAGAGCCTATAGACCACATCAATTTGAGTTTGGTCTATAGTCCTTAATAAAAGGTCTGCTATGGCCGACTTATACAATATCACATCAAAATTTTTGTTAGACTTATTGTAGGCATTGATAAGGCTAATTTCCTTAAGGCCATAAAAGTCCTTGCCAGACTTATAGAGGTTAACGTTGACCTTGGCAAAGCGCCTACTTGTAGCAGATGATTTGTTTTTTCCATTGATTCCCTTGGCTATTATGGAAATTTTACCGTATTCCCTGGTGAAAACTTCCAAGATTTTGCTTGTTTCCTTGTAGGGGAATTCTCTTAGGATAAATCCTGTCACATCTGATAGGTCATTTGTAGCCAAATCTATCCACCATTTTTTCTTTTTTACGCCAATCTTTTTCAACCTTGACCCATAGCTTTAAATTGACCTTTGAGTCTAGGAAGGTCTCGATCTCTTTTCTAGCTTCCATGCCGATTTTTTTGACCATAGATCCCCCCTTGCCGATGACAATTTCCTTGTGAGAATTCCTTTCAACTATGATTGTAGCATCAATATCAATAAGTCTCTTGTTTTCTCTTTCTTTGAAATTATCTATGCGAACGGCTATGCCATGAGGAACTTCTTCGCTTAGGTTATTTAGAGCCTTTTCACGAATTATTTCTGATACAATAAAGCGTTCGCTCTTATCAGTTATCATATCCCTATCGTAATAGGCTGGCCCCTCATCTAGCATGGACTTGATAGCTTCTATGTAAGCCTTGACATTTTTATCTTCTAGTGCTGAAATCCCAATAATTTGATCAAACATATCCATGGCTTGGTATTTTTCTTTGATTTGGTCAAGTTCATCTTCCCTTAATAAGTCAACTTTGTTTATGACTAGGATTTTAGGAAGGCGAATTCTTTCAAGCATAGCTATAATCTCTTTATCAAGCCTACCGATTTCTAAGGAATTATCCACTACAAAGGTAACTATATCCGATTCTTTCAAGCTTTCTTCTGAAAATTCAAAGAGTTTTTCTTGAAGCTTGTTGGATGGGGTTTGGATACCTGGTGTGTCGATAAATATGATTTGGCTTTCCTCATCGTTATATATTATTTGTATTTTATCTCTGGTAGTTTGGGCCTTGTTGGAAATTATAGAAATCTTCTCACCCAAGATCTTGGCCATAAGGGTTGATTTGCCAACATTGGCTCTGCCTACTACTGATATAAATCCTGATTTCATATATCTTTTAAGTCCTCATTTGAAAAACTATATGGCAAAAGTTCTTCTATTGTGTATTCTTTGTAATCATCTATAGAATTTGCTATTACAATTTTTGTATCAGAATCTGCAAATTCTCTGATGAATTGCCTGCAAACTCCACAAGGAAAAGTATCCTTGCTATCGCCATTTATGACAATATAGGAAAAGTCTCTTTCACCATTGCTGATGGCCGCACTCATTGCTGATCTTTCGGCACAAAGACTTGGTGAATATGCAGCATTTTCAATATTTACTCCCTTATATATAGAGCCTGACTTAGTCTTTACTACTGATGAAACCCTAAAATGTGAATAGGGAGAGTAGGAGTTTTCCTTGTTGTCTAGGGCAATTTGTATTAATTTTTTAATCTCGTTCATGAAAATATCCCAAATATAGCCATAGCCATGGATGTACCAAGTATGGCTCCTCTTATTATTTCTGGTATGGAGTGAATGTCAGCTTCATACCTACTTTCTGCAACTATAACAGCAATACCTGCAAACATTAGCCTTACTAGTGGTTCATCTACCAAGAGAATGCCTATGGTAGCAATACAAAATGCCAGCGAAGTATGTCCACTAACAAAGCCACCCTTAAAGGCTGTCCCATGTCCTTCATAGAAAACACCCTTTAAAAATATAGTAACTACAATAACCAAGGCTATGGTAATGACTGCCAAATGTGATGGTCTTCTAGTAATTCTTGCAAAAACCGAATTGTAAAAGTCCAAAAATTTGTCAAAAAATATCATATATGCAACAAAAAGTGCATTTAAGGCTGCTATAAAGGTTGCAGCAGCTGACAGGTCCTTACTAGCCTTGGCAAAGGACGAATACTTGCCTCCACTGGCTAGGTTTACTGCCTGTTCAATGGAAGTGTTCAAAAGTTCAAATCCTAGGACAAAGCAAACTGCAAATACTAAAGTGATCATCTCAACCCTAGATAGGTTAAAAAATAATGATCCTACAAGAAGTATGGCTAGTATCAGCAAGTGGAATTTCATATTTTTCTCATGGTTGATAGCCCAAACCAAGCCCTCATAGGCATAGTCAAAGCCTTTTAGGAACTTTTGCCCATGGGAAAGTTCTTCTTTTTCAAAATTCCTCTCATGCAATTCTTGCTGGGCAGCTTCTTTCTTATCTTCTTCTCTGCGCCACTCCTCTAATATTTCATTTTTTAATTCTTCTTTTAGAAGATCTCTGTCAGTCTTATTATTCATTTTTGAAGACTCCCAAGATTTTCATAACTTCTTTTTCACGGGTGCGCATTTCTTTTTTTTCATCATCTGTCATATGATCGTAGCCCAAAAGATGCAAGGTGGAATGGCAGGTTAGATACATGATCTCACGATCTAGACTGTGGCCTAGGTCATTTGCTTGCTCCTTGGCTACATCCATACAGATGACAATATCGCCAAGCATGGCATCCACACCCTCAACTACAAAGTCTGTATCCATAGGAAAAGATAGGACATCTGTTGGCCTATCTACATTCCTAAATTCTTTATTTAATTGGTGAATCTCATCTTTATCGACAAAAGTAATAGAAACTTCATAAGCCAAAGAAAGACCCTCGGTTTCAAGGACTGTTTTTATAACGCTTTCTAATTTATCATCCATTTCTATTTTTTCATTGGTTTCATTTGTGATTAAAAGATTCATTAGTCTACCTACTCTTGGCTTTCCTCTTTGTTCTTTGCTTGGAGTCTTTTTGCTTCTTTTTCCTGGTCATCTCTGTCGTAAGCGTCGATTATCTTTTGGACAAGTGGGTGTCTTACAACATCTATTGATGAGAAGTTTTGAAATCCAATGCCCTTGATATTTTTTAATATGCGTTCGGCTGTCTTTAATCCACTCATCCTACCTCTAGGAAGGTCCACCTGGGTCTTATCTCCTGTTATGATGGCCTTTGAACCGTAGCCCAAACGAGTTAAGAACATCTTCATTTGTTCACTTGTGGTGTTTTGGGCTTCATCTAGGATTACAAAGGCATTGTCCAAGGTCCTACCCCTCATATAGGCAAGGGGAGCAACTTCTATCATGCCTTTTTCTACAAATCCTTGGTAGGTTTCATAGCCTAGGATTTCAAAAAGTCCATCATAAAGTGGTCTAAGATATGGGTCAACCTTATCTTGAAGATCTCCTGGCAAGAAACCAAGGCTTTCACCTGCTTCAACTGCAGGACGAGTCAAGATTATTCTATTGACTTCACCTTGTTTGAAACTCCTTACTGCCATGGCTACTGCAAGGTAGGTTTTGCCGGTACCAGCAGGACCTATGCCAAATACCACATCATTGTTTTTGATCTTTTCGATGTATGCTTGTTGGCCCAAGGTCTTTGGCTTGATAGGTTTGCCTGTAGCAGTTGTGATGATTGCATCATCCAAGGCTTGTTTTATGACATCCTTGTTTTCACGCTCTAGCATATCTGCGTGGTATTTTATCTTTTGAAAGTCGATAGAACCATTTTTATTGATTTCGTTTAATAATTCTATGATTAACTCTTTGGCAAATTCTGTATTTATGCCTTCGCCACATATATCAATGCCATCGTCAGCAAGTTTTATTTTTGTATTGAAACGTTCCTCTATATATTTTCTATTTGAATCAAAATTTCCAAATAGGGTTCTTATATCATTTTGATTATCTATCTTAATACTTCTATTAATATCAATCCCTCCGATTGCTTTCTAATGCTTATATTATACCTTTTTTAATGATTATTTCTTTTAGAAAGTGGAGGGCCTAGGATTTCTGATGCAAGGATAGCCTTTCTAAATGTTTCTTTGTTTTTTAAAGACTTTTTGAAATCAGATATTTGTGCTTTTTTCTCAGCTTTTTTGACAGATTTTCTCTTATAGCTTTGGCTAGAATTCTTCTTTGATTCTTCTCTAGCTTTCATTCTTTCAGCACGTCTTTTTTCTTCTAGTCTTTTCCTAAGCTCTGGGTTTACTGGATCTCCTTCGTGCCCCATAATAGGACTTCCTTCTATGCTTCCTCTTGTATTAACCTTGCCTTCATGGGATTTCTTGTCCATTATGCTTTGAGCTGACTTAGAATTTTGTGGTCTTGGGAAAATCTCATTTAGGTCAGCATTATCAGAAAATCTCCTGTATACTGTCTTTTTGTCAGAGGATTCTAAAGATTTTTTCTTATTCTCCTCTTCTTCAAGTTCTCTTTCAATTTCTTCTTTAAATTCATTAATAGACTTCCTGGCAGAATTTAGCCAATCATCAAAAGATTTGTAGTTATTTTGTTTCTTGTTTTTCCTAGACATCAAAATCACCAGAATCTACATCTGATAGGCTTTCACGCATTCTTGTATCCGCATTAACATTTCTCATATTGTAATAGTCCATGATACCAAGATTGCCTTCTTCAAAGGCTTTTGCAATTGCTTCTGGTATTCTCGCTTCTGCTTCCACAACTTTTGCCTTATTTTCTTGTTCAAGGGCGATAGCTTGGGCACGACGTTCTTCGGCCTTCGCTTGGGCAATGTTCTTGTCAGCTTCAGCTTGGTCACGTTGAAGTTCTGCACCAACGTTACGTCCAACATCCACATCTGCTATGTCTATTGATAAGATTTCATAAGCAGTACCAGAATCAAGACCCTTTAGTAGAACTGTTTGGGAAATATTGTCTGGGTTTTCCAATACTTGAGCGTGAGAATCTGCAGAACCAACTGTTGTTACAATACCTTCACCAACACGGGCTATGATTGTTTCCTCACCTGCACCACCGACAAGTCTATCGATATTGGCACGAACTGTTACTTTTGCAATAACCTTTACTTCAATACCATTTTTTGCTACTGCTGCAATCACTGGTGTATTGATAACCTTTGGTGTTACAGAAACTTGTACAGCTTCAAAAACATTACGGCCAGCAAGATCTATTGCTGCTGCTTGTTCAAAAGTTAGGTCAATGTTGGCACGTTCTGCTGCTATAAGGGCATCAACAACTTGGTTGATATTACCTCCAGCTAGGTAGTGACTTTCCAAATCTTCTGTTCTAATTGGTATACCTGCTTGGTGGGATTTGATAAGGGCATTTACAATTAGATTAGGATTTAGCCTTCTAAAACGCATAGCAACAAGGCTTGCCATAGAAATATTAACTCCAGAAAATCTAGCTGTGATCCAAAGTCCCACTGGAACCATTGTGAAAAATACTATTAGTACGATTATTATAATTGCTGCTGGTATTATAAAGTCCATATTTTCTCCTTTACTATTATGTGGCCATCACGAATGCCAGTAACCTCAACATCTTTCTCTTTTCCGATAAAATCGGAATCGCTCTTTGCATCATAGGATATGCCATCAATCTCAACTCTACCTGTCGGTCTAAGAATAGTCTTAGATTTGCCAGTCTTGCCTATCAATTCACTATAATCTTTTTTGCTATTGAAGCCTCTTTGTGCCGAGTTTTCATTCTTTAAAACAAAAGAGTCAAAAAGATTATTAGAAAAACCTAACTTGACATAAATTGTCACAGTAAGAATTATAGCAAGAGCAGATAAAACTAAAACAGCTATTCCAGTTTGGCTATTTTCATAGCTATCCATAACAGAATAGACAGTCAAAATTGTACCAATGATACCAATAATGCCAAAACTAGGAATGAAAATCTCAAGGGCTAACAAAGAGATTCCCATAACAAAGGTAACGATAGTCATATTATCTGCTACATTGTGTATAGAATTTTGATAATAGAAAAATCCAAAAAGACCAACAGTAATTATGGCAAAAAGAATTTTCTTATCAGTAAACAGAACAGATATCAGTGAAATAACTGCCAAAATAAAACTTAAAGCAATAGTTACATCATTATTAAGCATCTTTACCACCTTCCTATATTTTATAGGTTAATTATCATATAAAACGTGAAAAATTGCAATAAAATCGATTAAATATAAGTAAATAAGGGCTGATAGATATTTTCTAAACATCTATGACTAAATTGTTTTTTTGTTCAATGGAATAAATATCTTTTATTTTGTTAAGGTTTTTAGGCTGTACCGTTGCACCTCGGGGGATAGGAATTAGGAGTAGCGGAGACCCCTTTTTCCTTTCCCCCGATCCCCCTATACCTTCTACACCCCCACCGCCACTGCGTGGGGCAATGATTAGTAGAAGTTTGCTTCGCAAATTCTTTTGTTTTGACTGTTAATACAACATTTACTGCACTACTAGGCCTACAAGTATAAAATCCATAGGCTTAGCGGTGGGGAAATTGTTTTGTTTTCAAATCGTAGAATTTCGTTAAGAAATCGCACTGTTTGAGCGTAGCGAGTTTGCGATTTTAGAAATTCAAGATTTAGAAAACACCAATTTTTGTAGTTAATAATGAGATTTCACCTATAAAATCGTAAGAATTTGCATAGCAAATTCTTACTAATTCCAGCACCACGCAGTGGCAGAGGGGTGAAATGGGTCGGGGGTCCGGGGAAGGGCAAAAGGGGCCTCTGCCGCCCCTATCGCCCTGCACCCCGGTGTCGAAAGTATAACCTTAAATTACAAACAAAATAAAAGACATGTAAAAAGTCAAACAAAAAGGAAAAAGAGCATTTACTCATACTTATTAAAATATCTTAACAGTAATTCCTTGGATTCTACCATTTGTGCAAAGGTATATCTAAAAAATATTTAAATATAAGACATAAAATATTTTTTATTAATCACAAAAAGCTTTTTTGCTTCTTTTTCCCGAGAAAAAAGACCAGGGATTTCCTAGTCTTCTACTAATTCTCTTAGCTCTCCTATGAGTTTATAGTCTACTTTTTTAAGTTCTTCTATGTTTCTTACTCCTAGTAGGGCCATTATTATTTTTATTTTGTGGTTGATTTCTTTTAGAAAATCTTCGCAGGCTTGGTAGCCGCCACGCAATAGGTAGTTTAGGACTTCTCCTGTCATGGCTGCCATGTCTGCTCCTATGATTATTGATTTTACTAAGTCCATGGCTGTTTTTATACCGCCTGATGCTATGATGAATACATCATCTGATGCGCTTCTGACATCTATTATTGATTTTGCTGTTGGTATGCCCCAGTTGTATAAGTCGGAGTAGTCCATTTCGAAGTCTCTTAGGTCTTCTATTTCTATGAAGTTGGTTCCACCCTTGCCTGCAACGTCAATGTATTTGACGTTTTTTTCTATTAGTTTTTGGGCCACTTCTTTTGATATGCCCGATCCTGTTTCTTTTACTATTATTGGATAAGGGAATTTTTCTACTAGTTCTCCTATTATATCTATTGAGGAGTGGAAATCATTGTCTCCTTCTTTCATCACTAGCTCTTGAGCAATGTTTAGGTGGACTTGCATGGCCTTTGCGTCTATGAGGTCTCTGGCAAATATGAAATCTTCATAGTTTCTTTCAAATCCTAAGTTACCTATCCTAAATAGGTCTTCTTTTTGTTTGACTAGCTCAAATGACTCTCTGCTTGATTCATCTGTGAGGGCTATGGATTCGCTTCCTACAGCCATTGGTATGTTGATTTCTTCACATATGGATGATAAATCTTCATTAATATTTGCTGATGAATCTCCTCCACCTGTGATTGCATCTACCATAAGGGGCATAGCAATCTTTTGTCCCATAAATTCTACTGATGTATCGATTTGTTTTATTGACACATCTGATAGGGCATTGTGCTCTATATATACGCAGTCTAGGAGGGTTGTTCCCCTTGCTCTAGTTTTTAGATAATTTTCTATGTGTTGGTCTTTTCTTTGACGTCTTTGCCTATCCATTTCCCCTCCTTGAGGACCTACTCTCCATCTTCAGCTGGTACTTCTTCTGTCGTGGTTGTTGTTATATATTCTATTATTTCGTACTCTTCGTAGTTGCCATTATCAGCATTGGTATTGGAATAATTTTCTGATGGTGCTTGGTAAGATTGGTTGTTGTTTTGGGAAGGGGCTTGCCAATTTTCATTGTTATTTTGCATTGGAATTGTTTGTGTTTGTGGGACAGGGGCTTCTTCTGCTTGGCCATCATCTTTTTTTTCTGTGATGCCAGATGTTTGTGATTGGTCTTCGATTTGCCCGAAGTCCTTGTATTCTTCATATCCTGAATCTTCTTTTTTCCAATTTTTGAGTTTGAAGTTACTATAACTATCATCTACAATTTGCCAGGTCTTATCATAATCTGGTATCCAATAGCTTGTGCCATTTATTGTCTGCTCCATGCCAGGAACTGTGTGTGTAGACATTTTATCTGATGAGAAGCTATTGATATGACCAGCCAAATCAAGCATAGCACTCATTGGTAGATTTGTTTTCACATATTTGATGTAATTTGAGATAAAGGTCATCAAATTCATATCTTTTGACTTTTTGACCATCTCATCTACCATAGCTTTTACAAAAGCTTGTTGGGTATTGACCCTACCTATGTCTCCATTATTATAGATGTTTCTAGTTCTTAGATACCACATAACCTCGTTACCATCTAGGTGGTTTGGACCTGGGTGTATTTTTACTTTGCCTTTATGGATATTGATTCCTTCAGGTACATCGTAGTCTACCCCACCCAGGGCGTCGACTATATTTATCAAGGCTTGGTAGTTGACTTGGACATAATAGTCTATATCAAGACCCAAAAATTGCCTTAGAGTTTGCATAGTAAGCTCAATTCCTCCAAAAGCGTGGGCGTGGTTTACCTTGTCAAACTTATCTCTAATCTTCACTCTTGAGTCACGAGGTATGGACAAAAGCTCCATATTGCCGGTCTTTGTGTCAGCGCTTACGAGCATGATTGTATCTGTTCTAGTAAAGTCAGTGTTATCGTCATTGCCGTTCTTGTCAACTCCAACTAAGAGTATTAAATATTGGCCTTCTTCCTTTTTTACTGCATCATCATTTATTATATTTTCGTTACCATTGATATTGAATCTTTGGCTTGCTTCAAGTCTGTCTAGTATAAATTTCGATCCGAAAAATCCTAGCAGTATTACAAGAAGTGTAATAAAAAATCTTTTAGCTTTCATATATCTCTCTTTCTTTTACTTAAGAAAGATTATACCATCAATGACATTTTATTGAAATCAAAAAGAGAGGCCTGAGCCTCTCAATTATTAATTATTTATTTGCCATTTCTTTTTGTTTCAAATTGTCACGTGCCTGGCTCATCATTAGCTTGACACGGTTGATTTGGTTGACTTCACTTGCACCTGGGTCATAGTCTATGGCCACAATATTTGCTTCAGGATATTCTTCTCTGATTTTCTTCATAACACCCTTACCAGTGATATGGTTTGGCAAGCATCCAAATGGTTGGATGCAGACTATATTTGGTGCGCCAGCATGGATTAGTTCTACCATTTCACCAGCAAGTAGCCAGCCTTCACCAGCTTGGTTACCAAGACTTGTTACATCTGATGCGTAATCTACAATTTGGTCAATGTATTCTGGCTCATTAAATCTCTTTGACTCTCTTAGGGCCTTTCTGACTGGTTTTCTGTAGGATTCGACAATGCTTATGCCGATTTTGCCAATTCCAGCAGAAAACTTGCTCTTGCCGTACAAATCAGCTTTGAGCTCTGAGTTTTTCATGCAGTACATAAAGAAGTCTGTGAGGTCTGGTAGGATTACCTCAGCTCCCTCAGCTTCTAGGACTTTTTGTAGATTGTTATTTGCTTCTGGCAAGAATTTAACCAAGATTTCTCCTACGATCCCTGCCTTTGGTATTTTGATATCCTTTACTGGGATGTTATCAAAATCTTCTACTATTTCCTTGACTATCGCCTTATACTCTCTATCTGTCATTGTTGGAGCAAGTACTTCAAGACGACTAATCCAGTCTTCTTTTAGCCTATCTGTTGCCCCCTTTTCCACTTCATAAGGTCTGGTAGCATTTGATACTCTGTTTATCAAGTCACCAAATATTATCGCCCTAAATCCTCTTTTGAAAAATGGTATGGCTGATGGTTTTCTAAGGTCAAAACCTGAGTTAGTCTCGATTCCTTGGGCAGAGATTGCAATTACAGGAATGTCTGGATATCCCGCATCTCTAAGACCCTTTCTAATATAGCCAACGTAGTTACTTGCCCTGCACGCTCCACCCGTTTGGGTCATCACTATTGCAAGCTTGTCGGTATCGTACCTACCAGAGTTGACAGCTTCCATAAATTGACCAACTACTGTAATTGATGGATAGCAGGAGTCGTTATTTACGTATTTTAGACCTTGGTCTAGGACCTTGTCATTTACTGTATCCAAGAACTCAATATTTATCCCATATTGGTGGAATACTGGCGCCAATATCCTAAAGTGTTCTCTTGCCATTTGTGGGGCAAGGATTGTGTAACCTTCCTCAACCATCTTCTTGGTAAATTCTGGTGTAGAATAATCCAATCTATCTAGGTCTGTCTTAAACTCAATTCCTTCCATTTTCTTTTGGTTTAGAGCTTGGAGGAGAGACCTTATTCTAATCTTGATAGCACCAAGGTTTGATACTTCGTCTATCTTTAGTAGGGTATAGATTTTGCCGTGAGCTTCTAATAGGTCTTGGACTTGGTCGGTTGTAACAGCATCTAGACCACAACCAAAGGAATTTAGTTGGATTAGTTGCAAGTTTGGATTGTCTGCTACATATTCTGCAGCCCTATAAAGTCTTGCGTGGTAGGACCATTGGTCAAGTACACGAACCTTAGCATCTATATCTTTGATGTTGTAGGCAACAGCATCTTCAGAAATTACTGGGATTTTCATTCCTTCTATTAACTCTGGTATGCCGTGGTTGACTTCAGGGTCAATATGGTAAGGGCGGCCAGCAAGGACTATGGCATTTAGCTTGTTAGCATTTACATAGTCAATTATTTCCTTGCCACGAATTCTTATTTGGTCATGGTAGTCTTGGAGTTCTTGCCAAGCTAGAGCAACTGCATTTTTGATCTCTTTTTTGCCAAGTACATTGCCATTGTGGCTGTAGCCAGCAAATTCTTCTATGAGCCTATCTCTGATAATTTTTTCGCTCTCTAGAGATAGGTAAGGATTCATATAGTTTTTGCCCTCTAGGCTTTCTACATTGTTTTTGATAAGGTCAGGATATCCAGAAACTACTGGGCAGTTCATGTGGTTTTGAGCCTTGTCAAATTGCTTGTATTCGTAGAAAACAGCTGGGTAAAATATCAAATCCAAGTCATCTCTGGCTGCCAAATCTTCTATATGGCCGTGGGCAAGTTTGGCTGGATAGCAAGCTGTTTCTGATGAGATTGATGAGATTCCTTTCTCATACATTTGCCTGTCACTTTTGCCAGAAAGAACGACATCAAAGCCAAGAGATGTGAAAAATTTGTGCCAGAATGGGTAATCTTCGTAGATATTGAGAACCCTAGGCATGCCAACCCTACCCATGCGACCACCATCTCCCAAGCTCTTTCTATCGAAAAGTAATTTATTTTTGAATTTGTACATATTCAAATCGGCCATGGTCTCTTCTTTTTTGACACCGGCTCCTCTTTCACACCTATTTCCAGTTACATATCTAGAACCGTCAGGAAATACGTTAATGATTAGGGAACAATTATTGGTGCATAGGCCACAGCGAGCACTTTTTTGCTTATAAGTGAAGTTTTCAAGTTCATCTATATCTGCTAATGTTGATTGACCAGTGGACTTATCTTTGCTTATAAGGGCCATACCCATAGCACCCATAAGGCCAGCAATCTCTGGTCTTGTGGTTTTTCTGCCTGTGATTTTTTCAAAGGATCTTAGTATAGCATCGCCGTAGAAAGTTCCCCCTTGGACTACTATATTTTCACCAAGTGACTTTGGATCACGGACCTTGATAACTTTCTGAATAGCGTTTTTGATTACAGAATAACATAGACCTGCCGCTATATCTCCAACTTCTGACCCCTCTTTTTGGGCTTGTTTGACCTTGGAGTTCATAAAAACTGTACAACGACTTCCTAGGTCTGCTGGTTCTTTGGCAAAAAGTGCCTTGTGTTGGAATTCCTCTACACTCATGCCTACTGATGCAGAGAAAGTAGATAAGAATGAACCGCAACCTGATGAACAAGCTTCGTTAAGCTGTATAGAGTCGATTATCCCTTCTCTAATATGCATGGCCTTCATATCTTGGCCACCAATATCTAGGATGAAGTCTACATTAGGATTGAAAAATTTGGCTGCTGAGTAATGGGCAATGGTTTCTACCTCACCATTATCTACATGGAGGGCATTTTTTATGAAGTCCTCCCCATAGCCACAAATACCAGAAGATGCTATGTATGCCTTTGGATTTTTCTTTGCATAGGCATCTTTTAGCATAGATATTACTATTTCAAGTGGACGACCTAAATTCATTCTATAATCTTCATGGATGATGTGGGCATCTTCTGTAATCCAAACCATCTTGCTAGTTGTAGAACCCGCATCAATGCCTACATATATAGGTCCCTCATAAGTTTCTATATCATCATAGACTACTTGGTCTGTCTTGTGGCTAGCTACAAAGTCTTCGTATTCTTTCTCAGAAGTGAAAAGTGGTTCAAGTTTCTTGGTCATTTCCATATCTTCTGGCAATTCTTTTTTAAGTTCCTTTATCAAATCTTTGTAGGCAATATATTCTTCATTTTCTGCAGATAGGATAGCTGCGCCCTTTGCAACATAAAGTTGAGCATCTTCTGGGGTTTTAAATGTATTGCCATCTTCTCCCAAAGTTTCTACAAACCTGTCTCTTAGGGCAGGCAAAAAGTGAAGTGGTCCACCCAAAAATGTGACATTGCCCTTTATAGGCCTACCACAGGCGAGGTTTGATATAGTTTGGTTAACAACCGATTGGAAGACTGAGATTGCAATATCTTCACGACTTGCCCCTTGGTTCATAAGGGCTTGGATACCAGTTTTTGCAAATACCCCACAGCGAGAAGCTATTGGGTATATTTTCTTATAATTTTTTGATAAATCATTTAGACCAGATGCATCTGTATCAAGAAGTGCCGCCATTTGATCTATAAAGGCACCAGTACCTCCAGCACAGATTGAGTTCATTCTTTGTTCAACAGAACCTGATAGGTAGGTAATCTTGCTATCCTCACCACCAAGCTCGATGACAACATCGGTCTCTGGGATAAATTTCCTAATGGCAGCAGTTTCTGCAATAACTTCTTGGACGAAATTGATCCCCATATACTTTTCAAGGAACATTCCCCCAGAACCAGTTACATTTATAGTAATATAGTCGTCCTTAAACTCTTCATAAGCTTCACTAAGAACGACCCTAACAGTTTCTTTAACATCAGACTTATGTCTTCTATATACTTGGTATAGGGTATTAAAATTCTCATCTGTAATAACAATTTTTACAGTAGTAGACCCTACATCAAGACCCATATGTAAATTCATAAAAAGCCTTTCTAATTAATCTATATATAAAAAGTTATCATTAAAATAACTTGTTTGCCTTTAAAACTAACACTAACATTTTACCTCAATCCAAGAGTTAATTCCAAGTAAATAACTATGGATTATCCAGTAAAAGCCGGTACATATTCCATTAAATACTATAAAAATTTTTTTGCAATACAGCAAAAGAAAAAAGAGCCACAAAGACTCTTTATATTAGTATATTTCCTACTATTGTTCCTAGGTAGTTTCCTATAATGTATCCAAATAGACCTGCGAATATTCCTGGGCCTATAAGATGGTACCATCCTTTTGATATGGCCATGGCTGCTGCTGTGGATGGGCCTCCTATGTTGGCATTTGATGCTATGATAGCCTCCTGCAATGAAACTTTTAATAATTTTGCTCCTAATAAAACCATTAGCATATTTATCACAACCATTATAAAACAGAATACTAGTAGCAATGGTGCTGTTTTTATGATAAGTGGTATGCTTGCTGGCACTCCTATTACTACAAAGAAAATATAAATCAAAAATGATCCAACTTCTTCTGCTCCGCTTATTTTTTCAAAATATTTTGGAAAAGCCGTGGTAAGTATCATAGTTAATGTTGTTATTATAAGATATGGATTGCCAAAAAGTTGATTTAATAATAGGCTAAAGGCGTTTGTTGTTGGGATTTTTGCTGCAAAGAATCCTGCAATAACATTACTCACCGCAACTATAGCAGCAGATGTAGCAAATATTACTGCCAAGTCAAAGGTCGATATATAAGTTTTCTTGTTAAATTCATCCTTGTGTTCGCTACTTGCTTCAGATTGGATGAAGTTTTTCCTAAAAAATCCTATATTTGGCAAAGCTGATAGGATTACAAAATAAATAGCCATATTAAAGTTATCGGCAACAGTTGTTGCAGATACCATGGTCTTGTCTAGGTCAAATACTTGGCTTAGGGCGACAAAGTTGACTCCTCCACCAATGTAGGATCCTGTCATCATTCCAGCTATATTGCCTAAATTTGGAATTGCATTTTTTAGCAATCCAAAGGATATAAGGGCTCCAAGTACTGTTCCCACCGACCCGATGGTAAAAAGTAAGAGGATTTTGCCAGATTCCTTAAAAATCTTCCTCATATTTGATCTAAATAAAAGCATAGGAATGGAAAGTGGAATAGCGTAGTCCCAAACAGTGTCATAAACTGTTGATTCCATAGGCAAGACCTTTAAGTTGGTGAGAATCACAGCAAAAATCAGAGCAATAACTGCTCCAGTTAAAACTTGCCCCCACTTATATTTTTTCTCTATTGTCATTGCAAGGACGACAATAATTAATAAAACTGCCCAAATCATCCAAATATTGTCTGGACTTATCAAAGTATTAGTCATAAACTCTCCTTAAACTTTATTTTATTATTATAAACTATTTTTTATAATAATAAAACAATTAATGACAAGTTTCTTTGATAAAATATCAGAATAAAAAACACACAGCAATATCTTCATATCACCAGGTGAAAATTTATTAGTCTCTTGATCTCATTTCTTTTACAAGATTTGATATAACTTTGAAGTGGCTGTCTTTGGAATCGTAGGCTATGTCAAATAATAACATTTCTGTATTTACAACTACCGCCCCCATTTCCACCAAAGTCTGGGCAGAAGTTTCTTTCAGTTCTTCTGTGTATGAGCTTATAGCATCTTTTACAAAAAATACATTTAGGCCAAGATCTAGTAGACTTCTAATTGTTTGGTAGATACAAACATGGCCCTCAGCTCCTACTACTACAACATTTGTGATATTATTTTCTTTTATAAAGTCTAGAACTTCTGGTGTTGCTGCATCAAAAATTGTCTTTTCAAATATTTTATCTTCTGGGATTTCTTCTAGTAATCTTTGATCTGATTTGCCAAGTCCTTTTGGATATTGCTCTGTTGCAAGGATTGGCATTTGGTATTCTTTGAATGCTTTTATCAAAACCAAAGTGTTTAGGATAGTAAGTTCACCATTTTCCATAGTTTTCATTAGTTTTGGTTGTTCATCTACTACCAATAGAAGAGTCTTATCTTTTTTTGCGTATTTGTCGCCTTCTAGAGAATTTATATAATATTTGCTTGCTAATTTTCTTTCCATAGGTCCCCCTGTCTGTAATCACTGTCTTTCATAATTTTATCGATTGTCGATAATACTGCTCCCTTATTTTTTGACCAAAGTGGATAAGCTATATTTGAAGAAATGCCATCACCAGTTAACCTATGTACAACAACATCAGGATTTAGATGACGAAGCATAGATACTACAATATTTGCATAGTCATCCTTGGTCATATCATAAGTTATATTGTTTTTTTCATAGTAGGATTTTAGATAAGTATTGTTTTCTATATAGAGATTGTGGATTTTTATTCCTTCTATCCCACGATAGTTTATGTAGGATATATCTCTCAGATAGTCATCAATATCTTCTCCAACTAATCCCACTATAATATGAGCTACCATTTCTATACCCAAACTACATAGTTTTTGAACACCGTTATCAAATTCTTGATGAGAATATCCACGGTTGATAAATTCCAAAGTGCCCTCATTGACACTTTGCATGCCCAATTCTATGGTAAGGTCAGTAATTTGATTTAATTCAGATAGCATTGCCAAAACCTCATCAGGCAGGCAATCGGCACGAGTTGCTATCGATAGTCCTACTATATCAGCTTCATTTATAGCAGCATAAAACATCTCACGCATTTTTGCCACATCTCCATAGGTATTGGTGAAGTTTTGAAAATAAGCAATATATCCTTCCTCTCTACCAGGTTTTGCTAGGATCTTCTTCTGATAGGCGATTTGAGCTCTGATATCTCCAACAGACCTATAAGTCCACTCTCCAGCTCCTACATCAGAACAATAGATACACCCACGTGACGATAAAGTCCCATCACGGTTGGGGCAAGTAAAACCACCATCTAGGGGCAATTTTATAATCTTCTTTCCATATTTGATTTTATAATAAGTATCTAAATCATTGTAGCGTTTTCTGTTAAGTTCCATGGGATAATTGTACCTTTATTTTCCGTTAATATACAGAAAAAGGGGCTGTTACAAATTGATAGATATCTAACGTTCCATCATTGGAGTGCACTCCCAGAAAGTTTGAGGCTTAGCCCGCCGGCTCAGGGAGGTAATTAGCCCGTCGGCTGACAGAGACCTTTCTGGGAGGGTGCTCGAATGATATAGGAACGATTTATCTATTTTGCAACAGCCCCTTCTAATCTATTTCTTTTAAGTATATGTCCTTACAAGCCTTTGGAGAGATTCTTTTTTCTTTGTCATTTTCTATAATTATAGCTGTGTTGTCAAATTTGTCATAGGCTAGAAATTTTATTTTATCTCCTATTCCTATTTCCATATTCTCACAATAACTTAACAAATCGTGATCATCTCTTATTCTCCTGATGATATAGGCTTTGCCAGTTTTAGCTTCTGACATTTTTATAAAATCATCTGGAGTTTCTTCATTATTTATAAATATTATAGAACCATGAGGGCAGTAGTCTGGGTATCCCAGGTAGGCGTTGAGCTTTTCTAAAAGTTCATCGTTTGTTACTGATTGAAGGTCACTTGCTATTGGGTGGATATCTTTCCAAGAAAATTTCAAATTATTTTCTAAAAAATATTCCCAAAGCCTGTGCTTAGAAAGGAGTTTTTTGGTATATTTGATGCCTTCATCAGTCAAAAAATTGCTTTTATCATCTACTAGCAAGCCCTCTTGTTTTAATTTTTTTAACATTTCTGTTACTGTGGGTGGAGCTAGATCAAGGTATGTTGATATAGATTTATTTGTTACCTTCTGATCTTCTCCCATTAGCTTAAATATGGTTATTAAGTATTCTTCCTTTTGCGGGTTCATCGCGTGCATCTTTATCCTCTTTTGTATATTGCTTGTTTCCTATTTTACTATTATCAATATACTGCTTTAGGATGATTGAAGCCAGATAACAAGCCATATTGACACTTGATACTGCCCCTGCTATAGATACATTTATTTTTATTGCTAATATATATCCTAAGATACAATTAGCTATTGCAATAAGAATGCTCACAATAAATGTTGATTCTAAACTTTTTGTAAAGTTAATCGCTGTTGCTGCTGGTGCAATAAAAAATGAAATTACCAGTATGGCTCCCACATTGTTAAAGGATATAACAGTAGTTATGGATGTTAAGGTCATCAGTCCATAGAAAATTGCTGCTGTAGGTATGCCTATTAAGTATGCAAAGTCTTTATCAAATGTAGATATTTTTAGTTTTCTATACTGACTTAGTATAAAACTTACTATTAGCACTAATAAGATTAAACCGTAGAGTATGGCAGTTGAAATTTTTACCCCAAATATTTCTGTTTTTATTAGGGATGAAAACAAAACCTCTCCCATCAAGACAATATCAATATCCAAATGTGCATTTCTAAAAAATTTACTTATAAGCACTACCGCTAGGGAAAATAGTATTGGAAATACTATGCCTATTGCATCATCGTATTTTGCAAACTTGCTATTACCAATTGTTTCAATTAAATAAACCGTAATTATCCCCATCATCGATGCCCCTAAAATTAGTAGCGGGCTATCCAAATCTTTTACTATGAAATAGGCTAGAACTATACCTAATAAGACTGTATGGCTTATTGCATCTGTCAACATGGATAAATTTCTTAAAAGTAAAAATACTCCTAATAGGGTACATGATATTGCTGTTAATATTAAAACTATAAGAGAATTATTCATGACACTTATCTCCTTTTTTTATTTTAGTATAAGCAATTACCATTAGTGAAATTAACCCTTGGCATAGTATTATTGTAGGACCTGTAGAAAATCCTTGGTATATTGTAGAAATAAGGCTACCCATGATTGATCCTATGACAGAAAATAATGCAGACAGAGTAAGTAACATTAAAAAATTGTTAGTAACTTTGCTAGCACTTACAATCGGTATTATCATAAGGGAGCTAATTAAAATAACTCCTACTACTTTTATCCCAACTCCAATTACTAATATTGTTAAAAATAAAATTAGGATATCAAGTTTTTTAATATCCACACCAATAAGACTTGCGTATTCTTTATCAAATAAATAACATTTCAAATCTCTATAGTAAATACCTATTAGCAAAACAACTATAAGTGTAGCAAAAAGTATCAAATAAATGTCTTTTTTCTGTAAATAAGCTGCTTGACCAAAAATATAATTATCTAATCCCGCCTTACTTGCTCCGACAAAATTAGGATTGCCTTGGATATATGATTTTAATACCAAGCCAAATCCAAAAAATCCCGACAAAAATATAGCCATATTTGCATCTGGACCTATCTTACTTTTAGATGATGAGTAATGGATTAAAATATAAGATAAGCCCGATGAGCATATTGCCCCGATTAGAAGTATCAGCGGGTCTTTTTCTAAACTTAGCATATATGCTAATATAATCCCCGGTAGGGTTGAATGCCCTAGGGCATCACCTATTAGAGATTGACTTTTGTAGACGTTTATAGACCCTATTAAACTTGCAGATATAGCAAGTAATACTGTCCCTATAAGAACAATTTGAAAGGAATACATTTGAAAAATTTTCATATCCTATCCCCTAAATCCTTGATTAATTTTCTCATCAAGTCCGTCTACAAATATTGTTCCCGAGTATTTTACATGCCTATTTAAAACGACAACATTGTCAAAGTATTTTTCTAGGGTGTAGATGTTGTGGTGGACTGCTATAATTGTTTTTCCAAGTCCTTGGAGTTTTTTAAACTGATCAGCTATTATGTCTTCAGTTTTTATATCAACTCCTGTGAGAGGTTCATCTAAAATATATAAGTCCACATCTTGGGCAAGGGCCCTAGCCAAAAAAACTCTTTGTTTTTGGCCTCCAGATAAGTTATTAATAGGTCTATCGCTTAAATCTGCTATGCCCATCTCATTTAAGGCATCAATAACCACATCCTTATCTTTTTGCTTTGGTTTTTGGAATTTCTTTAGATAAGGGTAGCGCCCCATCATCACAACATCATATACAGTAGTTGGGAAATTCCAATTTACTGTATCTTTTTGGGCTACATAGGCTATGTTTGTTTTTGCTTTTTCTATATTTTTTCCAAGTATTTTAATTTGGCCACTATCTTTTCTTATAAGACCGAGGCAGGATTTTATCAAAGTAGATTTTCCCGCCCCGTTAGCTCCAATAATTGCTGTCCTAGTATTAACTGGGATATTGAGATTTACATTCTCCAATACTTTATTGTTAGCATAAGAAACATTTAGATTATTTGTTTCAATTGCATATTGCATCTTCACCTACTTTAGATTTTCTACAATCAAATCTATATTATGTTTGTACATATCGATGAAATTATCCCCAGCTTTGCCCTTTTCATCTAGTGAATCAGAATATAATTCTTGTCCATCACCATGGATAACTTTTGTTTCAAATCCCTTGCTTTTAACTATATCTTTTAGTTTTTCCATTCTTTCTGGATTAGTTGTTGATTCAGCAAAAATAGCTTTTATTTTATGGTCGGCTATAAATTGAGCTGTATCTTCAAGGTCTTTATTTGAAACTTCTGAATCTGTACTTACTCCTTGAGGAGCCATAACTTCTATGCCATATCTTCTAGAAAAATAATTAAAAGCATCGTGTGGGGTAATCAGATATCTTGATTCTTCTGGAATTTCTGCAAGTTTTTCTTTGTTGTAATTATCAAGATCATCTAATTTTTCAAGATAATTTTTCTCATTTTTATTGATTGTCTCTACTACTTGATCATCATCTTTGTATAGTTCTTTAAGCTTATTTGCAGCATTTGAAAAAGCTTCTTTGTATAGGTCTATGTCAAACCAGAAGTGAGGGTCTTCAACCATCTGTGATTCATCCTCTTCATCTTCCATTTGTCCAATTTTCTCTTTGTCAAATGTACTTGCTAGAGCATAGCCCACTTCTTCAAGTGCATCTACCATCTTTCCTTCAAAATGTATACCATGGTATAAAACTAAATCTGATTGTGTAAGTTTATTTAAATCTTCTGGTTTAGCTACATACATATGGGGATCGCTACCAGCAGGTATTATAAGCTCTACATTTGCAGTATCACCTATAAGCTCATTTACCATATCTGCTATAAAAGTTGTTGTAACTGTGATAGTTTTTTTATTATCAGCTGTTTTTTTATCATTTTCTTCAACTGGTTTTTCTTTACTATCATCTTTGTCTACATGCTCTTTATTTTCACTTTCTACACTTTGGCTAATATCAACATTCTGTTTGTCTTTAGTATCTGCTGCTTGGTTAGCATTGCCACAAGCTGTTAGTGATGTGAGTGTTAGTATTAATAATATAATTTTATTTATCATATGATTCTCCTTAATAATTTGATTAAGGCTATTATAATACTATTATTAGGTTTTGTAAAGTATTTTTTTAGGTTTGCCTAATATAATAGTTAAAAGTTCCAATAAAAAAAAACACCCTAGTCCTCTAAGGTGTTCATATATTGCTATTTACTCAGCAAAATCTAATTGTTTATATTCAAGTTCTAAGTCTTCTGCAACTGGTTGGTAGGTTACATGTCCTTTGTAGGTATTTATTCCGCTTTCAAGCTCTGGGAATCTTTGACATGCTGCTTCCAAGCCCATGTCTGCTATTGCTTTTGCATATCTTGTTGTTGCATTTGATAGGGCGTAAGTAGATGTCATCGCTACTGCTCCTGGGATGTTTGCTACAGCATAGTGTATTACATCATATTTTACAAATGTTGGGTCTGTATGTGTTGTTGGGTGGCCTTTGGTTAAATCTGTTGATCCACCTTGGTCTATTGCCACGTCAACTATTACAGATCCTTCTTTCATTTGTTTTACCATGTCTTCTTTGATTAGCTGTGGTGCTTTTCTTCCTGGGATTAGTACTGTTGATATAACAAGGTCTGCTGTTTTTAAGCTTTCTTCTATGTTTAGTGGGTTTGAGTAAAGTGTCTCAACTTTATCTGGGAATATATTTGTTATTGCTGTTAAGGCATTAATGTTTACATCTAGGACTGTTACCCTTGCTCCCATTCCTACTGCTATTCTTGTTGCTCCTGTTCCTACTACACCAGCACCGACTATTACAACATGAGCTGGTCTTACTCCTGGTACACCTTGAAGAAGTATTCCTCGCCCACCATTTGGTTTGGTTAGGTATGATGCTCCTTCTTGGACTGCCATACGTCCTGCTATTTCAGACATTGGACGAAGTAGTGGAAGGCTTCTATCTTCTAATTGTACAGTTTCATAACCTATGCCTATTACTCCTGTATCTACCATTTTTTTTGCCAGTTCTAAGTTGCTTGCTAGGTGAAGGTAGGTATAGATGATTAATCCTTCTCTAAAATATTGGTATTCTTCTTCTAGAGGTTCTTTTACTTTATAAATCATATCAGCTTTTTCCCAGACTTCTTTTGCTGTATCTAGGATACTAGCTCCTGCTTCTATGTAATCTTCATCTGTTATGCCTGATCCAAGGCCGGCTCCTTTTTCTATAAATACTTCATTTTTCTTGCTAAGTTCTGTTACTGCTCCAGGGATTATTGCAACCCTATTTTCTTGGTCTTTTATCTCTTTTGGAATTCCGATTATCATAATTTCTCCTTATATTGTTAAAACTTGCTTATATTTATTTTATACCCAATTTACTTTAATTGTTTAAATTATAATTTTTAAGGCTATAATAATCATATGATTAAACTTATAACAATAGATGTGGATGGCACCCTAGTTACTCCACTAAAAAGACTTACAAAAGAAAATATAATAGCCATAGATAAGGCACGTGACATGGGTGTGCACATAGCCTTGGCATCTGGTAGACCTTATTCTGGCATGAGAGGGCTAGTAAAGAAGCTGGGTCTAGATAGGAAAGATCATTTTTCTGTTTGCCAAAACGGATCTTATATATTTGATAATCTTACAGAAGAGCCAATTTCCGGGACCTACCAATCCCCATCTGATTTTAAAATAGTGGATGACTTAGTTAAAGATTTTAATGTAGAAGTTTCTGCTATGGACCACGAGGGATTTTATTCCCGTCACAAAAACCCTAGTATTTACACCAGGATAGATGCAAAGATATCTAAATTGCCCATAACTCGTATCAAATACAGTGACTTCCCCAAAGATAAAAAATTGGGCAGGATATTGATATTAGGACGAAAAACTGCCATTGACAAGCTATACAATAATATGCCCAAAGACTTGGTTGAAAATTACTATGCAGTAAGAACTGCACCATTTTTAATAGAAGTTATGAATAAAAATACCAACAAGGGTTATGCTGTTGGTGCAATGGCAAAAGAACTTGGTATAAGCCAAGATGAGATAATGAGTATAGGAAATGAAAGAAATGATATCCCTATGCTAGAGCATGCAGGATTTGCCGTAGCCATGGAAAATTCTGTCGAAGAATTAAAGGCTCACGCAGATTTCATAACAAAATCCAACCTAAAGTCCGGCGTAGGCTACGCTATTAATAAACTTATTGACAATGATTTGATGCCATACAAATAGGGGGCTGTTGCAAAATAGATAAATCGTTCCTATATCATTCGAGCACCCTCCCAGAAAGTTTGGCCTCCATGAGCCGGCGGGCTAAACCTCAAACTTTCTGGGAGTGCACTCCAATGATGGAACGTTAGATATCTATCAATTTGCAACAACCCCTTTTTTTAATTTATTTTGCCTTTAAGTTTATCTTTCTTATATTCTTTTAGTTCTTTTTCCTTTGCTATCTCATAGCGAGTTTTTTTCTCTTCGCTTTCTAGTCTTCTTATAACAGTTTGCAAAGATCTTTTTGCCTTTGTAATATCAAATTGTTTAAGTCTCATATTTGTTCTGATAGCAATGTCGCTTGCCTTGCCATTTGCTGAAGAAAATTCGCTCATCTTACTTGGTAAATAAATTTTCTTTGCTAAGTTCTCATCAAATAGTAGCAAGTTGGCATGAAGGTCTAATAGAGCTTGTTGGGCACGGTCGATATTGCTATTTACAGCAGATACTTTGTTGCCTCTTAAGAAGTTGCCAAAAAAGTTGCCTCTTAGCAAGCTATGTGAATTAAAATCATATTTGCCTTCTATTTTTCTTTCTGATCTTTCAAGTTGACTTAATACATCCTTTGCTTGTCTTAATATACTTTCTATTTTCCTTAAATAATCTGGTCTTTGATAGCCAGCGCTTGTCTTAATAGCCATAGTCCCTCCGTTTGTGTGGTATTTATTTATATTTATACCCAATTTCAAAATTTGTTTATCATTTGCTTATAAAGTATAGTTATTTTAGCAAAGAGAGGTAATATGGCAAAAGTTTTATTATATAATATCAAAGAAGATTACGATATAGAAAAATTCGAAAAATTAGCCGATGAACAAAATATCGGCATTATTAGAGTGGAAAAAGATTCTATAGACCAACGCATTGGATATCTTTTGGGCTTTGAAGGATTTGAAAAAAGTGACGAAAATCTTTCCGAAGGCCCAAGTCTTGATTTCCCTTTTATACTTTTTGTTGGCTTTGACAGAGATCATTTGTTTGATTTCTTGGATTTGATGCGTGAAAACGACCTAGCAATCCAACATAAGGCAGGAGAAACTGAAAATAATGTCAAATGGACTCTAAGGGAACTTCTTACAGAAAATGACAAAGAAGCAAGGACTATGGGCCTTATCCATAGGATAAACGGTCTAGTAGCCAGAGCTAAGGCTTTAAAAGAAGCTCACGGTGAAGACCCTAAACTAAAAGAATTAATCGATGAAATGCAAGCATACTTTGACGATTCTAGTCTATTTGAATTAGAAGTTGCCCAAAAGTACTATCTAAAACTCTTAGATGAAATCGTAAGAGTAGAAGAATCATATAAGTAAAAAAGAGTTAGCTATTTTGAGCTGAACCCCAAAACCCGGAATACGGATGGAGGGGTTCAGCTTATTTATAGTTAACTCTTTTTAAGCAGTTTATCATAAGTATTGTCAGTTAGGATTGCTCCTAGTGGAGCTGTAAAAAGTATAGCAATTACAGATACTGATAAAATAAGATTTCCTGAAGCAAGTCCCATGGATAAGGCAACTGGACCAATGGCTGCTTGGACTGTCGCCTTTGGCAAATAGGCAAAGGATGTAAACAATCTCTCGTCCTTGTTTAAATTTGTACCAATAAGTGATATATTAACTCCGACCATCCTAAAGATTAGGCCGATTAGTATTAGTAAAACTGCCAGAAATCCTGCTTCTTTTACATAGGCCATGTCTACAGATATGCCAACCAAGACAAATAAAAACACTTCAAAAACCTTCCACAATCTTCCAAAGGATCCCAAAAGGTCACTTGTCAAACTCTCATCTTCCATATTTATAGCCATGCCAGCTGTCATGATTGAAATCAAGGCTGATATTGCTATATAATCTGACACAATCTCTTGGAATCTTAGGGTCAAAAATCCAAGACTTATAAAAATCATAGCCTTATAAATTGGATTTATGTCAAAGCTTACAAGTATTTTTCCCAATATTTTCCCTATAATAATTCCTAAGATTATGCCAGTAATTATGGAAATTGGAATATTTAAGAAATTCATAAAAGATAAATCTCCGCCTGTTTTTAGAGCAAGGAAGGAAGAGAAAAATACAATTACAAAGACATCATCTACACTTGCCCCAGCTAAGATCATCTCTGGTATATGCTTATCCTTACCGTATCCCTCGTTCATAAGTCTAATCATACGTGGCACCACTATGGCAGGACTTACAGCAGCAAGGACAGCCGCAAGGATGCCAGCATCAATAGTGTCAATTTTAAATATCATCTTTCCAAAGATAATAATTCCTAGCATTTCTATAGAAGCCGGAACGAAACTTAGCAAAATTGCAGGCCTGCCAACTTTTTTAAGCTTGTCAAAATTTAGAGAAAGTCCTGCACGACTGAGTATTGTAACTAGGGCAATCTGCCTTAAATCACTACTTAAATTTACAATGTTTTCACTTACCAAGGCTAATTGATTAGGACTTATCAAAATCCCTGCAATTAGCATGCCTATTATTGGTGCCAAACCTATTTTTTCAGAAAATTTTGCAAAAACAATTCCTAAAATAAAAATAATTCCTATATCTACTAACATAAATCTCCTCAAATAAAAAAAGCTGGTAATCCCTACAAAAGTAGAAGTCATCAGCTTTTAGCGGTTTTAAAATAATTTATGGAAGAACTTCATTTCCATTTCTTATACTATTTTACTTATTAGAATATCTATTACAAGTAAATAGACATAAATTTTATAATCAATTATAATTTAGTAAGAGGTATTATATGGAAAATCAAAGAAAATACACTAAAAATATTAGCAAAGAAAACTTTATATTTGTAATCCTATTTTTTGGATTTTTTATCCCCCTTGGAAAAACCATGGGTCTATACAATATGCTGTCAACTATTATGAACCAAGCCTTTGACTTGTTAATAAATACTTGTTTTTACCTGACAGCCATATGTGTACTAACAGGAGCCTTATCAGCACTTTTTGCCGAATTCGGTTTTATATCGCTGATAAATGTCATGCTTGCAAAAATAATGAAACCAATTTATAATCTACCAGGAGCGGCATCTCTAGGTATATTAAATTGCTATCTGTCAGACAATCCATCAATCCTAACTCTGGCTAGCGAAGATAATTTTAAGATGCTTTTCAAAAAATACCAGCTACCATCGCTAACAAACCTTGGCACATCCTTTGGTATGGGCCTTATCGTTACAGGTAGCATAGGATCACTAAAAATCCCTGGGGCTGGTAAGGCTGCAATGATAGGCAACCTAGGCGCCATTATTGGATCTATAATAAGTGTAAGAATCATGCAAGGTTTTTGCAAAAAACACTACGGTGTAGATGAAATGGTAGAAGTGGAATCCTTGGATGATATCCCTGCTAATTCTAGAATAATCAGAGATGGGTCTGTTGGACTAAGATTTATACAAGCCCTCCTTGAAGGTGGCAAATCTGGCCTAGATATGGGTCTTTCAATCATCCCAGGCGTAATAAGTATCTGCACCATGATAATGCTTTTGACAAATACAGCACCAGCAGATGGTATATACACAGGAGCAATCAACGAAGGCGTTCCCCTTCTACCATGGGTAGGCAATAAATTGTCCTTCATCCTAAACCCACTATTTGGATTCACCTTTAGTGAATCAATAGCAGTCCCAATAACGTCCCTAGGATCAGCTGGCGCAGCCCTCGGAGTAGTAAAGGGTCTAGTAGCAAATAACCTAGCCACAGCAAACGACCTAGCGGTATTTACATCCATATGTATGTGCTACTCAGGATACCTATCAACTCACGTAGCAATGATGGATGCCATAGGATCAAAAGAGCTTACTGGTAAAGCTATTTTATCGCATACTATTGGAGGCTTGGTTGCAGGGGTCTCAGCGCACTTGTTGTTTAGTATTTTTTAGAAAAATATTGGTAAATATTTTTATTGAGTAATAAGTTGTTATAATGTCTTATATTTAATTATTATTTTAGGTTATAGCTTCGTCCTAAGGGGGAAAACCCAGGGGAGTTCCGATTCTCCCCAACCGGTTTTCCCCCTTAGACCCCCTTTTCTGCTACCCCCTCGAAACGGCCACTCGCGTGGGGCGATGTTGTAGTATGAATACCAAAATTTGGGTTTTATCAATCTCAAATTTCTAAAAATCGCAAACTCGCTACGCTCAAACAGTGCCATTTTTTATACGAAATTATGAGATCTTAAAACCCGATTTTTTCCTCCTCTAAGCTTAAAACACTTAGACTTAATGGTGTAGCTTATAGTGCATTAACAGTTAAAACAAAAGAATTTGCGGAGCAAACTTCTTCTGCTCATTGCTCTCCGCAGGAGCGGTGGGGGTGTAGAAGGTATAGGGGGATCGGGGGAAAGGAAAAAGGGGTCTCCGTTACCCCTAATTCCTATCCCCCGAGGTACGAAGGTACAGCCTTAAAAAATATTTAAATAAAAGATATCGATTAGTAAAATAAAAGAAAAATATTTTCTTTTTGATTTCTTTGTAAAGATCCTTCGGTCGGCCTTAAAAGGCCTCCCTCGAGGATGACAGGTGTGTTGGAATAATAAAGTTAGATAATATAATCAACATAAAAGAATTTGCGAAGCAAACTTCTACTGTTCTGCGCACCACGCAGTGGCGGTGGGAGTTAAACAACCGTTGATTTCGGTTGTTTAACCCGGAAACATAGTGCGGTAGCACGGAGGAGCTTTGCAAAAGCGAGTTTCCGTGGGACGTAGGGGTCTGTCCGAGAGCGGCCGGACTGGCAATTGCTACCCCTCGACCCTACCCCCTTAATGCAACGGTACAGCCTTAAACAAGTAAAAACCTATAAGACACATAATCAAACATAATTTAAAAATCAGGATTTTAAAAGGCGGGATTTCTCCTGCCTTTTATCCTATACCTGCTGCTTCTTTGGCTAGCTGGTCTGCTTTGTCGTTGTTTTTGTCATTGGAATGACCCTTTACTTTTACAAAGTCTATTTTTATTTTCTTTCTTGCCTGATCTATAAATCTTTTATATGATTTGGTCAAGTCGTTGTTTGTCTTCCAATCACCCTTTGCCCAGGATGCTATTCCTTGGTAGTCGTGGTAGATTATGATTTGATCTTTTTTATCTTCTATGGCTTTTTCTATGGCAAGTTCGCTTGCTTTTACTTCTCCAGCCACATTTCTATGGATATGGTAGGCGTCGTCGTAGGATTTCATTAGTTCTATCTCTTTATCATCTGTGATATAGACTGCTCCTGATCCATATACTTTTAGCTTTTGGTTGTAGGATCCGTCTACATAGGCTATGACTGAGTTTGCTCCTATTTCTATATCTTTTTCTTCACCTGCCATATAGCTTTTAGCTTCTTCCTTGGTCTTGAAAGACTTATAGATTGCTCCACTATATCCTTTTACTTCTTTTAAACAAGAATCCCAGGATGTATAAATCCCAGGATTTCTGCCTTTTTTTACTGCGTAATATTTCATAAGCTTTCTTTGTTTGCCCAATATGTCACTTGGCCTGGGCCTACTGTGAAGACTCCGTTGCCCGCTTCATCTATTGTTACTTCTTCATTTTTGCCAGATAGGTCAACATAGGTTGCCCCTGCTTCGCCTTCTCCCACGTGCATTTGTTTTTCTGCCATATCTTTGATAGATATTAAAACTGCAAGTGGCTTGTGGTCACTATCGCCACGTCTTACCCAACCTATTACTGCTGGGTCGTCGAAGTAGTCGTCTTGGTTGCCATGATTGTATTTCTTTCTGACACTTATCATATTGTTTATCATCTGGTCGAGCGGGTCGGTTTTTACTGGTCCACATAGGCCATAGTAATCTCCTGCAAATACGCAAGGATAACCATCTTTTCTAAACAATATTAGTGCATAGGCTATTTCCTTAAACCATGGTTCAATCCAAGATTCCAAACCTTGGCCAGGTTGGCTATCGTGGTTGTCTACAAAGGTTACAGCTTCTGCCGGGAAGTCTCCAACAATTGTATTGTCAAATATCTTTCTCATGTCGTAATTGCCCATGGACTTGCTGGCTTCTTCCATGTGGAAGTGAAGTGGAACGTCAAACAAATCTATTTGATGGTTGGTTGCTCCTAGATAATGTTCTATGGATTCTTTAGAATATTGCCAAAATTCACCAAACAAATAGAAATTGTCCAAGCCTTTTTCATCTATGATGTGACTTGATAGGCTATGGATAAATTCTTCTGATATATGTTTTAGGGCATCGTAACGGAAGCCATCTACTTTTGTTTCTTCTATAAACCAATCTGCCCACTTAAATATTTCTTCACGAACTTCTGGGTGGTTGTGGTCGATGTCGTTGTTCATAAGGTAGTCAAAATTGCCCTTTTCGTTGGAAACATCGTCATCCCAATATTTGCCATCTCCAACTATACGATAAATTGCAGATGTGCCGGACAAGTCATCGTAGTCAACTCCTGTAAAGTGGTACCAGTGCCACTGCATGTCAGAGTATTTGCCATTTCTTCCAGGGAAGGTGAAATGGGTCCATGCTTCTATGTCTGTCGCTTCGCCAACATCCAAGGTCCTATTGTTTTGGTCTACCATTATAGCTTGGAATTTTTCTTTCTCATCGCCGTTACCCTTGTGATTTAACACTACGTCTGCATAGCATTTGATGCCCGCATCATGGAGGGCATCTATGGCTTGGTGGAGTTCCTCTTTTGTCCCATATTTGGTTCTGACAGTTCCTTTTTGGTCAAATTCTCCAAGATCCCATAGGTCATAGGCTCCGTATCCCACGTCCATGTCTGATCCACCCTTAGTCATAGGTGGAAGCCATAGGGAGTCAATTCCATTTTCTTTTAATTTTTTTGCATTCTTTGTTAAATTTTTATAAAAACTGCCATCAGCCCAAGTATCCCACTCAAAGGCTTGCATCATTACTTCATTTGCCATAAATTGTCCTATTTGCAAATTTCTATGGACTTGCTTGCACCAATCCTACTTGCGCCAGCTTCTACCATTTCTAGTGCTTCTTCTTTAGTGTGAATACCACCAGATGCCTTTACACCAATATCTGGACCTACTGTCTTTCTCATTAGGGCAATATCAGATGCTTTTGCACCTCCTGTTGAAAATCCAGTTGATGTTTTGACAAAGTCTGCCCCAGCTTCTACAGCTAGTTCACAGGCTTTTACAATCTCTTTTTCAGTTAATAGGCAAGTTTCGATTATAACTTTTAATAAATTGTCTCCACAAGCTTCTTTAACTGCTTTAATGTCATTTAGAACATAGTCATAGTCTTTTTCCTTTAGGCGGCCAACTTCTATAACCATATCTATTTCACTTGCCCCATCTTCAATGGCACATTTTGTTTCATAGGCCTTGGCAGATGTTGCCATAGCTCCTAGAGGAAAGCCTACAACTGTTGCAATCTTTACATCTTTGTTATAATCTTTGATAAGTTTTACAAAAGATGAGTTTACGCAAACACTAAAAAACTCATGTTCAACTGCCTCATCAACTAGTTTTTTGATATCTTCACTTGTTGCTTCAGCCTTCAAATTTGTATGATCTATTAATTTATTTAACTGCATTATTTCTCCTATAAGTAATCATAGCCAAGGTTATATCATCCTTTTGCTCTCCCCAGCTAAAATCTTCTATTTCATCGTAAATTTTTTCTATTTGCCTACTCTGGCAAAAAACTTCTTTTAGTCTTGCTAGACCAAACTCTTTATTATCCTCATCAGTTGCTTCGATAACTCCATCCGTGAAAAAAAGAATTAAATCTTCATCTTTTAACTCTGTAGTCACTTCATTATATACATCTGGCTCTATGATATTTGAAATCATCCTTCCATTGGCGTGCAAATATTCGCAAGCCTGTGCATCAGACCTATAGATCATCGGTGGGCAATTATGACCAGCATTTGAAAAACAAAGAGTATTATTTCCCATATCAAATATTCCAAGCCAGGCTGTGAAGTATTGAGACGAATCAATATCGAGATCATAAAAACGGCTTCTAAGTTTTAATAAAGCCTGACTAGGTGTATAGTCAGGATACTTGTCAAAAATCGAACTGATAGATACTTTAACAAACATAGTTAGGATAGAAGCCTTGACTCCATGGCCCATAACATCGGAAATATAAAAAGCATACCTATTATCATCAAGCTTTATCAAATCGAACATATCTCCTGATACATTAGAACAAGGATTATAATAAGATTTGAGGTCAAGTTTGCCATAAATCTTATTTTTTGGCAAAATCGAAGATTGGACTTTTCTAACAAATCTCACATCGTCGAGCATATTTCTATTGGCATCAAAAAGTTCGATTTTCATATTAGTTTCTCGGGTTATGTCCCTAAAAACTTCCACTACGCCAGAATATTCTCCACCTATAACAATAGGTGAAGACTTTATGCTATAATATCTGTTATTTATCAACTTTTCTTCTATTACAGTAGTATTTCTTATGGAGTCATTTTCGCTAGCTAGATTTAAGGGTACATTTTCATCAAGATAAATGCTTAAACTTTCAGATTTTTTCCTAGCAAGGTCTAGCGAATTGTTGACAAAAATCGTCTTTGCATTCAAATCGACAATCCTCACCCAATCATCCATAGAGTTTAACACTTCAAAATTTTTATTATTAACTTTATCAATCAGTGTCTTTTTCATACCCTTACCTCATTTTTATAAAAGTATAATTTCTTATATTTAACTATATCATTTTATATGCCCTTTGGCAAATAATTTCACAAGAGGTAAAGCTTGTAATTTCAAGCATTTGAGCCTTTGACTAAATTCCATAGGAAAATAAAAAGAAGTCCTAAGAAATAATTCTAATCACAAAGCATATTTCTCAGGACTCCTCTTACTATAAGCTATTTAAATTCAAATTTATTTGAGTTATCAAGGTTAGCTCCATCTACATATTTCTGATCAACTCCAAAGAAATATGTTAATACGAATCCACCTATATAGCCAGCAATAAGGCCAGCTAGATAACCTAGCCATCTATTTTGGTAAATAAGTGGAATTAGTGCAAGACCTGATGGTCCTATAGCTGTTGAACCAATAGATCCTATAGCTCCTATAACTGCGCCACCTATACCTCCACCAAGACAAGCTGTGATGAAAGCCTTGCCCATTGGTAAGGTTAGCGCATATATAAGTGGCTCCCCAATTCCTAAAAATCCTACAGGAAGTCCACCTTTGGCAATAGTTGTAATTTGTTTATTCTTTCTACATTTAACAAGTATTGCAAGTGCAGCTCCTACTTGTCCTGCTCCTGCCATTGCAAGAATTGGCAGTAAGTATGTCGCGCCTTGTTGCTCAATCATTGCTACATGTATTGGTGTTAGAATTTGGTGAAGACCAAGCATTACCATAGGTAAGAACAAGGCACCTAAGATAAATCCTGATACTGCGCCACCAATATTGATTACTCCGTTAATAAAACCTATTAGGCCATTTGAAATAAGTCCAGCTAATGGCATTATTATAAACATAGTTAGAAGGCCTACTGCTAAAAGTGATAGCATTGGAACCAATATAATGTCTAGGGAATCTGGTATTATTTTATGAAGAGCATTTTCAATCTTACTTAATAAGTATACTGAAATTAGTACACCTATTACTCCACCCTGTCCTGCTGCAAGAGGAGTTCCCAAGAAAATGTTGCTTATAGGCATATCTGGATTCATACCTGTAAGGTAAACCATACCTCCAACAACGCCGCCAAGTCCCTCATTTGCTCCAAAGACTTTTGCTGTGTTAATACCTATAAAAATATTTAGGTAAGCATAAAGACCATTTTTCATTACATTTAAAATCTGAATAAGGTTATTTACACCATCACCTGTTAGTGTTCCAGCTGTTGCCATATTTGACAAAACTGATGCTATACCACCAATAAGTCCAGCGCCAACAAAGGCTGGTATTAATGGAACAAATATCGAAGCTATAGTAGCTGTAAACTTCTTAAATCCACTTTGTTTTTGTTTTGCCTTATAGGATTCTTTGTTTTCTCTAGTTCTTCTTTCTAGGCTTTCTTTATCAGTGCTTGTTGCTAATTCTTCAGATAATTTTGCATTTGAAATTTCTGCCATTGCCTTAGCGACTTTTTCACTTTTACCTGGTCCCAATACTACTTGTATCTGGTCTCCTTCAACTAGGCCCATTACGCCCTCGCGACTTTTTATGGCACCGTAGTTTACCTTACTATTATCTCTTACTTTTACTCTAACTCTTGTCATACAATTGATAACTTCTATGAGGTTGCTACTACCCCCAAAGTCATCTACTAATAATTTTGCTAATGTATTATTATCCATTACAAATCCTCTCTTATAAATCCTTTATTATTTTCAAGAATTTTTATAGACTCTTCATAGTCTACATTCTTTGTAGCCATTATTATTGCAGATTTTACATTATTGTTGGCTTGGCTTAGTATCTTTTTTGATGATTCATAATCATATCCACTAATTTCGCTTATAATTTTTGTTGCCCTATCTACCAGCTTCTCGTTAGTTGGTTTTAGATCGACCATTAAATTGTCGTATACTTTCCCAATTTTGATCATAGCTGTGGTAGTAATCATATTTAGAACCATTTTTGTTGCAGTTCCTGCTTTCATACGAGTTGATCCACTCAATACTTCTGGGCCAGTTTCTATCTCTATTGGGTAGTCTACATAGGTGGAAATCTTTGCATCTTTGTTGCAGGCAATAGAGCCTGTCTTTGCTCCAATTTCTCTGGCATATTCCACTGCTCCAATAGAGTATGGTGTTCTACCACTAGCAGCAATACCTATTACAAAATCCTTATTAGTTAAATTTGCTTTTTGTAAATCCATTTTTGCTGCTTCTTTGGAATCTTCTGCATTTTCTATTGGATTTCTTAAAGCATCATCACCCCCTGCTATAAGACCCGTAACTAAAGTTGGATTTACTGAAAAAGTTGGAACCGTCTCAGATGCATCCAAAACTCCTAGCCTTCCACTTGTGCCTGCTCCTAGGTAGAACAATCTACCTCCATTAACAAATGTAGTAATAACCTCATCAACCAAAGGTTGAATTTGGTCCATGGCATCTTTTACCTTATAAGCTATCTTTTGGTCTTCATTATTGATAATTTCTAATATTTCTCTAGTTGATTTTAAATCCAAATCGTAACTTATAGGATTCCTATCTTCTGTCGAATTCAATAATATCACCTCCTTTTATCAAATCTAAAATACCTATATAAGACTTATCAATCCTGCCAATAAAGTTTCTATCTTCGCATAAGCCTAGATCTTTTCTTACAATTTCAATCTCTCCTGCATATCGACCTGACAAATTGTTCATGATAACAAGGTCTCCCCTCTTTATCTGTCTAGGCTGGTCTGGACTGACATCCTTTTTCTTTCTTTCGTTTCTAATTATATAGTCACTTATGTCATTTCTAACTTTTATTTTTGATATCTGCTCATTGTTTTTTTTCCAAATTATAGGTAGGCTTATAACTCTATCATTTATAAATTTAACTATGCAATTTTGGCTATATTCGTCTACATCTTCGGCCAGAATAATTTCATCCATCTTGTATTTTCTTTTTTGTTTTACTAAGCTAAGGTATGGATTCATATGCCTATCTTCTTCTAGTGTAGGCAAACCTTCAAAAACAGGTCCTCGAAGATTTATATTGCCTGGGACAAAGCTTGCAATTCTAATATCAAAAGATTTGATAAGCTCATTCTGTCTTAGGAAATATTCTTGGGATAGACCAGAAAAAACTAGCGGATAGTAATTATGAATTGCTATCATATTTGCCATATTTGCACCTGCTTTTGCCAAGTCTTCCAAAAACTTGTAATTAACAGTAGAGGCGTTTATAGCTATCTGGTTCTTGTTGGATAAATCTGATATTTCTTTTGGACTAAAGCCAAAATCAAGCCTTATAATTAAATCCATATCTAGTAAATCTGGATGATCCTTTAGGGTTTGATTGTTGATATCTACACAAATATTAATATCTTTAGCCACATCCAACAAAGTTAGAAACTTATCATAAGTTTCATCACTTGCTGGATAGTGCAAGGATGTAAACAACAAATCAAAGCCTTTAAATTTTTCTATTTGTTCTTCAAAATCAGTATCATTTTCAAAGTATAAAGAAAATCCTAACATTTACATATCCTTTAGTTTATTTGTCAGTAGTTTAGATGTTCTCATATTTTCATTAACTTTTTCTGTGTTTGCAGCAACATAGCCATAGTAAAGAATGTCCGTTATTATTTGTGATGATAGTCGTGAAGAAATAGCGCCATATCGCATTTCCCTTTCAATCTCTGGAATAAGGAGTAGTTCGTCAGTATTGTTAGCCAAAGCACTGTTAAGAGCCTTGCTAATGCTTACAACTTTCGCTCCTATATTTTTAGCGTATTCTGATGCAATCAAAATTTCTTTTGTTAATCCAGAATAACTAATAGCTATCAGTAAATCATCTTTACAGATATTGCTAACTAGGGCTAGATTGGTATGAGCATCTACTTGGTAGAAAACTTTTTTCCCAGATCTTTGTAGTTTGTAGGAAAAATCTTCACATATCAAGCCCGAACTTCCCACTCCAGCAAGGTAGATATTATTTGCCTTGTTTATATCCTCTACGGCTGTCTTAATTCTCTGATCATCAATCAGTGCATAAGTTTTTTCCACGGTAGATAAGACATTGTTCTTGCTTTTTGAAATAATATTTTCTATACTTTCGTCTTTCGATATTACCTCATCAAGCAAGAATTCACTATTCTCTTCAATTGATCTTGCAACATCGATTTTAAAATCTATATAGCCCTTATAGCCTATTTTTTTGATAAATCTTATTATAGCTGATTGGCTAGTTTGAATAATCTCAGCAAGTTGTAAAGTATTATAATTAATTATTTGCTCGGGATTATCTATTATATATTCACCTATTTTTTTATCAGATGGAGTAAAATCATCCCATCTTTCTTTGATTTTTATTAAATAATCCATATTACTCCTGTAAAGAAAAGCTTTTCTTAAGTAAATTATAGCGTATTAAATAAATATTTCAAGATGTTCAATATAATGTTAAATAATTATTTTATATATTCAATCACATCTAATAATGAATCTACTTCTTTGTCGGCTTTAAAAGTTTTATGAAATGATGTATCGTGGATTATGAGATAGTCTATTCCACTTGACTTTGCTGCCAAGTATCCATTGTGGGAATCCTCAAGTATTAGGGCACGACTTTTATCAACATTAGCTATTTCTGCGGCTTTTTCAAATATTTCTGGATTAGGTTTGCTATTTTCAAAATCTCCCCCAGATACTACAAAGTCAAAGTAGTCTTCTATATTTTCTTTTTCTATTAAGTATAGGATTTTTTCTTTGTCAGAAGATGAAGCTATACATGCTCTTATGCCATTTTCCTTTAGAAAATCCAATAGCTCAACAAGTCCCTCTTTTTTTATTGAATCATTGTAGTTTTTTAATCCTTCTTTCCTATAAGCATTAATTTCATCACGCAAATTCTTAGCTTTATCATAGTCCCCTAAAATTTTGGCAAACTCATCTCTAACATTGTCTTCATTCATTCCGGCAATTCTGTTGCGAGTTTTTATATCAAAGCGAAAATTATACTTATCTTCAAATGCCTTCCAAGATTTAAAATAAAAAATCTCAGTATCAAACATCAATCCGTCCATATCAAATATTATCAAATCGTATTTCATATCAACCCTCCTTTATGTCTATTATTTACCCAATGTAAATTTTCACAATATCTCTACATATTTTTTAAAAGAGAAAAACTCACAATACTGTATAATACTGTGAGTTTTCCCCTAAATATATTATTTACTATTTTGTTGGATCCTATAGAATTAGTATCCTAGTATACTTTCATATTCCTTTAGAACAAGTTTTGCTTGTTCCTGTAAATCTACAGATTCTTTGAGCAAACTTTCAAGTTGGCCTCTTACATCTTTTACTGTATTCGGTGTATATTTTAGTAAAATTCTTATAGCCTGAGCATAGATTTCATTCTCATTTAGGGCAAGTTTTAGTTTGTAGTAAGAATCTTCTAAATCTAATCTGTGATAGAAACCTTCACTAACGTACTTATAACCTTTTGCTACGTATATTAAATCACTTGATGAATCTTCTGACTCGTCCTTGCTGTGAGGAGGTTTTGCTGGATTGATTGGATTTTCACTTTCATTTTCTTTTGATGGTTTTTGCTTGCGAGAAGTATTTAAAGCTACCGCCTCATTGTATATATCGTAAATCTCAGCATTAGTCTTTGCCTTATCCATTCTTTCTTTGAATGATTCTTTTTCTGCATAGCTTAGTTTAGACAAGGTCAAAAGATTATTTAAGAACATATCTTTGTAATCTTTATTTACAGACGAGTCTTCAGGCTTCTTGTCTCGTGAGTTATTTAAATCAATAGCTTGGTTATAGATATCATAGATTTCACCATTGGTTTTTGCTTTTTCTATTCTCTCTTTGAATGCTTCCTTTTCCTCATCTGTTAATTTTGATAGGCTTAGAAGGTTTTCTAAGAACATATCCTTGTAATCCTCATCTATTGTTGGTGTCTCTGGATCTTGAGGATTTTCTGGTTCTTGAGGGTTTTCTGAGGCTTTTTTAGCTTCTTCTAATATACCAGTTATAGCGCCTTTTGTTGGTGCCTTGTCTATTTGCTCTTTGAATGATTCTTTTTCTTTTTCTGTTAGTTTGTCTCCGTAATCATCTATTTCTTTTTTTGCATTTTCTTTATCTTTTGCAAAGTTTTCTTCTCTTTCTTTCTTTTCTCTGTCGTATTCTGCATCTTGGTTTGCTGAGTATGCTTTGTTATATGCTTTGTTTACTTCAGCTTCACTTGTTGCATTTGCTATTTCTTCTTTTGCTGCTGCTTTTTCTGCTTCTGTTAGATCGGATAGACCATCTATTTTGTCGCTATATTTCTTTTTATAGTCTTCAAATTCCTTAGCTTTGTCTGCTTCTGTTGAACCATTGCCTGGATTTTCTTCACCTGGTGTTGGTGAATTTTCTAAAGCTTTTATTTGTTCTTGAATGGCTGCAATTTTTTTATCCAATTCAAGCATTTGTGCATCACATTCTTCTATTACCTTTCTGTCTTTCTGATCCCATATTTCATATTGTTTTAATTTTTCCTCAGGTAATTCGGATACCTTTCTATTATCTTCTCTCCAATTAATAGCATTTTTAGATTGAGCTTTTTTTCTATCTATCTCATTTTTTTCATTTTTTAGTTGTGTAATTTGAGCTTTAAGCTCTTCTATTGTTGGTTGACTTTCTGAAGCATAGGCAACATTTATATTGCTATTAGCTAGGTATGCTCCACTAAAAACTAAACCTGCTGATAATGCTACAGCTAATACTTTATTATTTTTCATATTGTTCTCCTATTATAAAATTTAATATATTAATTTCGCTATTACTGTATGCCGATAATATAAGTTTACAACGGAAATATGTAAGGTTTGTGATAAGTTTTTGTAATGATTTTGAAATTTTTATATTTTGAATAAGTTTCATTAAAAGTTTGTTAGTATTAATTTTTTTTTATTATTAAACAATGATTATAATAATTATTTACTTGCATTGCTGTAAATCATAATACATCTTCTCAGTGTCAAATATAAGTCCATCCATATCAAAAATTATAAATTCATAGTTCATATTATCTCCTCATAATAACTTTACGCTAAAATCGGCAAAATAAAAAGCACCTTTGTTTTACAAAGATGCTAGCTCTCTACTTTAAAATTGGCATTTTAGATTTGACATATTTTGACGCACAATTTCTTGGCATATAAGGCCGAGTTTGCGGTCTTATATGTAACAGAGATTTAATATTTTATTTTCAATAGATTATTAAACTAACTCTAAAATAGCCATTTCAGAGCCGTCACCTCTTCTTGGTCCTAGTTTAAGTACTCTTGTGTATCCACCATTTCTTTCGGCATATTCTGGTGCGATTTCATCAAATAGTTTTTGTACTGTTGATGGTTTATATATATAGCTTGCAGCTTGACGTCTGGTGTGAAGAGTGTTTGTTTTACCAAGTGTGATCATTTTTTCAGCTACTTTTTGTGTTTCTTTTGCACGTGTAACTGTTGTTTCAATTCTACCATTATCAAATAATGATGTAACTTGGTTTCTTAGCATTGCGTTTCTGTGGTCACTTCTTCTGCCAAGTTTTCTTTTGTTTGCCATTCTTACCTCCTATTCATCTTTTAGTGTAAGGCCCAAATCATGGACCTTATTTTTTACTTCTTCTAAAGATTTTTTACCAAAGTTTTTGATAGCTTTTAGTTCTGCTTCAGTTTTATCAACTATGTCACCTACTGTATCAAAGCCTGCTCTTTTGAGGCAGTTAAATGAACGTAAGGATAGGTCTAATTCTTCTATAGTTTTATTTAGGTTGCTATCACTAACTTCTTCTTCGGTGATTTCTTCTTCTACTTCTTCACTTTGGTCTTCTTCTACGAAAGAAGCGTTTGGTAATTCTTTAAAGTAGTTAAAGTCATCTATTAAGATACCTGCTCCTTCTGCAAGGGCTTCTTGTGGAGTTATTGTTCCATTGGTCCAAACTTCTATTATTAGTTTGTCATAGTCTGTGATTTCTCCAACTCTGGTATTTTCTACATAATAGTTTACTTTTTCTACTGGTGTAAATGAAGAGTCGATTGCTATTGTTCCAATTGGATCTGATTCAGATTTGTTAAATTCTGAAACTCTATATCCCTTACCGTTTGTAACTTCTAGTGAAATGAATAGTCTGGCTTTGTCATTTACTGTAGCTATATAATGGTCTGGGTTTGCAATTTCAATTGAAGCATCTTTGCTGATATCTTTAGCTGTTACAATCTTTGGTCCTTCGATTTCTAAAAATAATGTTACATCTTCATCAGAATGTTTTTTTACATCAAGACCCTTGATATTTAATATTATTTCAGGAACGTCTTCTACTACTCCATCGATAACTGAAAATTCATGAAGTACGCCTTCTATGAGTATTTTAGAGACGCTAGAACCAGGTAAGGATGATAATAACACCCTTCTCATACTGTTTCCAATGGTTGTACCATAGCCTCGTTCAAGTGGATATAAAGCAAATTTACCGTAGTTATCTTCTTCCTTTATATCCAGAATTTCTATTTTTGTATCTAATTTTTCGATCATGGTATCTCCTTGAGTCTCAACTATTTTATTTATTATTTAGAGTAGAACTCTACGATCATACGTTCTTCAACTGGAATATCAATATCTTCTCTTTCTGGGAATCTATTGATTGTAACTTTTAAGTTTTCTAAGTCTGAAGTCATCCAATCAACTACACCAAATGTAGCATTAGTTTCTTTGATTGTTTTAAATAAAGTATTGCTTCTAGATTTTTCACGAACTTCTATTACATCGCCTACTTCTACTAAGTATGATGGGATGTCTACTTGTTTGCCATTTACTAGTAAGTGGCCGTGTGTTACGATTTGTCTTGCTTCACGTCTTGTTCTTGCAAGTCCTGATCTAAATGCTATATTATCTAATCTTCTTTCGCAAAGGATTATAAGTTGTTCACCTGTTTGTCCTTTGATTTTTGTAGCTTTATCGTAATATCCTCTAAATTGTTTTTCAGATACACCATAGATAAATTTAGCTTTTTGTTTTTCTCTTTGTTGCATACCATAATCAGAAAGTTTGCCACGTCTTTGTGGTAATTGTCTTTTTGACTCGCCTGTATAACCTAAGTATGCTGGAGAAATTCCTAAAGCTCTTGCTCTTTTATATACTGGATCTTTTGATACTGCCATTATTTCTCCTTATTAAACTCTTCTTCTTTTTGGTGGTCTACATCCATTGTGTGGGATTGGAGTTACGTCTTTGATCATTGTAACTTCAAGGCCAGCTGCTTGTAAGCTTCTAATTGCTGATTCACGTCCAGAACCTGGTCCTTTAACGTACACTTCAACAGTTTTTAATCCTTGATCCATTGCTTTTTTTGCAGCTACTTCTGCAGCTTCTTGTGCAGCAAATGGTGTAGATTTTCTGCTTCCTCTAAATCCTAATTGTCCAGCTGAAGCCCAAGATAATGCATTGCCTTGCATATCTGTTAGTGTTACCATTGTGTTGTTAAATGTTGAGTTAATGTGAGCTTGGCCACGTTCAACGTGTTTTTTAACTCTTCTTTTACGAGATGTTTTTGCTTTAGTTGCCATTTATTCTCCTTAACCCTTTCTGTTTTTTCTTGTTCTAGCGTTGTTTTTTGTATTTTGTCCTCTTACTGGAAGACCTGCTTTGTGTCTTAATCCTCTATATGAACCAACTTCACGTAGTGCTCTTATGTTCATTGATGTTTCACGACGAAGGTCACCTTCGATTGTGTAGTGATTTAGTTGTTCACGGATTTTACCTAACTCTTCTTCAGTAAGATCTTTCATTTTAGTATCAGGGTTGATTCCTGTGTTTTTTAGTATTTCGTTTGCAGTTGCACGTCCTATACCATAGATATAGGTAAGGCCAATTTCTGCTCTTTTTTCTCTTGGTAAGTCTATACCAGCTAATCTAGGCATTAAACCCTCCTAACCTTGTCTTTGTTTATGTTTTGGATTCTCGCAAATTACCATAACTTTACCATTTCTTTTGATAATTTTGCATTTATCACACATTTTTTTAACTGATGCTCTAACTTTCATGTTATGCTCCTATCTGTTAACCTTATGCTTTATAGAATAGTCATAATTTTAGTTTGTAATCTTTCGGATTTTCCACCCAAGATGATGTCCTCTCGCTTGGACTTTCGTCCTCGCTCGCTTAGTTCTCTGGATTCGCTTGATGCTTCGCATCTTCGCTTATCTCAGAGATGAAAAATCCTTCGGATTTTCCACCCAAGATGATGGGACTATTTTTTACGCCAAGTAATGCGTCCTTGGCTTAAGTCGTATGGAGATAATTCTACTGTTACTTTATCTCCTTCTAGTATTCTTATGCTGTTCATGCGGAGTTTGCCTGATAAGTGGGCTTGTATTTCGTGTCCATTTTCTAGTTCTACTTTAAATATTGCATTTGGTAGAGCTTCTGTGACAACTCCTGTAACTTCTATAGCATCTTTTTTTGACATATATAGAACCTCCTTTAATTCTTCAACATGTCTTAAAAAATCTTACTTTTGCCTTAACTTAATAAGACATATCTTAGAAACTAATTAAAGATTCTAATGTAACTTTTGTTTTTGCCATAAGTTAGTTTATTTCCTCTAACTTATCTTCGAATTCTTTGTATACAAGATCTGGTTTTTTTGTGCCATCAATACTCTTTAATATACCTTTATTTGTGTAATATTCAATAAGTACAGAGGTTTGTTTGTTGTATACATCGATTCTATTTTCAACAGTTTCAATTGTATCATCTGCTCTTTGGATTAACTTAGTTCCACATTTATCGCAAATGCCTTCTTGTTTTGGTGGATTGTTTGTGATATGGTATGTTGCTCCACACTCTGGACAAGTTCTTCTTCCTGTTAGTCTTTGGATTAAGATCTCATCATCTACGTCAAAGTAGATTACCATATCTATCTTTTGATTTCTTTCTTCCATTCCAGCATCTAGTGCTTTTGCTTGGCTAATGGTTCTTGGAAATCCATCAAATAAGATTATTGAGTCTTTACTTTCATCATCAAGACTATCGAATTTGTCCCACAATAAATCTATTGTTAGTTCATCTGGGACTAATTCTCCCTTGTCCATGTAAGCTTTTGCTTTTAAACCAAGTTCAGTTTCATTTGAAATATTATATCTAAATATGTCTCCAGTTGATATTTGAACTGCTTGTTTGTTTTCAATGATTTTGCTTGAAAGTGTACCTTTACCAGCTCCTGGAGGCCCTAACAAAATTATATTCATCTTTTACCTATTTAAAAACCCTTTATATTGCTTCATAGTCATCATTGCTTCAATTTGTTTGATAGTTTCTATTATTACACCTACTACGATTATTACTGATGATCCACCAAATGATATTGATAGTCCTAGTAATTTTGAAGCTATTGCTGGAATTATTGTTAGTAGGGCTAGTGCTATTGAACCAATGAATGTGATTCTTGTTGCAACTTTTCCTAAGTAGTCACTTGTTGGTTTGCCAGGTCTAATTCCAGGTACAAAACCACCGTTTTGTTGAAGTTGTTTTGCATATTCTACAGTGTTAAATTGAATTTGATTGTAGAAGTAAGCAAATATTAATATTAGTGCTGATTGGATTACTAAGTATAGTATAAACCCAAATGTTGTGTTTTGGAAGAAATTTGTTATTCCAGATTGTCCAGCATTTCCAAAGAATAAGGAAACAGTTGAAGGTATTGCTAGTACTGCTGATGCAAATACTATTGGCATTACTCCGCCCATGTTTACTTTTACTGGGATGTGAGTAGATTGACCACCATACATCTTACGTCCAACAACTCTTTTGGCGTATTGGACTGGAATCTTTCTTTCACCTTCTGATATTAATACTACGCTCATTACAATTAAGATTACTAGGATAACCATGATTACTATTGGTAAGTATCCTACTAGTCCATAATGAACTTGGTTTTTCCAACGAGCGATAGTTTTTGGAAATGAAGCTATAATACCCATAAAGATTATTAAACTTGTACCATTTCCAAGTCCTTTTTCGGTAATTGTTTCACCCATCCATGTTACAAACATTGTGCCACCGATTAGGACAACATTCATAACAATTTTTTGAAATACTGTAGCATTTGATAAGGCAGATCCATATAGACCATTTGTTACTGCTATGGCTTGGAATATTGCCAAAACAATTGTCATATATCTGGTGTATTTTTGGATTTGCTTACGGCCTTGTTCTCCCTCACGTGTCAATTCTTCTAGTCTTGGTATTACAACTGTTAATAGCTGCATTACGATAGATGAAGTGATGTAAGGTTGTACACCTAGGGCAAAGATTGATAGGGTTGATAGGCCCCCACCTGTTAGCATGTTAAGATAATCAACTAATGTTCCTTCTACATTTGAATATGCATCACGAAGGGCTTGGGGATCTATAAATGGTATTGGAATATTGTTCCCAAGTCTATAGATTACAAGCATTAGGATTGTAAACCAAAACTTTTTCTTAATTTCTGGCTCTTTAGATGCTTTTTTTATTGTTTCTAGCATTCTTCACCTCGCAGATTATTCACTAACTTTATCGTTCTTAGATGGTTTTACCCATTTTTTAACTTCTATTTCTTCGAATGATCCGCCTGCTTGCTCAATTTTTTCTTTTGCACTTGCTGTAAACTTGTGAGCTTTAACATTTAATTTTACATTTAGCTCACCATCGCCAAGGATTTTAACTCCATCTTTAGCTTTGTGTTTATTCAATATTTTATTTTCGAATAATAATTCTGGTGTTACGTCAGTACCATCTTCAAAGATGTTTAAGCTTTCAACATTGATGACTTCATATTGTTTTTTGTTGATGTTCCTAAATCCTCTTTTTGGAAGACGTCTGTATAGTGGCATTTGTCCACCTTCAAAACCTGGTCTTGTTCCTCCACCAGATCTTGAGTTTTGTCCATCTTGTCCACGTCCTGCGCGTTTACCATTACCTGAACCTGGACCTCTACCTTTTCTCTTTCTCTTTTTTACTGGTTGGTTAGGTTGTAATTCATGTAATTTCATCTTACACTCCTAGTTTAATTCTTTTACTTCAAGCATAAATGGAATTTTGTTAATCATTCCTCTTACTGCTGGATTATCTTCTCTTACAACGCTTTGGCCGATCTTTTTTAGACCTAGGGCTTTAGCTGTTGCAATTTGATCATCTTTTCTGCCGATAAAAGATTTTTTAAGTTTGATTTCTAATTGTGCCATAGTCTTCTCCTTAATAATCGAATTCTTCTACCGGAATACCACGAAGTTTAGCTACATCTTCAACAGTCTTCATCTTGTTAAAAGCATCTAGACAAGCATTAATGATGTTTCTTGGGTTGCTTGATCCTAAGTTTTTAGCACGGATATCTTTGTAACCAGCAAGTTCGCATATAGCACGTACTGGACCACCTGCGATAACTCCAGTACCTTCTTTAGCTGGCATTAGTAATACATGTCCTGCGCCTTTTGCTCCTTCGATTCTGTGAGGAGTTGTTGTTCCTACAAGTGGAACTCTGATCATGTGTTTTTTAGCATCTTCGCTTGCTTTTCTGATTGCTTCTGGTACTTCAGTAGCTTTACCTGTTCCAACTCCAACTACTCCGTTAGAGTCTCCAACAACTACTAATGCAGCAAATCTCATGTTACGTCCACCTTTTACAGTTTTAGCAACTCTGTTGATTGATACTACTCTATCTTCGAGGTTTAGTTTTTCTACTTCACTTCTTAATAAATAATTCATCTAATAGCTCCTTAAAACTTAAGACCAGCACTACGAGCGCCTTCAGCTAAAGCTTTAACTTTACCGTGGTATAGGTTACCATTTCTGTCAAAGGCTACTTCGCTAATTCCTGCTTCAATAGCTTTTTTACCAATAGTTTCTCCTACTTTTGTTGCAGCTTCGATATTAGATTTGCTTTCTAATCCTTCTGCTACATCTTCTTGTAAAGTATTAGCACTTACTAGTGTAACGCCGTTTACATCGTCAATTATTTGTGCATAGATGTTGGCATTTGATTTGTATACTGATAGTCTTGGTCTTTCAGGAGTTCCGCTGATTTTTGCTCTAACTCTTTTTTTACGAGTTAAAAGTCTTTGTCTTTTATTATCTTTAGCCATTTATTATCTCCTACTTACCTGTCTTACCAACTTTACGTCTTACATGCTCGTTTTCATATCTGATACCTTTACCCTTGTATGGTTCAGGTCTTCTCCAATTTCTGATATTTGCAGCGTGTAAGCCTACTAATTGTTTGTCTACACCTTTTACAATAATAGTTCTATCGTTTGGTACTTCTACTTCGATTCCTTCTGGATCAGCCATTGTTACTTGGTGAGAGAAACCTAGGTTCATTACAAGGTTGTTACCTTGTTTTGCTGCCCTATATCCTGTACCTTCGATTTGTAAAGTCTTGCTATAACCTTCAGTAACGCCTGTTACCATGTTAGCAATTAGTGATCTAAATAAACCGTGGTCTATGTTTTGTTGTTTTGTATATTCTTCTGGAATATTTACATGTATTTGATTGTCGCTTTCAACAACTTCAACTGTTGTTGGGAATTTTTGAGCTAGTTTACCTTTTGGTCCTTCAACTCTAATTTCTTGACCATCAATATTAACTGTTACTCCAGATGGTATATCGATTGGTTGTTTACCTATTCTTGACATATATTTCTCCTTACCATACGTAACAAATAACTTCGCCGCCTACATTTTCATGTCTAGCTGCTTTGTCAGTTAAAAGTCCTTTTGATGTTGAAATAATTGCTGTTCCAAGACCGTTTAATACCTTTGGTACTTCGTTTGCTTTTACATATACACGAAGACCTGGCTTACTGATTCTTCTAAGTCCTGAGATTACTTTTTCACCGTTTTCTGTATATTTTAAATCTATTGTAAGAATTCCTTGTTTATTGTCTTCTTCTACGTTAAATCCGCTTATGAAGCCTTCATCAAGAAGAATTTGTGCAATAGCTTTCTTTTCATTAGAAGATGGTAAGCTAACTTGTTTATGGTTAGCTTTAACTGCATTTCTAATTCTTGTTAGCATATCCGCAATTGGATCTGTCATCATAATTATTATCCTCCCTAATTACCAGCTTGATTTTCTTACTCCAGGAATCTTGCCTTCGTTTGCTAGTTCTCTAAAGCAAATACGGCAAATTCCATATTTTCTTAAATAACCATGTGGTCTACCACAAATTTTGCATCTGTTGTATTCTTGAGTTGAAAATTTATGTGGTCTTTTTTGTTTAGCTATCATTGACTTTTTAGCCATTTAGCGCTCCTTTATTTTGTAAATGGCATTCCCATTAGTTCTAAGAATGCTTTAGCTTCTTCATCTGTTTTAGCTGTAGTAACAATTGTAATATCCATACCGTGTAAGAAATCAACATCATCATATTTGATTTCTGGGAATATTAATTGTTCTTTGATTCCTAGTGAATAGTTTCCACGACCATCAAATGAGTTTGGATTGATACCTCTAAAGTCACGTACACGTGGTAGTGAAATTGAGATTAGTTTGTCTAGGAAATCATACATTTTTTCACGTCTAAGTGTTACTTTTGCTCCTATAGCTTGACCTTCTCTAAGTTTGAAGTTAGCTACTGATTTTTTAGCATGAGCTTCAATTGGTTGTTGACCTGTAATTAAAGCAAGTTCGTTTTTAACAGACTTTAGTAGGTTTTGGTTGTCTTTTGCTTCACCAACACCAACGTTTACTACTATTTTTTCTATTTTTGGAACTTCCATTACATTTTTGTAGTCAAACTTTTCAATTAATGCTTTTACTACTTCATTTTCGTATTTTTCTTTTAATCTGTTTGCCATAATATCTCCTAACTAGTCAAATTTCTCGTTTGTTTTATGGTTTACTCTGATTTTTTTACCATCTTCAAACACTTTGCTAGTTCTAACACCTTTTTTAAGTTCTTCTGAATAAAGTAGAACTTTTGAAGCATCAATTGGACATTCTTTTTCGATTCTTCCACTTTCGCCACCAAGTTGAGTTGCTCTTTGGTGTTTGATTCTAATGTTAGCACCTTCGACTATTACTTTGTTTTCTTTTGGGAAAGCTTTAAGTATTTCTCCAACATGACCCTTATCTTGGCCTGATATTATTTGAACTTTATCGCCTTTTTTAACGTGCATTTGTGCCTCCTATAAAACTTCTGGAGCAAGGGAGATGATTCTCATAAATCCCTCTCTTCTTAGTTCTCTGGTAACTGGTCCAAATATACGTGTTCCTACAGGTGATTTGTCGTCTTTGATGATTACTGCTGCGTTTTCGTCAAAGTTAATTTTTGATCCGTCAACTCTTTTTAGACCTCTTTTGCTTCTAACTATTACAGCTTTTACAACGTCACCTTTTTTTACCGCTCCGCCGGGTGTTGCACTTTTAACTGAACAAACTACAACATCTGCAATATTAGCGTATCTTATACCTGTTCCACCTAGAACTTTAATTACTGATAATTCACGAGCTCCGGAGTTATCTGCAACTCTCATACGAGTTTCTTGTTGTATCATTATAATCTCCTTAATTAATTAAATAATTTCAGCAGCTTGTGCAATTCTAACAAGTCTCCATCTTTTTGTTTTTGATAGAGGACGAGTCTCCATAATTACGACTGTATCGCCTACTTTAGCTTCATTATTTTCATCATGAGCTTTATATTTTTTACTTCTGTTTATTCTTTTTTTGTAAACTGGGTGTGAGATTTTTTCCTCTACTAAAACTGTAATTGTTTTATCCATCGCATTGGAAACTACAACACCACGCTCTACTCTTCTACTATTTCTTTCCATGAAATTTAAGCCTCCCTATTTATATTAAGCTTTCTTTCAGTTTGAATTGTTTTAACTCTTGCGATGTCTTTTTTGACATTTCCAATTTCTGATGGATTTTCTAATTGGCCAGTTGCAAGTCTGAAACGAAGATTAAAAAGCTCACCTTGTAAATCATATAATTTTTTATCTAAATCTTGGTCTGATAAATTTCTGATTTCTTTTGCTTTCATTATTATTCCTCCGTACCTGTCACTTCAAGTCTTTTGATGAATTTTGTTTTAACAGGAAGTTTTTGTGCAGCAAGCCTCATAGCTTCTCTAGCAACTTCTTCGCCTACACCACTCATCTCAAATAGTACACGGCCTGGTTTTATTACTGCTACCCAATATTCTGGAGCACCTTTACCAGAACCCATTCTTACTTCTGCAGGTTTCTTAGAAACTGGTTTATCTGGGAATACATTGATCCAGATTTGACCGCCTCTTTTTATATATCTTGTCATCGCACGACGAGCAGCCTCGATTTGGTTAGCTGTCATCCAGGTTGGTTCAAGAGCTTGTAAGCCATATTCACCGTAAGCTAGTTGGTTTCCCTTTTGAGCTTTACCTTTCATTCTGCCCCTGTGTTGTCTACGATATTTAACTCTTTTAGGCATTAACATAAGTTATCTCTCCTTATATAAATACTATCTGTTAGTATTTTCCTTGTTGTTTCTATTAGGACGTCTGTTATTATTTCTTCTTTTTTTGTTTCTGTTGTTTGGTTGATTTTTCATCTTTGGTTCACGAACAGCTTTTTCTCCTGGTAGGATTTCGCCTTTGTAGATCCAAACTTTACAACCAATTTTACCATATTCTGTATCTGCTTCTGCAAATCCATAATCAATGTCAGCTCTTAGTGTTTGAAGTGGAATTGTTCCTTCAGAATATCCTTCACTTCTTGCCATATCAGCTCCACCAAGACGTCCTGATACCATAGTTTTGATACCCTTAGCTCCAGCTCTCATTGTTCTTTGGATAGGTTGTTTCATAGCACGTCTAAATGCAACTCTGTTTTCAAGAGCAGATGCTATATTTTCTGCAACTAATTGAGCGTTTAGGTCTTGGTATTTGATTTCTTCAACGTTTATGATTGTTCTTTTGCCTGGAGCAACTTTTTCGATTTTCTTCTTTAGTTCTTCGATTCCTGCTCCACCTTTACCTATAACCATTCCTGGTTTTCCAGCAAAGATTGTGATTTTAAGGTTATTTACAGCTCTTTCGATTTCGATATCTGCAATACCTGCATCATACATTTCTTTTTTGATTAATTTTCTGATGTTATAGTCTTCCACTAGTAGGTCTGAGAAGTCTTCTTTGTCCGCAAACCATTTTGAATCCCAGTCTTTAATAACACCAACTCTAAATCCCTTAGGGTTTACTTTTTGGCCCATTTTTTCCTCCTAGTCTTCTATATTAGTAAGAACCACACCAATGTGGCTGTTTCTCTTAAGTATTGGATAAGCTGCACCTTTAGCTTTTGGATGCCATCTTCTAAATGTTGGAGCATCGTTAGCAAATGCTTTTGATACTATTAGGTTTTCTCTGTCTAAACCATTGTTGTTTTCAGCATTTGCAATAGCACTTTTTAGTACATCTTCAAGTAGTCTAGCACCCTTTTTGTTTGTAAATCTTAGAATGTTTAGTGCTTCGTCTACTTGCTTACCTCTGATTTCTTTACAAATATAGTTAACTTTTAGAGGAGATATTCTTTGATATTTAGCTGTTGCTTTAACTTCCATTTCTATCTCCTAACGCATTTTTGCTTTTTGTTCAGTAGCTTTTTTAGCATGGCCTCTAAATGTTCTTGTTGGTACGAATTCACCTAATTTGTGTCCTACCATATCTTCTGTGATATAGATTGGAACGTGTTTTCTACCATCGTGAACTGCTATAGTGTGTTCTACAAATTCAGGGAATATTGTAGAACGTCTTGACCATGTTCTAATAACTTTTTTCTCATTTTTTTCATTTAATTCGTCAATTTTTTTCATTAAATGATCATCGACAAATGGTCCTTTTTTAAGTGATCTAGCCATTATATCCCCCTATTTTTCGTCTCTTCTTCTTACGATATATTGATTAGAAGCTTTTTTCTTATTACGTGTTTTAACACCGATAGCTTTTTGGCCCCATGGTGTCATTGGTGCTGGACGACCAACTGGTGCTCTACCTTCACCACCACCGTGTGGGTGATCTACTGGGTTCATTGCAGAACCACGAACGTGAGGTCTTCTTCCTAGGTATCTAGATTTACCAGCTTTACCAAGTCTTACTAATTCGTGTTCTTGGTTACCTACTATACCAATTGTTGCCTTGCAGTTTAGATGTATTAGTCTTGTTTCACCTGAAGGTAATCTTAGTGTTGCAAATTTACCTTCTTTAGCCATAAGTTGTGCTCCAACTCCGGCACTTCTTACAAGGATTCCTCCTTGACCTTGGCGTAATTCGATGTTGTGTACTGTTGTACCAACTGGGATATCTTTAAGTTCAAGTGCATTACCTGGTTTGATATCAGCTTCTGATCCTGAAAGTATTTCATCTCCAACTTTAAGTCCTCTTGGAGCTAGGATATATCTTTTTTCACCATCAGCATAAGCAAGTAGAGCAATGTTTGCAGATCTGTTTGGATCGTATTCAATTGTCTTTACTCTTGCTGGGATACCGTCTTTATTTCTCTTAAAGTCGATTATTCTATATTTTCTTTTTACTCCACCACCTCTAAATCTTACTGTGGTTCTACCTGTGTTGTTTCTACCACCTTTTGATTTTAGGTCAGTTAGAAGTGATTTTTCTGGTTTGTTTGTAGTAATTTCTTCGAATGTAGAAACAGACATATTTCTATGGCCGTTTGAGGTTGGTTTTAATTTTCTTATAGGCATTTAAATCCTCCTTATAAACCTTCGAAGTATTCGATTTCTTGGCTATCATCTGTTAGTGTTACGATAGCTTTCTTCCAGTCTGCTCTTTTACCATAACCATATTTTGTTCTAACTTTTTTACCTTCATAGTTCATGGTTCTAACTTTTTTGACTTTTACACCGTCAAATATAGCTTCGATAGCAGCTTTTATTTCTGGTTTGTTAGCATTTTTATCTACTTCAAAAGTGTATTTGTTTTCATCAAGCATTCCCATGCTTTTTTCTGTTATAATTGGTCTTTTGATTACTTCATAAGGTGATTTCATTAGATAAATACCTCCTCAAGTTTAGCAATAGCATCTTTTGTTATCACTAACTTGTTATGTCTTATAAGGTCATATACATTTATCAAGTTTGCAGGAGCTACATCTACGCCTTCGATATTTCTAAATGATCTATATACTACATTGTCATTTTCAGCTGTAACAACATATGCTTTTTTACCAGCATCTATTGTATTTAGGATGTTTGCTGCTTCTTTTGTTTTAAATGTATCCATCTTTAATTCATCAAGTACTACTAGTTCATTTTCGTTAACTTTGCTTGTTAGTACTGAATAAAGTGCTTTACGTCTAAGTTTCTTTGGAACTTTGTAGCTATAATCTCTTGGCTTTGGAGCAAATACAACACCACCACCTGTGTAGTGTGGAGCTCTTATAGAACCTTGACGAGCTCTACCTGTTCCCTTTTGTCTAAATGGTTTACGTCCACCACCACGAACTTCAGCACGTGTTTTAGCAGATTGTGTACCTTGTCTTTTATTAGCTAGTTGGTTTTTTACAACTTCATAAACAGCTTGCTTGCTGATATTTGTTGCAAATAGAGTTTCGTTTAACTCGATTTCGCCAACATTTTCTCCTTTAATGTTTAAAACGTTAACTTTAGGCATTACTGTCCTCCTTAGTTTTGGCCTTTGACAGCTTGTTTAACTTCTACCACGCCGCCTTTAGGTCCTGGAACCGCACCTTTAACTAGGATGTATGAGTCATCAGCATTAACCTTAACCACTTTTAGGTTTTGGATTGTTACGCGTTCATTTCCCATTTTTCCTGAACCTTTTCTACCTTTGAATACTCTAGCTGGATCTGAACCTGCTGCACGAGCACCAGCAACTCTGTGTGATTTAGAACCGTGAGATACTGGACCTCTACCATAGTTCCATCTCTTTATTGCACCTTGAGTTCCCTTACCCTTGCTTGTTGCAACAACGTCTACTACTTCGCCTTCTTCAAAGATATCAACGCTTAGTGTGTCACCTGCTTTAAGCTCAACCGCTTCATTTCCGAAGTTGATTTCTTTAAGGTGTCTTTTGTAAGATGCGCCTGCTTTGTCAAAATGTCCTCTTTGTGGCTTTTTAACATTCTTTTCTTTTTTGTCTATGTAGCCAATTTGAGCTGCGTTGTAACCATCGGTTTCATCTGTTTTTACTTGTACAACTACATTCTCATCAGCTTTTAGAACAGTAACTGGAGTAACAGCTCCATCTTCGTCGATGACTTGAGTCATGCCTACTTTTGTTGTAAATATACTCTTCATTCGAGTACCTCCTTAATTACAGCGGATTGAATATCCAATCATTCTAATTACAGTTATTATAACTTAATCTCGATATCAACACCTGCAGGTAAGTTTAGTTTCTTAAGTGCATCAAGTGTTTTTGCATTTGGGTTGATGATATCGATTAATCTTTTGTGTGTTCTTTGTTCAAACTGTTCTCTAGAGTCTTTGTATTTGTGAACCGCTCTTAAGATTGTGATCTTTTCTACTTCTGTTGGAAGTGGGATTGGTCCAGATACTTCTGCTCCGCTTCTTTTAACCGCTTCTACGATTTTCTCTGCTGAGCTATCGATTACTTCGTGATCGTAAGCTCTAAGTCTAATTCTGATCTTTTGTTGATTAGCCATTTTTCCTCTCTCTTTCTTTGCCACGCTTCCGGGCGTTTGATATTTTTTTGGAAAGCGCTTGAAATATATTTTCAAACTTGCTGGTCAAGAGTTCCCTTAGCTTGCGGCCTACAAACCAAGCAACATCTTGCTTCAAAGCACCATATAATAATACAACAAAAGACTTATAAAATCAAGCCTTAATTATTAATTTTTACATAATTTTAGATAAATTTATGATAATATATAAAAATTAACTTAAAAGCTTAATAATCAGCCTTTTGCCAGTTGCTTTTAAATATACTAGGGATTTTTTACTTGTCAAGGCAAAAAATAATGTTAAAATCTAATTAGCTTATATTATATATAAATGTAAGAAAAAGGAGTTTATATGAATTTTTTAGAACAATTTGCAATTTTGATAGCTGCCCTCTTTGCTGGTAGTGTCTTAAAAGCAATATTACCCCTGCCAATACCAGAAACAATTTATGGCATGGTTATACTTTTTATCTTGTTTTTGACCAAGGCCCTAAAAACATCAGATGTCAAAAAAGCCTCAGAGACCATTCTTGAGAATATGAGTTTCCTCTTTGTCCCAGCTGGAGTTGGCATCATAGAAAATTTTGACTTATTTAGGCAAAATTTCCTTGCAATGTTTGCAATCACTTTTATAACAGCTAGCATAGCCATGATAGTTAGTATGAAGCTTGTATCAATCGTACAAAAAGGAAAATAATATATTTGCTAATTCATATTTTGGAATAATTTTATCATTTGTAGTCTTTGAAGCTAGCAAAAAATTAAATGCGAAAATTAATAATGTGATTTTGAAAGCTATCTTTAACCCACTGCTTCTATCCATCGTTACCATATCTGCCATTTTATCATTGGCTGGCATCCATTACGCAGATTATAACATGGGAGGATCAATCATTTCCTTTTTCATAGGACCTGCAACTGTAGCTCTAGTAGTTAGTCTTTATGAAAATATTGATATATTAAAAGAGAATTTCAAGGCTATAATGATTGGAATCATAGGCGGAAGTTTTATCTCCATGTTTCTTACAGTAATTCTTGCTAAAATTTTTGGAGTAGAATTTGTAATGACTGTAACACTCTTGCCAAAATCCGTAACCACAGCCATAGCCATAGGTTTATCTGAGGAATACGGAGGCATAGTAGCCCTAAGTGCTATAGCTGTTATAATCCGAGGAATTGTAGGCATCATAATAGCCCCAATTATAATTAAAGTATTCAAAATCACAGATCCAGTAGCCCAAGGAGTTGGCATAGGCACAGTTGCCCACGCCCTAGGAACAACCAAAGCCCGTGATATGGGAGAAGTCCAAGGAGCCATGAGTGGCCTATCAATAGCTGTAGCAGGCATTGTAACAGTAATCCTAATGCCTCTAATGGTCTTTATCACAAACATAATAAGCTAAAAACCTGCAAGAAAAGAGTCCTTGCAGGCTTTTTATTAGTCTAATACTATATTGTTGTAGGTTTTTTCTGTTAACTTGAAAGTCACAAAATAAAATACTATATAGAAGGCAAATACTGATACTAGGCATATCATGTATAGGCTTGTGTTTGACAGGCTTAATAATTCCAAGAATTTGGTAATTATTGGTATGGCAAATAGGGAGTGGGCAAAGGCAAATATTAGTGGTAAGAAAAACACCAGACCCATTTGCTTTGATATAGATTTTTTGGCTTCCTTGTCAGTCATACCAAGTTGGCGCATGGTCTTAAATCTATTTTTATCTTCTATACCTTCTGAAAGCTGCTTGTAGTATATGGCAAGTACTGTCGATACAATAAATCCTAAGCCAAGGATAATTCCTACAAAAAATATTCCTGCATAAATGGCCATGAATTCCTTCCTACTACTTATGTCATCATTTATGCTAAACCAACTGTCGCTAAATTCATCCATTAGTTTGTCACGTAAGATTTCTATTAATTTTGGATCGTATGGACCATCTACATCAAAGTTAATATGCCAATTAGGTTCATAGCCCCCATTATCATCCAAGGCAAGAGTCTCTTTAACTCTGTTATATTTTTCTGGATCCTTGAATACTAGCATATCTTTATTGGTCATTGTAATATCAGCTACGGCAAAAGTAATTGGATAATTTTCTCTTTTTTCCTTCTTAACTTTTAGGTCCATATCTCCAATTTTGCTGATATCGGTATGATCATCTTTGGCAAATAATATTGCATCATATTCCCCAAAATCATAGGTGGGTTTTTCATCCAAAAATGTATGGATCCCATCAACATCTTCATCCCAAGCAAAGCCAGGGTCATTGTCTACATGATTAATCTTGCTACCATCTCTACTTACAGGTAAGAAATTGCTCTTATAAGAATAGATTTTTCCATTTTTATTGTTTTCTTTTAGAATATCATCTATCAATTTTTCAAAGTAGGAAACATCATAATCATTTGCTGGAAAAGACATGCTGTAGTCTGTTGGAAATAGACTATCTTGGACTTCGCCTATGCCAAAATATAGGGAAAAACCAGAAGTAAGGACAATAATTACCATAGTTGATAGGATTGCTATACTTGCAAGGGTCTTGGCACTGTTTCTAACCCTATAGATTAAACCAGAAACAGCAGTAAAGTTTTCTTTTTTGTAGTAGAAGCTTTTTTTCTTTTGTAAAAGTTTCAAAATGCCAGAAACAATTACAGTAAAGGCGGCATATGTTCCGATTATTACAAGAAGAACTGCAAAGAAAAACAACTTAAAGGCTTGCATAGGGTTTTGGGTTGTAAGGCTTATATAATAGCCTGCTCCTATGCACAAAATTCCAAATATACCAATGGCTATAGGGTTTCTTGGAGCTTTTTGTCCAGCCTTTGATTCTCCAATATAGTCAAGAGGTGTATAGTTCCTATTTTTGACAATTTGTTGGATCAATAGCAGCATAAATATTACAAAAAATATAAATATTGTTATTAACAAGGGCTTTATTGCAGGCAAAACTCCACTATCTAAGACATTATAGTCAATGTTAGCAAGATTTATAAAGCCTGATAAAACCAGCTTATAGATAATAGCTGAAATTATGGTCCCAAGAACTATTGATTTAAAAAACAAATACAATAGTTCATTTACATATATCCTTATGAGGTGCTTTTTTTCCATGCCCAGCATCAAGTATAGACCCAATTCTTCAGATTTATTTTTCTGTATGAATATATAATTTGTAGAAATAGTTAAAATAGCAAAGATGGATAATATTATAGATCCAAGCTTCATCAATGTTATTATAGTAGTTTTACCAAAAAATGTAGTCGTTATAGGATCGTATTTAATGGATAAGCACAAGCCAATCAAAACTATAAAAAATACTGTGGTTCCCACAAAAGGGTAGTAAAGTCTCTTGTGCCTTTTTATCCCATCTATGGCAAGTCTATGATATAGGGAATTCATCTTATATCACCTCTTTGGAGCATTTGCATAGTGTCGGCTATCTTCTGGCTCATCTCATAGTCAGAAAAACCAGAGTTATAAAGTTCGTGGAAGATCTTGCCGTCTTTGATAAACAAAACCCTCCTTGCTCCTGATGCTGCTTGGATGGAATGGGTTACCATTATTACGGTTTGACCGTTCTTGTTTAACTCTTTGAAAACTTCCATCAATTCCCTAGAAGAGTTAGAATCCAAGGCGCCTGTTGGCTCGTCTGCTAGGAGCAATTTGGGATTGGTGATAAGGGCTCTTGCTACAGCACATCTTTGCTTTTGTCCACCAGAAACTTCATAAGGATATTTGTTTAATAATTCATATATCCTTAGAGGCTTTGTCACTTCTAGAAGCTTCTGATCAAAAGTTTTGGGATCATCTTCTGCAAGTATTAGGGGTAAGAGGATGTTTTCTTTTAATGTAAGGGTATCCAAAAGATTGAAATCTTGGAATACAAAGCCTAGGTGGTCACGTCTAAATTTTGAAATCTCAGAATCACTTATGGTCGATAGATCCTTGTCTTCTAGTATTATTTTCCCTTTGCTAGGCTTGTCTAATAGAGCTAACAGGTTAAGCAAGGTAGTTTTTCCTGAACCGGACTCCCCCATGATTGCAATATATTCGCCCTCTTCTACTGAAAAATTCACATTGTTTAAAGCGTGAACTTGGTTTGTTGATAATCTTGACTTGTATATTTTTTCTAAATTTGATACTTTTAATAACATATTTTCACTTTCCTTTCTTATCTTTTCTCTATATTACAACAGAAAAGAGAAAAAATCCTTGCATTAAAATAACACTTATAAGATTAATGTGACAATATGTTAGTTTAGGACATTTTTTAGATCAAATATAACTTTTGTTCCCTCAGTAAGCTTTGACTCTATAGATACATCTATAGCCAAATTTTCACTAGCAGCTTTTACCAGACTTAGGCCGATGCCTGTCGATTTTTTGTAAATTCTGCCATTGTAACCAGTGTATGATTTGTCAAAAATCCTAGGCAAATCTTCCTCTCTTATTCCAATGCCGGTATCTTCGATTATCAGCTTCTCACCTTCCATATAAAAAGAAATTGTCCCATCTTGGGTGTACTTGTTTGAGTTTGACAAAATCTGATCTAGGATAAAGGCAAACCATTTTTTATCCGTTGTAAGCATAATACCTGTTGGCTTAAAGTCCACCTTGTTTTTCTTTCTTATGAAAACTTTGGAGTATTTTTTGATAGATGAACTTATAAGCTCATCAAGTGAGGCTTCCTCAAAGACAAAGTCTGTAGAAAGAGACTCCAAGCGTGTATATGATAGGAGAGTTTCTATATATTCTTCTATGGCAAAAAGCTCAGCCTTGGCCGCATGGTCATCTATGGGATCGTCATTTAGTATCAAGTCCAGAGAAAAAAGTGGGGTTTTGATTTGATGGGCCCACATACTAACATATTCCTTGAAAACTCTCATCTTATCTTCAAAAGAATTTTCCATGTCCTTATTTTTCTCATAGATAGTCATAATGTTCTCATATATTTTGCTTTTTTCTATTAAAAAGTTTGGACTAGATGAAAAGTCGTTGGTCCACATAGTTATTTCCTTGTAAGCTTTCTTAAATTTTATATAAGAAATTACAAGACTTAACACAAAGAAAAACGTGGCTAGTATCAAAATGTAATAAATATAGTTTCTGTCTATGCCAAAGGATATGCTAAAGATCATCAAGACAAAAAAGATTATGAAAATCACCAGGCTATGGGCCTTAATTCTAATAAATTTAGACATCTCTTTCAATGTAATAACCCACCTTTTTCTTGGTCTTTATCAAATCGCCAAGACCCATGTCTTCTAGTTTTTTTCTAAGTCTCATTATATTGACAGTCAAAGTATTATCGTCAATAAATTCGTCTGTTTGCCAAATCTTATCCATTATTTCTTCTCTCTTGTAGACTTTTTCTGGATATTCGAACATCATCTCTAGTATCAAATATTCATTTTTTGATAAGACCAAATCATTGCCAGCAAAGCTTAATACCATCCTGTTTCTGTCAATTTCTATATCTTTATAGGAAAGCTTGCTAACAGTTTCCCTGTATTGGTAAGATCGCCTTAGCACAGCCTTTATCTTTGCAAGGAGGACGTCCAAGTCAAAGGGCTTAGTTATGTAATCATCTGCTCCCATATTCATAGCCATAATCTTGTTTAGATTTTCATCTGCAGAAGAAATGAAAATTATTGGCACATTTGATGAAGACCTAATCTTCTCACACCAATAATAGCCATTAAAAAATGGAAGGGACACATCTAGTAAGACCAAGTCCGGATTGATATCTAGAAAATTTTCATAAACAGAGGAAAAGTCATCTGGTGAAAAAACTTCATAAGACCATGATTTCAAAAATTTCCCCAAAGATTTTAATATAACTTCGTCATCTTCAACTATATAAATTTTAACCATAAAAACCTACTTTCTACTATAATTATAAGGCAAAATCGGCAAAATAAAACCGCCTGGAAGGCGGCCCATTCTATCTTTCTTTTATTTTTTGTTTTATGTCAGAGAAATCATAAGACCTATCATCCAAGTCACGGATTAGATTTGGGAAGGCCTTTAGTATTCTTCTCTCGCTTTTCTTTTCAAAAATCGCTTTAAACTCGGCAATTCTTTGGTCGAACTCTTTGCGTTTTTCGCTTGTTTTTTCTGCTGTTTCTATGCCCCTATCAGCAATTTTCTCCCCAATTTCGCTAGTAAGCTCACCAAGTTTTTCTGATGATCTTTCTATTTGCTTAAATTTCTTGTTGATTCCTATAATTGTGTTAAAACTTGCTATTGTGTCTATGGCAAATAGAATTGCAACTACTATATTTACACCAAGTACAAGCTTATAAGGCATAGCAAAGACCATAGATCTAATCATTGGGTGAATGGCTTCGTAGAGGATAAAGCATAGGGCTCCCCATAGTAAGGAATACTCCGCACAAATATGGCCACCAATGTTAAATTTCTTATCCGAATAGTCCCACCATTTCTTATGAAATATCTTTTCTAGGATAAATCCTGTAATTAGCTCTATTATTGATGCGATTATCATCGATGCGAAAAATAGAAATATTTTATTCTCCGTATCGACCATGTTTAAGAGCAATATTATGGAAACGGCAGCAAAACCATAGATTGGGCACCAGGGACCATTCAAAACTCCACAGTTGATGTATTTGCCAGCTCTGATGCCATTGTAGGAGACTTCCAAGATCCATCCTACTATAGCGTAGATGAAAAAATATATTATATAAACTTTTGTCATATGTCCACCTCAAAATCATTTGTGTCTTTTCTTTTTGATGATATCAATCCTTGCCCATTTCTCTTCCAGGTCCTCTGATAGGTTAGGGAAAGCGCGCAGGATTCTCTTTTCTCCAAATCTGTCAAAAAACTCTTTAAATTCAGCACTTCTTTGGTCAAATTCTTTGCCTATCTTAGATTTTTCAATTTCCTTTTTCCTATCTAAGGCCTCAAAGGTCCTATCAGCAACTTTTTGGCCAATACCATCTGAGACTTTTCTTATATCCTTTGATTGGTCTTCAATTAGCTTAAATTTCTCGCTTAGGCCCATCAAGGTAATAATGGTTGCAATTAAATCCACTACAAATATTAGTCCCATTATGATATTTAGAGTTATTATAGCTTTGATTGGTAAAAGATTGATAGCTTTTCTTATCATAGGATGGATAGCTTCATAGAGTATATAACAAACTGCTCCCCATACTAAAGAAAATTCAGCACAAATATATCCGCCTATATTAAACTTGTAAGACCTGTAGTCCCACCGTCTCTTGTGGAAGATTTTCTCTAGAATAATTCCTGTAATAAGTTCCAAAACACTAGCAACTATGGCTGACATAAAAAGTATGTATAACTTGTTGGAATTGCCCAAATCTCCCAATATTATGACCACTGCCAAGGCTCCAAAGCCATAAATCGGGCAGTATGGGCCATTTAGAAAGCCCCTATTAATAAATTTGCCTTGGCTTATTACATGAAATGAAACTTCCAATATCCATCCAATTACTGCATAAATAAAAAAATAACTTATGTAATATTGCATAATTCTTCCTTAAAAAAATAAGCTCCCAAGAAAAATATCTCAGAAGCTCATTTACAAAACTTATTTTATACCTTCAACAACTTTCACAGCTTCCTCTTTTTCAAGAGTAGATCTAGCGTAAATCTCGTTTTGGCCATTTTTAATAAAGATGTAGTTAAATGATCCATCATCCCAGTATTTGCCAGTGTTTTCGCCAATTGTGATATCTTCTGCATCTTCTGGAACATTTACAAGTTCAGCCATTCTCTCTTCGTTATTTGAGATTTGAACGGTGATTTTTTGGGCTGGATTTTTTGGAGCGCCATATTCAACTGTAAGCAAATCATTTTTTTCATCTTTGAAATTTTCACCAAAACCTTCTGGTAGGTATGAAAATTCTAAGTCATAGATGCCTTTTTCTCCAGAATCCTTATTGTCAATCTCATTTGCAGGGTCCGGCTCTACTGCTAGGTCTCCATCTTCCTTAGCTTCTTTTATTTCTTCACTTGCCTCTTGAGCTGGTTTTTCTTCTGTGGTTTCTGCCTTATTACCACAAGCAGATAATGGTGTTGCTAAAGCTAAAATTAATACTAATTTTAAATATCTCGTATTCTTCATCTTATCTCCTTAAAATATTACAGTGTTAATTATACTACAATACTTAAGAAAATAAAAAATTATTTATTATTATTCTTTGCAATCTCCTTAAGATGTGCCTTTTCCTTATCCAAGAACTCTTCCATAACTTTTATCCTTGCGTAAGGCTTATCGTTGCCCTCAACTATTATCCAAGGTGCGAAGTCAAAATCAGTGCGGTAGAGCATCTCATCCATAGCTTCAATATATTGATCCCACTTGTTGCGATTACGCCAATCTTCGTCTGTTATTTTATAATTTTTGTCTGGATTATTAACCCTATCCATAAATCTTTGGTATTGCTCATCCTTATCTATAACTACAAAAAATTTCATTACTAAAGTTCCGTGATTAGCAATCTCTTTTTCGAATTCTTTGATCTCATCGTAGGACCTTGACCATTGTCTGGTAGTAGCAAAGCCTTCTACTCTTTCTACCATAACTCTGCCATACCAAGATCTAGAGAAAATTCCGACATATCCGTCTTCAGGAAGTTTATCATAAAATCTCCACAAATAATGGTGGTCAAGCTCTTCCTTGCTTGGAGCTGATATTGCGTTTACTGTATATAATCTTGGGTCGACTTTTTTGACAAGTCTTTCTATAGCCCCATCTTTGCCAGCTGCATCCACACCTTCAAATACCAAAACTGTTGATACACCAGCTTCATAAAGCTCAAATATTACATCTCTAACTTCTTTTTGGAGCTTATCCTTTTTCTCTTTATATTCATCTTTAGATATGCTCTTATCTAGGTCCAATTTTTCAATAATCGAGTTTTGATCTTCGATAAATCTTTCTGTATTTTTATTGTCCATTTTTTGTGTGGATACTCTCTCTATGCCAATTGTTAGCATCTCAAGCATTTGATAGAGCATAGTCTTTGAAGCTTTTTTCAAGTCATCGCTATCAATTATAGTCCAAGGACTAAAGTCAAAGTTTGTCTTTTCCAATACATTCTCAAAGTGTTTTTTATATTTTTTATAATTTTTATTCTGATCTGTGTCAGACTTGGTTAGATAGAAACTCTTTTGTTTACTATCCTTCATTTGCTCTATACGTTTTCTTTGCTCTTTTTCGCTCACATTTAAGAAAAACTTGATAATGATTGTCTCATCATCGTAGAGCATTTTTTCTATTTTTTCTAGGGATTTTATATTCTTTTCCAAGTCTTTTTCGCTAATTTTAATATCATCAAATAGCTTATAATAAAAAGACCTATCAAATATTTTAACATGACCCTTTTTTGGGGTATTAGTAAAAAATCTCTTTGCAAAAGGAAACTTTTTATCGTATTCTTCATCTTTTTCAAAAACTTCTACATCAAAATACTTAGGGTTCAATTCCTCGCTTAAGTCGTTTATTACATGACCCTTGCCGGAAGATTCAAAACCATCCACCATGACTAAGACAGGAATCTCCAAATTTTCACAAATTCTCATCAGCCTTGCAAGACGCTTTTGCAAATCTGACTTACTAATATCATCGTATTCATATTTTTCACTTAAATCCATAGCACTCTCCTTATATTTACTGATACCCTATTCTAGATAAGATCAGCCATTTGTGATAGATTTGTAATCTTGATTGTCTTGTTTTCGACTTCTATCAAGCCATCATCTACCATATTTGAAAGTTCACGAGAAAGGGATGGCCTTGTAGTAACTAGAATATCCGCCCACTCTTCCCTAGAAAGATTTACCTTTACCATAGAGTTTTCTTGATTTAGCAATAGGTACTTGCTTACTTTTTGGCGTAGACTTGCTTGGGAAGTGATTTGATTTGTCCTTGATAATTCTAGACATTTTCTTGAAAGCATATCTATATACGATTTCAAAAATTCTTTTGATCCATAGGAAAAAATAGATGCAAAATCGTGAATTACAAGTATTTTACTAGGAACTTCTGCTTGGGCAGAAAAGTCAAAGCCTTCTTTGAGATATGAGTAGACTTCCCCAAAAACTCCTGGCTTTTGAATCTTTTTTATTATAAATCTCTTGCCATTAGAATCAATTTTATAAACCAAAATACTACCTTCTATAAGATAATAGGCATCTCCTGTAACATCCCCAACTCTAAAAATATGGTCTTCTTTTTGATATATCTTTTCTTCTATGATATTTCTTTCTTCTATTGATTTTAAATCTTGGGCACTTAAATCTTTAAACATAGAAATTTGTCTTAAATCCATAATTCACCTCATCTTTATTATAAAAAATAGATGCTATTTTTACAAATTTTGATTAAATATCTTTCTTTAACTAGTAGCAATTTATTATTTAAATATTTTGAAAATCAAGCTAAATTAACTTGAAATTTTGTTATCAATCTCATATACTATATTTATAGATATTTTTATCTTAAATTTTTTTATTGTATTAGTTATGTTTTATATAATATATTAAGTATAGTCTTAGTATAGGAAAGGATTATAATATGGAGGAAACATTAAAAGATAAAACAACTAAGCTAGCTTTTTCAAAATCTATTGATATAGCACTAAAGAAGATAAAAAAAGATCCAGTAAAAGGTATGGAAGATATCACTGCCATAATGGATAAGTATATAATGCCAAAGGATGCTGAAGAAAACAGTGCCAAGCACGCTCTTGACAGAATCAGAGGAGAATTTGCTGACCCATCATCAAAATGGGCTTCATTTGCAGAAGATATAGTAAATGACATTGACGACAATGTCCTAAAACAGTTTATAATGACAGTAGCCTACAACGCTGTCTATAAGGGTAACTCCAAGAGAAATAAATTGCAAAAAGGATACAATTGCAATATTCCTTGGACAATATTATTTGACCCTACCTCAGCTTGTAACCTAGCTTGTACTGGTTGCTGGGCTGCAGAATACGGCCACAAAAACAATCTTTCTTATGAAGAGATGCAAAGTATAGTAAGACAAGGCAATGAAATGGGTTGTTATTTCTTCTTACTAACAGGTGGAGAACCTCTAGTAAGAAAAAAAGATATAATCAAATTGGCCAATGAATTTAATGATTCTGCCTTTCATATCTTCACAAACGGCACACTAATTGACGATGAATTTTGCGAGGAAGTTGCTAAGGCTGGTAATATTTCCTTTGCCCTATCTGTAGAGGGAACAGAAGAATCTACCGACTTTAGAAGGGGTGATGGAGTTTATAGCAAGGTTATTAACGCTATGGAGACTCTTAAAAAACACAAACTTCTCTACGGTGTTTCTGTTTGCTACACATCAAAGAACTACTTACAGGTTACTTCAGATGAATTTATAGCAAATATGATAGATCATGGTTGTAAACTGGCTTGGTTTTTCCATTACATGCCTGTTGGCAATGATGCTGATGTATCACTTTTACCAAGCCCAGACCAAAGAAAATATATATTAAAGAGAATTAGAGAGATTAGATCTGGATCTAGTCCTCACAAAATTTATGCCATAGATTTCCAAAATGATGGTGAATTTATAAACGGTTGTATAGCCGGTGGCAAAAACTACCTACACATTAATTCTCAAGGGGATATGGAGCCTTGCGTATTTATCCACTATTCAGATTCAAATATTAGGGATAATACTATCCTAGAAGCTTTGCAAGCTCCACTATTTATGGCCTACCATGATAATCAACCATTTAATGACAATATGTTTAAGCCATGTCCAATGCTTGAAAATGCAGGAAAACTTACAAAAATGGTCAATGAGACACATGCACACTCTACTGATTTGATATCTCCAGAAGATCCAAAAGATCTAGAAGGTAAATGTGCACCATATGCAAAAAAATGGAACAAAACAGCAGATGATATTTGGGAAATAAGAAAAGAAGAAAGAAAACATCTTTAATATAAAATTAAGATAAAAACTAAAATAAGCTCGAGTCTCATTATTAAGGCCCGAGCTATTGTTTTTTGGATTTATAATAAGTTTCTAATTACTTTATGACTATAATTTGTCTCCTATATTTTAGATAGCTTCTTCTTTGTATACATAAGGAGGGTTGTTTCCCCTGCCTGGGACTCTCTTTAACAAACCTGTAACCATAAGGGCTATTGCTCCATCTCCTGTGACGTTGCAAGCTGTACCAAAGGAGTCTTGGAGAGCAAATATTGAAAGCATAAGAGCTGTTCCTGTATCATCAAAGCCAAGGACAGAAATAATAAGTCCAAGGGAAGCCATAACTGTACCACCTGGTACACCAGGTGCGCCTATAGCAAATATTCCCAAAAGAATAACAAATAGTATCATAGAACTTAATTCTGGAAGTTTGCCATATAGAATTTGTGATACGACCATTACAAAGAATGTTTCTGTAAGCACTGATCCACATAGGTGGGTGTTTGAGCAAAGTGGTATGACAAAGTCTCTAATCTTAGAATCTAGGGTCTTGGCCTTTGAGGCTGACTTTAGTGCAACTGATAGGGTTGCTGCTGAAGACATGGTACCAAGGGCTGTTAAATATGCCGGTCCGTAGTTTTTGAGTACTTCCATTGGATTTGTTTTTGATATAGCTCCACCAATTAGATATAGCAAGGCAAGCCATATGTAGTGCATAATGATTACTATAAATATTATCTTGATAAAAACTGGTAATTGCTTATTTATCATCCCTGTATATGAAAGTTCGGCAAAGGTTGTAAATATGTATAGTGGCAAGATTTTGATAATAATCCTATTTACAACTTCCAAAGTAATGTTATTAGTTTCTTTTAACAACTTAATCCAAGTTTCTGACTTTGACCAAACTACTCCAAGTCCTAAGATAACTGATGTTACTAGGGCTGTCATTACTGGCATTAGTGGATCTATGCTAAGTTCAAAGATTGATTCTGGAATTTCCTTTTGCTCGGCTAATTCCGATGCTATATGTAGGTTTGGAATCACTGATCTTCCAACTACAAGTGAGAATAGGGCAGCTCCAACTGATGATATGTAGCAAATGATTAGGGTTATAGTTAACACTCTTCCTGCTTCCTCACTTAGTGATACAATAGCCGGTGTTATGAAGCCCAAGATAATGATTGGCACTGCATAAAATATCAATTGACCCAAAACAGCTTTTATAGTATTTATTATGACTATAACTGACTCGTTACTTATATTTCCAACAATTATTCCTAAAATAATACCAAGAATTAGTTTAAATATTAAACTATCAAATATTTTTTTCTTGCTCATAAATTCACCTCTTTTATTTATCTATTATATCTAGCATCACTTTATCAGTTTGGGAGAAACCTAGGTGGGATAACTTACCTATATTTATAATGGTTTCTTCTATACTATCACCCACTATGCCTACATTCGCATCAGTCACTACTCCATTTAGGGCAAGATAGGCTGCTATGACAGATTCTTCTGCACTAGTTGATAGCTTCATCGAGCAAGACTCTTTGGCCCCATCACAGACTATGCCTGTGAGATTAGCAAAGACATTTGTACAAGCACCCTCTATCTCTTCTTCGCTACCACCTAACATAAAAGCAATTCCTGCACTAGCACCTATTGCCGCTCCTATAGCACAACCACAAAGGCCTGAGAGTTTGCCAGAATATTCCTTAACATAACGGTTAATAATATGTGCAAAAAATAGTCCTCTTGCAAGACTTTCATCATCCAGATTTTCTCTTTTTGCAACTATGTATATAGGTAAGACTACCCCCACTCCTTGGTTACCAGAACCACCGGATGTCATTATAGGAAGGGCTCCGCCGCCCATTCTCATATCAGCCGCAGCTGCAGTGAGTATTCTAGTATCAGTAACAAAATTATCTGGCAAAATTTTGGCATCCTTTAGCTCTTTTAGTTTCTTGCCAAGTTTTAGACCATAGCCCTCTAAGCCCTCATTGGCCGCATTGAGATTGACCTCAACTCCTTCTAGGACAAAAGAAATATCATCATAGTCCATGTCCCTTACAATTTGTCCAAGCTCTTCAAAGGACATATCTTTGATAGAAACTTTATCTCCTTTGCCATCATCAACTGGATTATCATATATGACTTCCTCATTTTTGATGATTTTTACAATGTTTGAATGGGAATGGGATAGAACCACCTTAGCATTATCTTCTCCTGCAAATATTGTAAGTTCTACATAAACATCAGGAACATCGTCAATGTAGTTTACTGTGACCTTCCCATCTTTGACAAAGTCTTTGGCTCTTTTTATATTACCATCACTTAGCTTTGAAAAAACTAAAAGTGGACTAGTTGTCTTCTCTGTAAAAACACCAAGGCTTGCTGCTAAATCCAAACCATGATCTCCAGTGTTTGGGATTTTGACAGCTTTGCCATTTTTAAAGATATTCTTGCTACAAAGCACTTCTATCTTTTCCACATTTGACTTATCAATATATTCTGAGCCAACATTAGCCGCATAGGCAACTGCAACGGGTTCAGTGCATCCCACTGCCTTAGTCGAGTCCTCTTTTACAATATTGATAAGTTCTTTATTTATCAAATTTTTATCCATACTCATTATCCTCCAGAAAAATTATAATATAATTTTTTTGATTTTGCAAACGATTTCATTGTTATTATAAAGATATTCGAAGTATTATATTTTTCTAAAAAAATCAGCCTCCTTAATAAGGAGGCTGGTGATTTTATGCTGTCATTGTTTTTAGGTCTTCTTCTACAGTAGAAATTGGAGAGATTCCAAAGTTTTCTACTAAGAAGTCAACAACTGTTGGTGATAAGAAGGCTGGAAGTGTTGGTCCAAGGTGGATATTTTTCACTCCTAGGCTTAGTAATGCTAGTAAGACTATTACTGCCTTTTGTTCATACCAAGCTATGTTATATTCTATTGGCAAATCATTAATATCATCAAGACCAAAGGCATCTTTTAGGGCAAGGGCAATTTGTACTAGAGAGTAAGAGTCGTTACATTGACCAGCATCAAGAACTCTTGGTATTCCGTTAATGTCTCCTAGACCAAGCTTATTGTATCTATATTTAGCACAACCAGCTGTTAGGATTACATAATCTTCTGGTAGGCCTTGAGCAAATTCTGAGTAGTAGTTTCTTTCTTTGAATCTACCATCACATCCACCCATAACTACGAATTTTTTGATGTTTCCAGCCTTAACTTCTTCTACAACCTTATCTGCTAATTGGATAACTTGATTGTGAGCAAATCCACCAACTACTTTTAAATCTTCTAGGTTAGTTGGAGCATCACAAGTTTTGGCAAGTTCGATTATTTCAGAGAAGTCTTTTTGACCATTTTCATCAGCTTCAATGTGTTTGCAACCTGGATAACCAGCATTGCCTGTAGTAAACATCTTCTCTAGGTAAGTATTGTTTTTCTTTGGTGGTACTATACAGTTTGTTGTCATTAGGATTGGACCGTTGAATGATTCAAACTCATCATTTTGGTGCCACCAGCTTGAACCATAGTTACCATGGAAGTGATCATATTGTTTGAATTCTGGGTAGTAGTTTGCAGGAAGCATCTCTGAGTGGGTGTAGATTTCTACTCCACTATCTTTGGTTTGTTCAAGAAGCATCTTCATATCATGTAGGTCGTGACCAGAAATTAGAATACCTGGTTTATTTCCTGCTGAGTAGTCAACTTCTGTGATTTCTGGGTTACCGTAAGACTCTGTATTAGCCTTATCAAGTAGGGCCATAGCCTTAACACCGTGTTCACCTGTTTGCATTACTAGATCAATTAGGCTAGGAACTTCGTTGTCATCCTTGGTAGCTTGTTCTAAAGCTTTTGCTATGAATCTGTCTACTTCAACATCATGGAAGCCTAGAACATTAGCGTGACGGTTGTAGGCAGCCATACCCTTTAGTCCATATGTACATAGTTCTACTAGAGATCTTTGATCTTCATTTACTATATTTAATACACCAACTTCTATAGCTTTTTTCTCAAGTTCTTCATCCTTATCTGTTGAGAATAGAGCAAAGTCTGATAGGCCTTCCTTGCTATCTAATTTTTCAATTAGAGAATCTTTTAGGCTGATAGTTTCTTTAACTATCTCCATAATTGCTGGAGTATCGAAGTTTGCATTAGTGATTGTAACAAATAAGTTATTTGAAATCCTAGTATAAGCTTCTTGGTTGTCATCACCCAATTTGTTAGCAACTTCTGCTAAACCCTTGGTAACATATATTAATAAATCTTGGCTGTTCGCAGTATCTTCTTTTTTACCGCATACACCTTGAACCGTACATCCTGTATTCTTTGCAGTTTCTTGACATTGATAACAAAACATAATAACCTTCCTTTTTAGTTTTTCTTATCATTCTTACTATGTTTCTATTATAAAATCTATTATTGGAAATTTCAGTAACATATGTTACTATTTCTTAAAAAAACTAAGTTAAGGGTATAATTATAGCAAATTTAAAAAATTAGGAGGCAATATGTCATTATTTGGAAATTTATTTAAAAAAGATAAAGAAAATGAAAATCAAGCAGTTAATGCAAACACTAGCGATAAAATTTTAGTACCCATAACAGGAATAGTTTCTAGCGTCAAAGAATGCCAAGACCCTGTTTTTGCAGGAGAAATGGTAGGCAAGGGAAGCTTGATCCTACCTAGTGAAGGCAAGGTTTATAGCCCTGTTGACGGCGAAATCTCAATGGTAGCTGACTCAAAACACGCCCTAGGAATCACATCAAATACAGGTCTTGAAATTCTAATTCACATAGGACTTGACACAGTTGAACTTAATGGCGAACCTTACACTTCTCACGTAAGCCAAGGACAAAAGATAAAGGCTGGAGATTTGTTAATGGAATTTGATATCGAAAAAATCAAAGCAAGCGGCAAAGCAGTAGAATCACCAGTAATCATCACAAATGCTGACGACAAAGAAATAAATCTACTAGCAAATGGTCAAACAAATCACGGCCAAGCATTAATGGAAGTCATCGGCTAATCTATGAAGCTCATTGGAGTTGATGTCGATGGAACGTTATTAAATAGCGAAAATAAAATTACCCCAAGGACACGCCAAGCCCTTATAAGAGCAGGCAAAATGGGCCATAAGATTGTCATAGTTTCGGGTAGGCCAACAAGTGCTGTCAAAGACCTTGCAAAAGAGCTTGAATTTGACAAGTTTAACGGCCTGCTAGCAAACTATAATGGTGGATCAATAACAGATTTCTCTAGTGGCAAAGTTTTGGCAAATCATAATTTAGAAAGAAATTTGGCCCTAGAAATCCTAGACCAAAGTCGAGATATGGATATTGATATCATAATACCATATGAAGATATGATATTATCTGACAAAGACCATAAATTTCTTCAAGCAGAAAGCAAACTACTAGGACTTGAAGCAAAAATAGTAAGTGATATAAGAGATAAACTAGATTTTGATCCAAACAAAATCCTCTTTGCAGCAGAAATTGCTAAACTTGAAGAAAACATACCATTTCTAAAAGAAAATTTTGGGAATGTAACAAGTCAAGTAAGAAGTCATAGAAATTATTACGAGATAATGCCAAAAGGTCTTTCAAAAGGCAATAGCCTACTTGAAATAGCAGAACTTTATAATATTGATCAAGCTGACATCATAGCCTTTGGCGATGAAATGAACGACTTCACCATGATAGAAGTAGCAGGAGTTGGAGTAGCCATGGCCAATGCTGTTGATGAAATAAAAGAAATAGCTGATTATGTAACCCTTTCAAACGATGAAGATGGCATAGGGGACTATCTAGAAAAATATGTCCTATAGCTAGTTATCGAGGTGATATAATTGTACACTTTAAAAATAGCATCTCTTATAATAATCCTTCTAGCAATTCTTGTCATGGCAAGCCACTTTGCCCATCTCATCACTTGGATCAACAAGATCTTGGGCAATATGGATTACAATCCAGACATAAAAGAAAATGCAAACGAACACGCTGGGGAAAATCACTTTGCTAATAGAGATAAGGTATTTGCAATAGTCAACCACTACGCAGATATAATGAATGAAGTTACTATAAAATCTTTTGATGGGACCAGGCTATCTGGGTCCTATCTTTTTAGTGCAAATAGCAATTTTTGGGTCATCCTAATCCATGGTTATACAGCCAAAAACATAACTATGTTTACCATAGCAGATAGATATTACAAAAATGGATATTCAATACTTGCACCAGACTTGAGAGGCCATGGCAAAAGTTCCGGCATCTTTACTACATATGGTATAAAGGAAAGTAAGGATATAATCTACTGGATAGATTGGATAAGAAAGAAAAATCCAGACGCAAAAATTGTTATCCAAGGCGAATCCATGGGAGCTAGCACTGCCATGTATGTGGCAGGGGAAAATCCTACAAATGTTATAACTTGCATCGAAGATTGTGGCTACACAACATACTACGGTATGTACGAACACCAGGTCCACAAAAGATTAAGATTCTTATATAAGCCTGCTGCTCTAATAGCAAACTTATTCATAAAAGCTCTCATAGGAGCAGACCTCTTCAAATCAACTGAAGATGCTATGAGAAAAACAAAAATCCCAACACTCTTCATCAACGGAGGAAAAGACGACATAGTACCAGTATCTATGTGTCAAAAACTCTACCAGGCTCATAGGGGGCCAAAGGAAATTTACATAGCAGAAGGCTCAGACCATGCAGAATGCAAACTCTATGACGAGGAGATTTACTACAAGAAAATCTTTGACTTCATAGAATCCACTAAAGAACATAGAGATATGATATGATAGCAAAAATAATACTTATTTTCTTAATTATAATTTTAATAGCTTTAATAATAGGGGCAAATCATTTAGTAAACAAAGCCTGTCTTAGGAAATATTATCTGAACGATGACCCCATCAAGATAAATAAAGAAGAAAATTTGGAAGCTAAACAAGAGATAAATAGAAATAAGGCAAAACTTGTAGAACTAGAAGATTACTATTTTGATACAATGAGAGATTGCTCGATAAAAAGCTTTGATAATCTAAAACTTTTCGGCAAGTACCTGATAAATAACAAGAGTAATAACTGGGTCATACTAGTCCACGGGTACACAGCAAATGCCAAAACCATGCTAAGTCTAGCTGATAAATACTACAAAAACGGCTTTTCTATACTTGCCCATGACCAAAGAGCTCACGGCCAAAGCGAAGGAACTTATACAACATTTGGCATCAAAGAAAAAGAAGATATAAAGGCTTGGATGGACTGGATCAAGGATATTAACCATGATGCAAAAATTATAGTTCACGGAGAATCAATGGGAGCTGCAAGCACTATGTTTCTAGCAGCTGATAACCCAGAAAATCTACTAGCTTTCATAGAAGATTGTGGCTACACAAGTTTTTATGACATGCAAATCGACCAACTAAAAGGCGACCTGGGATTTTTAGTATATCCCATTACTTTTATAGCCAATATAATAGGAAAAATAAGATTTTCCAGTGATTTTCATAAGTCCAACATAGACTCAATGAAAAACACAAAAATTCCCGGCCTATTTATCCATGGCCAAGCCGACAGACTAGTCCCTGTCCAAGTGTGCTATAAAGTCTACAAAAATCACCCAGGCAAAAAATCCCTATACACCCCAAAACTAGCCGACCACGCCGAATGTAAGTTTTATGATCAAGATGAATACTTTGGGAAAATATTTGAGTTTTTGGAAGAATTATAAACAATAAATCGAGTAGGAGATAGATGATTAATTCATCTACCGTCCTCTCACACCACCGTACGTACGGTTCCGTATACGGCGGTTCTACAGTTTAATATGAACTTTATTGTAATAGCTGACTAGGGATATATAGCCCCTTTCAGCTATTCTTTTGTTGTTAAGAGCTCTGTTTAGTACTGGACTTTTGGCTATTCTCCAATAGGATTTACGTGTATTTGCCCATTGCCAGGCTTGAAATTTTGCTGTTCCTAATTTTACTAAGTTTGTAAATTTGGTTTTGATTTTTTTCCAGCTTTTCCATGCACACATTCTTATTCTTCTTCTTAACCACTCGTCTAGGTTTTGAAGATGGTTTCTCATATTTGCCAATTTGAAATATTGTATCCATCCTCTTATGATTTGGTTGATTTTTATTCTTCTTTGCTTATAGCCTAGTGCATTACTTCTGTTTGTTACTTCTTTTAGTTTTGTCTTCAGTTTCTTTAGGCTTTCTTTGTGTACTTTTAGTTGGGTTCCGTTGTTATGGTAAAATCCATACCCTAGATATTTTGTTTGGCTTAATTTTCTTATTGATGTCTTTTCCTCATTTACTTTAAGTTTTAATTTTCCTTCTAACAGCTTTTTGACTATTTTGTGGTATCTTTCGGCTGCTTTTCTATTTCTTGCAAATATTAGCATGTCGTCTGCATATCTTACAAATTTGTATCCCCATTTTTCAAGTTCTTGGTCAGCTTCGTTTAGGTAGATGTTTGCTAGTAATGGACTTAAGGGTCCACCTTGTGCTACTCCTTTGTCTGATTTTACTTTTATCCATCTATCATTATTCCTGATTTTAGATATTTGTGTATTAGGGATATTACGTCTCCATCTTTTATTTCTTCTGATAGGATTTGTATGAGTTTGGATTGGTTTACTGTTTCGAAGTATTTTTCTAGGTCTAAGTCTACTACCCAGGTGTTTCCTTCTTCTGCTATTTCTTTTATCCTTTTTAGGGCATCATGCGCGCTTCTATTTGGTCTAAATCCATAGCTGTTTTCTGAGAATTTCTTTTCATAGATTGGGCTTAATTTTTGTGCTATTGCTTGTTGTATTACCCTATCTGTTGTTGTGGGTATGCCTAGATTTCGTTTCTTTCCATTTGATTTTGGTATTTGTACCCTTTTTACTGGTTTGGGTTTGTATTTCCTTGCTCTTATTTGTCCTAGTATTTTCTCTTTGTTTTCTTTTAGATATTCTAGAAGTTCTTCTGTTGTTATTCCATCTATTCCTGCTGTACCTTTATTTGATTTTACTCTCTTAAAGGCTTCGTTTAGGTTGTTTCGATGGAGTATTTTTTTCAATTAGTTCATTTTTGGTATTTTCTTTTGAGTTAATCTTTTCATGACTGTGTCCAGCTAATTTATTTTCACTTGCCGAGCTATCTTTGATTAGTCTGGTTGATTTTCTACAGTCTTTGTCATGATTAGTTTCTTTCATAAATTTATACTTCCTGTAGTTCTGTCCTTCCTAGTTTTTACTAGTACTATGACTTCTGCTGACTTCTCACTATTCGTTGTTACTACTGTTTCGCTAGTGAGACCTCCTCGGGTAAGGGCATGTTCTTTCCTCTCATATATCTGCCACATTTACATTTACGTATTCCGTGTAGTTATTGGACTTTGGCTTGTAATGCAGTCTTATCCTACGTACCTGCCTTATGTAGTTTCTGTTCGTCAGACCAAGAGTTTGCCTAGGGCTTCCTTCAGATTCCACCTCACGATGGACACCCTTGCCTTTGGCTATGTGTTTCCCACTACCGGGCACACTTAGGACTTTCACCTGTTAGAATATGCTCATGCCGAGCGCACATTAAAAATCCCAAGATCTCAAAACGATCTTGGGATTTTATATTTCGAGGTAATCATACTTTAAAATATTTCCTCAAAAGCTTTTTGTATGCATTATCAATTTCTTCTTGAATTTTTGCATCTTCTATAACTTTTTTAGCTTCTTTTACATCGTCAGCTAATTTTTCTTTTAACTTGCTATTTTTTTCTATATTATTTATTAATTTTTCAAGTTTACTAATGTTTAGTTTATTTTTCTTTGTTTCTAGCTTAGTCGATGCATCTTTTAGGTTAGATATTGCATTTTCTACTTGATTCTTGCTTGGAGAATTGTCTCTTAAAACATTTTCTGCTTCTGTTATAGCATTGCTGTAGTTTTTCACAGATTCTTCTGTGTAGTTAACAGTATTCAATTTTGAAAAAATTTCCTTGTTGGTTTTTACTAGGGTCTCAAGATTGCCCTTGTCAACAACTCCATCTTTTCTTAAGCTAAAGACAGCTCTAGCTAAGTTAGTTTTTGCTCCGTTTACTTCTTTTTGGCTTGCGTTTTGATTATTAATGACTTTTTTTGCTTCATCTATTGCATTTTTAAGTTTTCCTTTGGAGTCTTTTGTATAGCCGTTCATTCTCAAGTATTTATTAGCCTGATTAATAGACTTTTCTAAGCTACTTTTGTCCACCGGATCAATTTTTATGGTAAATGTTCTCCTATTTTGTCCATTCTCGGATTCTAGGATTATTACTTTGGTCAATTGATCGACATCTACTAAAGTATATGAAGCATTTTCTTTGGTTTTGATTTCTATGTCAGGGCTTTTGCTATGGCTTAGATACTCATCTGCATTCATTTCTTCTTTTGTCAGTTCGTAGTCATCTATTATTAGGCTTTCAAATTCTGTTGACTCATAGCTTTCTTTGCTTGAGGATGCCTGTCTGATTTCAAGTTCTGATACGGCCATTGGATTTTCATCATTTCTTAGGCCGATTTTTATAAATGTAGCTTGAGTAGGATTAAAAGTTAGGTTGTATTTTAATATGCCATCGCTTTGTTCGCTAATTTCTGTTTTTGCATTTACTTCCTTATAGGAGTCTTTGGCTCCCGTTTCTGACATATATACGCCAAGTTTTTCAGCTCCTTTATATTGACTATTTTGGGCAAAGTATAGGTCTATTTGACCAATTACTTGTTGTGTCGCGTATTCAAATATCAAATTTGCATCCTTTTTGCCAGATTCGAAATTTTTGATATTGGTCCATACATTTTCATCAGTTGGAGCTTTGATATCTATTTTACCGTCTACTAAGGCTTCTAATTTTCCTGAGTTTTTATCTTCTTCTAGGTCATGGGTCATTCTTATAGTATCTTTGGCAATATTTGCTCCTAATTTGACGGTTGGATCTGTGATTCTTATACTTGATGTTAGGTTGTAAGTTTTGCCAAAAATATTCGCTTTGCCTTTTTTTATAAGAATTCCAGGTCTTGAAACTTCTTCTTGCGTAATATCTTCCCATTGTACATTAAAAGCTTGGTCTATTATTTGTCCCTTATTATTAATGGCAAGTCTACTTTTTGCCAAATCTGGTATTACTCCAACTAAGCTTGATGTTGAATGATTTAATAGGGCAGATATTTCTTCAACTACTGTCAGTTTTACAGATATTTCGTCATTGTATTCTGTTAACCCTTTAATTTCATAAGAAGCAGGTCTATCAAAGACACTAGGGTCTATCTCTTGCCAATTAACCTTAGCTGAAACTTCACTACCATCTGCCATTATCGCAGGTATTGTTTCTGGTAAGTTTAATGAGCTACCTTGTTTTACCATGTAGTTCTTGGATAAATTGTAGTAAACTACACCTTGATAATCACTATCGTCATCACTAGCTTGTGAATTTATTGTTATGGTTTTGCTTATATCCCCACTAGATGCCGTAATATTAATTGGGCCTTGATCATGGGTGGATTTTACTATTGCCACTAACCTACCAGCTAAGGCATTTCTATTGCCAGAATCATAAGGTTGATGGTCTGCTTGGTGTCCATTATCTAGTCCCATAAGAATTCCATTGCCATCAACATTTACACTTACATTGTCATTTGCAGTAGGAACTATGTTTCCCTTATCATCTATTAGGTCAATTGTTATATAGGATAAGTCATTGTTGTCAGCTTTGATTGTTTCTCTATCAGCACTTAAATTTATATTTGTAAATTCTCCTGTTGTTTCCACCTTGTTTCTTCCAACAGTATCACTTACAATTTCATCGCCTCTGTAGCCAACGGCTTCTAGCAAGCCATCTTCGTAATCCAAATTAAATTCTCCGTATAGGGCTTTGAAATCGTCCTTTCCATCTACTGTTTTATAGGTAAATCCACCAGGGGTATGTTTTTCTACAAATTCTTGCCTACCTATTAGCCTTTTCTCTCCATTTTCTGGTGTGAAATATAATTCCACTTTGTCTAAATTTGTATAAACTACTATAGGTACATTTTTATCCCCTGATACTGCATCCTTATTCCAAGCTGGAAGAATGTGCAATGTGTCTACCTTGTCATTCCATTGAGATTGGTAGAAATAGTAGGAATCTTTAGCAAGCCCTGCTGTATCGATTATTCCAAAGTATGATGATTTTGATGATGGCCAACTTCCTTGAGCTCCAGGTGTTATTCCATTCCATGGGGTTGGTTCTCCTAGGTAGTCAAAACCAGTCCATACAGCTTCGCCCATGACAAAGTCACGTGTAATAACGTCATACCAAGCTTCTGCTGCTAACGCTCCCCAACCAACTCTAGAATTGTCATATGATGTTAGAAGCTTATCAGAAGGAGTTTCAGGAGAGTAATTAAATGAACCAGTCCTTGTATAAACACCTCTGGAGTTTACTGATGATGCTGTTTCTGAGCCAAATAAGGTCCAGTTTGGATAGCTGCTGTGGATAGTATCATATCTATTTCCACCAGCATAATTTAGACCAACAATACCACCTGCATCTGTTATAATATTTGCCTGGTCGACAATATCTCCTGCTAATCCATCCTTTAATTGATTGTCGCCCATTGTTACAAAACGTGTAGGATCAACTTCTTTTGCCCACTTTACTAAATTTTGCATTATGGCTGGATATTCACTACGACGAATTCTTGCTGTTCCTTCTATGACTTCATTACCCATGGAGTACATCACTACTGATGGGCTGTTCATATCACGAGCAACCATGGCCTTGATGTCGTATTCTGCCCAAGTCATATCTGGCTTTGTCGCAAGCATTTCATTTTCACCTATTTGATTTTCAAAATACTTAGAATAATCATTTTTATTAAGGTTTTTTGCCATAACCCAACCATCGAAGGCTTCATCTATCAACAACATTCCATGCTTATTAGCTATATCAATGAGCTCTTTACTTGCTGGGTTGTGGGTTACTCTTATGAGATTTACGCCCATATCTTTTAAAATTTCTACCTGACGTTCAATAGCCCTATAATATTGTCTAGCTCCTAAGGCACCTTGGTCATGGTGCATACATACACCCTTGAGCTTTATATTTTCACCATTTAAGAAAAAACCTCTGTCTTTTGAAGTTTCTATCCATCTAAATCCATAGTCAGTATCCACAAGATCTACATCTTCACCATTTTCTATGATTTTACTTTCGATTTTGTATAAATTTGGATTGTCAACATCCCAAAGTTTAATATTTGAAGCGATCAAACCTTGCTCATCTTCTATAGAAGATTTTGCCGAAATTTTTATGGATTCCTTAGTACTTTCTCCTACTACATTTCCATCAGTATCTAAAAGCCTATGTTCTAAAGTAACTACTCTTTCATGATCAGATTGGTTTTCTAATTTTGTCTTTATATCCATAGTCACATTGCCAGCATACTCGTCAGCAAGCTTAGGTGTTTCTATTTTTATACCATTATGGCCAATATGGAGGTCATTAGTCGTAACTAATGTTACAGTTCTTGATATTCCTGAACCAGAATACCATCTACTTGTAGGAATGTCGTTATCTACGCGGACAGCTATTATATTTTCCCCTTGCTTTAAGTAAGGAGTCAAATCATAGGAAAAGGGTGTATATCCATATGGATGATCACCTAGTTTATGGCCGTTGATATAGGTTGTTGAGTTCATATAAACAGCATCAAAATTTATGAAGTATCTTTTTGCTTCTTCTAGACTAGGAATATTAAAACTCTTCCTGTACCATCCAATGCCCCCTGGCTTGTAGCCTGATTCTGCCTCTGCCGATGTACTATAATCTTGGATTAATGAATAATCGTGTGGAAGGTCGACATTGGTCCAACTAGCATCGTTGAAGTTAACATTTTGTGCATTTAATTGCTCGCCTAGTGCAAATTTCCAGTTATCGTTAAAGTTTTGTTCTCTTTTGCCTGAATAATCTGATACATAGTATTTTTCTACATCAGATATGATTACGTTTTCATTTTTTGCAAATACTGGTCTAGCAAAGCCTGGTGCTAATAAGCCTAAACTTGTAAGTATTGCAAGTAGTTTTACGCTTGTTTTTTTCATAAAATCCTCATAAAATATTTTATCAACTAATTTAAAATTATTTTAGATAAATAGGCCAAGTGAGCTTAGGAAAGTTCACAATGGCCTATATTTTTACCTTAAATTAACCAACGCTTTTAACAATTTGCTATATGCACTGTTTACTTGCATTTGAGTTGACTGGTCGTTATTATTAATCTTTTCAGCATTAGCTAAAGCTTTTTCAAAATTCGTCCATTTTCTTTGGTCATATTTTGTTTTTTCAAACTTTTTGGCTCTTCTTATTAGCGATTGAAGTTTAGATTTATCAACTTTTGCCTTTAATACTAGGCTAGAAGTCGCATTTCTTAGTTTGCTTGTAGCCTCATTCACTTCTACTTGCGATACTTTTTCATTTTTATAAACACTTTCAGCATTTATCAATGACTCTTTAAATGGAACAACACTTGCACTTGTGTATTCTTCCACCTTTATGGCCCTTGCTATATTTAGAGCTTTTTCTAGGACTTTCTTATCAGTTTTGGAATTGTTGTCTTTAACAAGTCTAAAGCCAGCAGATACTAGCTTTGTATTAGCCTTGTTGATTTCTTCTTTGCTAGCTTTTCTATTAGCAAGAACAGCTTTTGCTTCTGATATTGCTTTTTCTAAGTTATCCTTAGAAGTCTTGGTGTAGGTTCCAGCATTAAGTCTATTTTCAGCATATTTTATATTTGCTCTTAATTTATTTTTGAATGCTGCATTTAATTCTTGGCCCCAAAGCTCTAGTTCAGTTACGGCAAGGGATTTGTTTTCTTGTGGAAGCATAACCACTCTTATTGCTCTAGTTTCAACTTCATCAAATGAAATATCATTGGCTTTTGATGTATCAAATGCTTGACCTTTAAGATTTTTAACATCTTCCCAGTTTTCTTCTTTGTTGAATGGATGGTCCACTTGTTTATATAAGTGAGCATTATCTGTAATTGGAGGAACTTCATCTGCTTTGTAATATTGAACTCTTATTTTTGCTGGTTTTTTGGTTCCATTATCTTCAAAGAAGTGAAGACTTAGACCTGATATCTTGTATTTGTCTTCTTTACTATCTCCAAATAAGATACCTATATATTGGTTGCCTTCTATAGGAGTTCTTTGCCAAGTGGTCCATCTATTGGTTCCATTTGATTCTGGATAGTCAATAATACCATCATTTAATGATGAAACTCTATCATTTGATTCTGGCGGATTATTTGTAAATGATGCGAAGGCAAGTGGATAATCACTTCCATCGTCTGTTTTACTTACTATGTTGTTTGATTTTTTGTCTATATTTGCAGCTTCTTTTAGTTCATGGTATTTGTAATCATCTTTTTGATCTTCAATCCAATCTCCAAGAGTTTCTACCATAAAGTCTGTAACTTGCACCCAGTAAGGTCCTTCAGTTAAAGATCTGACTGCTACATATCTAGCCTTGATATCGTCGTCTTTAAAGTTGAATTCTGTTGTAAGTTTAGGAGTGTTTTGAACAATAGGATCTTTATAGCGTGTCCAATTTACCTTATCATTTGAATATACTATCTCATATTTCTTGAAGTAATCGGACTTGCTTGATCCTCCCATTACAAGTCTAAACCTACCTAGTGGATATTCATGCTTAAGGTCTAAACCTACATAATCTCCCGCCTTGTACTTATCCCCTGGTGTTTGCCACCATACAAAGGTTGAATCATTCTTATCAATCATTTTATCTGGGGTGTATTGTTGATAAGCTGAGTAGTTACTTGTAATTATATTTGAAGCATTTATATTTCTGTTTTTAAATGGTCCTTCTGTTGCATCTGGATCATAGGCAACATCATTTAAGTAATTCATCATCTTTTCTACGTTTGGACGAATCCTTTTAGAACCTGTTTTAGTTGGGTATTCTGTTCCTCTAGAGTTGAAAGTATGGGAGTTTGCTTTCTTCCAAAGGTCATTTACTTCTTTATTTTTAGCAATAACATCCTTGCTTTGACCTTCATTTTTATAGGCTATTATAGTATCTATAGCTGCTATTGCAGTATTGGCAGTGTCCTTCATTGAGTCAAGATATGCGTCTAGCTCTTCTACTACTTCTTTATGGCTTGCATTTTGCCTATAAGCATCGACATTATCAGCAATTTTTTGATATTCTGCCTTTAATTCTTGACCACTTGTTTGAATTTGATCGATATCTTTGCTTTCCATAACCTTTTGGAAGGCATCTATATATGGTTTTAATTCCTCAGATTCTTTTAGATAATAGCCAACTTCTTCGGAAGATTGGTTGTGGCGAGCAAATTCTTTAAGCTCCTTATATGCTGTGGGTTCTACATATTTAAATGAATCTTCCCATGTTTGGTCTGCATCAAAGTCCTGGATATTCCAACCGTAGTTAGCCAAGGTAAATATAGAATGTTGGGATAGGTGGGCATGTTCCATAGGGTTTGTCACTGCACCAACTATATTATCAACATCATTGTTTAACATCTCCGCATGGGATAGGTAGACTCTTCTATAACCACGGCCATTGTCTATATCATTTACTGACCAGTTTAGCCAAAATAGTGGGTCACGTCTTACCTGACCTGGATTTGTTTGCCTTGTTTTAAAGGTATCAACATCTCTTTTATTGATAGTAGACATTGTTGATGATCCAGTAAAGAAAAACTGAACATTATCTGGGAAATTTTGGTCATAGGCATTTAGCTCATAGGCATTCCAGTTCCATGATAGGGTGTAGGAAGTTGGGCAGAAAAGAAGGTCGTATACATCACCCTTTGATATAGCCCAATCAGATAGACTTTTCATAACATCTATTACAACCTGGTAAGCTTCGCTACGGCTGGAAGCTATGTTGTTTAAGTTAATATCATCTGCCAAGACTCCAAATTGGCGCACACCTGCACCATATAATTGCTCAAATTTTTCAATAAGTATTTCTGTGTCTTGGTCGATTGTTTTTCTTGTTATAGGGTTATTCATAAAAGGGTGGATCATCCAAACAAATCTGTTTTTGTTTTCGTTACCAGCTTTAGATACTCTTGCTATTTCTTGCAATTGATCTTCTGGGTATAAGTCTCTCCATTGTTTGTTGTGGTAAGGATCATCTTTTGGTGCAAATACAAAAATGTTATCCTTAAATTGTCCACCAAATTCCAAGTTAGCTATTCTATCATTCCAGGACCAAGGATTGCCATAATATCCTTCTATGACTCCTCTATACTTTGTAGAAGCGTAGTCATTTATAGCTAGGTTTCTAACATTTTTATTTGCCTGACGCAAAATCAAATCAAGGGTTTCAAGACCATAAAATGAAGCGTCCGTATCTTTACCAACTATGGCTATGGTATTATCTTTTACCAATAGACTATAGGCATCAAATTTGTCAAATATATCAGCACTAGCTGCATTTTCCTTTATAAATTGATCTGCTTTATCATCGCTTCCCTTTATCCCAACTAATATGTCAGGATTTTCTGTATCTTCTAAATTATAAGTAATATCATTATTAGACAATACCTTGTTAGCTTTGGCAATTGTATAATCATCTAGGCCCTCAGCTAATAATAAGTCTGCCCCATTAGCTAAATTAACACTCCCACTAGTATAGGAAATGTTTTTAACAATTGGATATATTTCATACTGGCTAGATTCTTCATTAGATAGGTCGCTTGCATATGCATTGCTAGTAGCTTTTGATAGTGGAATCGCTACTAAAGATGTCAGCAAAATACCTGTGCATATCTTTTTAATAATTTTATTCATATTTCCCTCCATTTTATCCTTTATATGTGGAGTATTTGTTCGACAAATTTCTTATTTTTCAAAATTTTAAGAAATAAAGCTCCTTTTAAATTAATAGATATCAATCAATCCATCATAAGACTTCCTTCCCAGAAAGTTTTAGATTTATCCCACTTACTAGTGAGGACCTTCCTGGGAGGATAATCTAATGGTTTATAAAGGATTATCTATCTTGAGATAACCCTCTATTTTTATCTTAAAGCAAACATTGACCTTAATAGTTTGTTATAAGCTTGGTCGACATCTTTTTGACTTGCATTTTTAGCACTTAAAACTTCTTTAGCCTTGTTTAGATCATTTTTAAAGGTATTTATTTTGTCTTTGTCCTTGAATTTGCTCAAGTCAAATCTATCAGCCTTACTAACTAGGCTTTTAAGTTTTGCTTTATCTGCTTTACCTCTTACTTCAAGTTTTAGACTAGCTTCTTTTAAATCGTCCATAGCCTTATTGTAAGTTTCCTTATTCACATCTTTTTTTAGAGCTTCTTCGGCTGCTTTTAGGGCATCTTCATAAGCCTTGATAGATTCTTTGCTATAGTTACCAGCCTTGATGTCTTCTAGTTTGTCTTGGGCTTGTTTAACTTGTTTACCAAGTTCTTTCTTGTCAAAAGCTTTTTCTCTTTTTAAGCTAAACATAGCTCTTGCTAAGTCCGTACTTATTTTATTTACTTCTGCTTGGTTGGCATCTTCATCCTCATATATTTTTTGTGCCTGATCAAGCTTTGTTTTTAGATCTTCTAGACTTTTTTGGGTGTAGTTTCCTTTCAATCTTTCTTCTGCCTGCTTGATTAATTTTTCTAATTTTCCCTTATTTGCTTTTGCAACTAGGGATTTTACACCTTGGTCAAGTTTTGTAACCATCTGGTCTACTTGATCTTGGCTATTGGCATTGTTTACGAGTTTTTTAGCGCCATCAAATATTTTATCTAGATTAGCTTTGCTAGATGGACTTGCATTTTTATATTCATCTGTTTGCAAAATGCCTTCAATTTCTGCAATTTTTTGTTCCAATCTTTGATAGTTAATAACAGGTTTTACAACTGAGTATTTTGTTTTTATACTTTTATCCTTGTATGTTATTACAAGCTCTCCACTCAGCTCTTTTGAACTATCAAAACCTTCTACTGATACGTCTTCGTCTGATAAGGCAAGTTCTAAAGGATTTCCTCTATAGAAATTGACTTTTATTTTTGCATCCATATCAAGACTTTCACCAATTTCATAAGTTGTCTTGAAATCATTTGGCAATTCAATAGATTTTATAGTGGAAGAAAGCTCCTCTAAAGTTTTTACTTCTATTTCTAAGCTAGTTTCTTTGCCAAGATATTTTATTCTTAGTACTTGCTTACCAATAGCATCTGGGTCATAGCCTTCTACTATTACATTTTCATTTGCTAAGGATATCTCATCCTTGGACCCATTAGAAAATGAAACTTCAAGTATGCCTTCTGATAAGTCAAGATCTTCACCTTTTGCATATATGGTGTTTGGAGCTTTTTTAATCGCAATGGATTCCATCGCACTTTCACTAGCCTTATAGACAATTGCCATTACTGGAGAAGGATCTTTGCCTCCTTGTTGACTTTGATAGTAAACTATGCCTTTTTCGCCAGATAGTTTGATATCATTAAAGGTATGGGCTGCTTTTTCCTTTGAATCAAAGCTAGCCAACTCTTTTGTCAAATCCCTATCCGCAAATAATTTCACTTTAGTGTTTGCTGGAATTTCCGCAAATGTGATGTCATATAAATCATTTCTTGTATTTGTAGCTTTAACATATGGCATTGGTATTGGAGATGATGCTTTGTCTTCCTTAGTTTCATACATCTTCCAATTGTAAATTCTTGTAGCTCCCCATGGGGTACCATTGTGAGCTTGACTAATATCTAGCCTGTAGTATTTTGCTTCTACATCATTATCAAAACTAACATCTGTGACATTGAGTTTGTTATTTGTAATAGCTTTTAGTTCTGTCCAAGGATCGTCCGGATTTACCTTATAAGAAATCTTGAAGTCTTTGGTATTCATAGATCCGCCCTTGCCTGTAGATGGATCGTATGGGTCTTCACCACCTGCACCAGCGTGATCCATAACCCATCTTCTTATGGTGCGTGGCTCTGTTAGTTCGATTTCTAGCCAAGAATCATAAGAGTAACTGTTACACCACTTATCAGAGTTTCCTGAAATAGTTCCACTTAGGGCATTTCGGCCTAGTTCGCCAGAATTTTCTGCATTAACTCCAATGACACTTGCACCTATTACAACATTTTCAGCTTCTTGGGCTATAGTATCTGTGTCGCTAATGTCCATCTCATAATCTATGCTCGCTGGTGTTTTTGCTGATCTTGTACCGTTTTTACCAACAGCACGTACATAAATTTCTTGTGTATGTCCTTCGTTTCCTTCAGCTCTTCTTAGTCTATCAAGGTAGATATAATTAGAAGATGAGCTTGTGAGGTGTACTTCTTTTCCTCCGACATTTTGGAAGACTTCGTAATAAGCAGCATCATCGACCCTATCAAATTTGATGATTGCTTCAGCATTTGTTGCTGTATGGACTATTTTATCCAATACTTCTACATTAGATGGAGCTTGAATTTCGCTTTCATCGTCAATAATCGCTATCTGACCAAGGTTGAATTTATAATCATTTGAAGTTTCGTCATTGACAAATTGGAGTTTGATTGCGCTAATATTTTCTCCTGCCAAAGTGCTTATATCAAATGTCTCTGTTAGCCATCCTTCGCTATCTGTACCCAAATCAAAGTAGGTAAATGACTCTGGAGAATAATTTACATCATTAGAAAGTCCAATTCTTACAGTAGAATTTGCTCCGCCCTTATGACTGACTACTAGTTTGCTAGCGTTTGTTAGATTCACATCTGTTGAATATAGCATGACATCGTTAGTAGAACCACTTTCTAAATCTCCCTCGAAAGCTATGGAGTTTGGACCATTATAAGCATCGTCAAAGTCAAATCTTGGTGCTATTTTACTATCGGTAGATGAACGAACCCACCATCTCCATGTTGGCAGAATCTCTTGAACAGATCTTTGATTCCAGGTATCTGTTTTAGAAAGACTTCCGTCTATAAAGTATCCTTTACCATGGCCAGTATTGAAGAATGTATTAAAAGGCAAGCTTGTTATTGGTGTGCTATCTCTGACAAACCTAGCCATACCTGACCATCTGTTTGAATCATCGGAAGTAGTAGGGTCCCCACCAAAACCTGTCCAGAATTTTCTTTCTTGTTCGTGATAATCTTCTCCGTCTATAGATAAGCCCTGAATAGAGTCTGGAGTGAATAGTCCTATAGATGTCCTAAGTTTATTGTCACTACCAACTAGCTCATTTCTTCTTATGTTTGTATTGTATGAACCTGCTTGCAGCTCAAAACCGGCATAAGAATCAAAAGGACTTCTGCCAATTTCATTCATAACCTCTTGGGTTGTATTTAAAGAAGAATTTGACCAATTAAAATTCATAAAGAATTCATCCGCAGGGACTTGGCCATCACTTCTAGGCTCTACATATAGGTGGTTAGCTCTAGATACTCCATTGACGTGGTTACGTCCGCCAGAGTTTGCCATGGCATCATACCAAGAGAGTCTAATATCGTAGTCCAGCTCATTTTTTGCATAATCTTTCATATAATGCATTAGAGCTATCATTTTTTCTGCCTTACCATAAGTCTCTGAACCAGCTGTTTCTTGGTTTATGAAATATCCATCAAAACCATAATACTTAGCAGCCTTTGCCAAAGTCCTAGCTGATGGGAAGGTGTTTGATCCTGGTGAATCTTCTGTAATAAAATTCTTAAATCTTTCATTATCCTCTGTAGAAGTTGACCAGTTAAAGAAAAGAGTACCATAAATGGCAACACCGTTTCTGTGTGCAGCATCTATGACATCTGGGGTAGGAATTGGCCCATCCCAGAAAATCATAGAGTCAACATATTGCCAGAAATCAAATGTGTAGGCCTTAAACTCAGGTCCACCAACAGTTGTTGTTCCCTCACCTTTCTTGTTCATCAATGATAGAACTTGGATTTTGGCATCTTCACTTGCAAGTGGATTTATAATAGAACCTTGACTGCGGTCAACCTTATCTACACTTGATTTGTTGATTTCATTTTCTATACTATCTTCCGGCATCCATTCTTCGTTGCCTATCCAATCAATATCCACTTTTTGTTTAACTAGACTAGTTCTTGGCAAGTCAGATGCATAAGCATTGCTGGCAAAAGCCACTGCCATAGAAATAGCAAGCGCCCCCTTTAATAATTTATTTTTCATATTTTCTCCTAAAAATTACGACTATAAGCTTAAAATTCAAGCGAAGCATTGAGCTTGATTCACTTTGACTCAAATTTCAGCCTTATAATCTAAGTTAAGAATCTTATCGTATTCTATTAGCATTGCTTCTGCTTGTTTTTGAAGTTCTTCTGATTCTACGATAAGTTTTTCTAGTTTTTCTCTTACATTCTTAACTGTATTCGGATAATTTTCCATTAAAATTTTTGCTGCTGCTGCAGTTATTCTATTATCTCTATAAGCTTCTAATAATTCTTGGCGGATATTGTATAAATCTGACCTATAATAGTAGCCAGATTCTATAAATTCAAACCCTATTGGAACATAAATCATGCCATTAGCTTGCATATCCATCTTTATGGCTTGTAGGTAGAAGTCAAATAAACTTTCAAATGTATTAGCATCTTTTACTTTCGCAATGAAATATTCTTTAGAGAAATCATTCAGATTTTCTAGTTCATTTATACGGTCAATAATATATTTTCTTAGGTATTCGATGTCACCATCATTATTTTTTCTAGAAACTACTATTTCTAACGCTTTATCATAGGTGGATTTGATTTGATCTAGTGAGTTTGCCTTATCAATTTGCTCTTTGAACGATTTTTTCTCTTTAGCTGTTAATGAAGGTAGATTATCAATCATCTTCTTGTACTCATCTTTATTAGCTTTTAGTAAATCTTCTTCTGGCAACTTTTCACTACTATCGTTTTTAGCCCTACTTACTATTTCATTTACCTTTGCAATAGTATCTGTAGTAGGTCTATTGATTTCATCTTTGTAAGATTGTTTTTTATCTTCATTTATTTTTTCTAGTTTATCTATTGTTGACTTAGCGGCTTCTTTAGCTGCTTTTAGATTTTCTGCATCCTTTGCTTTAGCGGAAGCTACTGTTTCATCAATTACTTCTTTACTATTAGCCTTATCAAGCTGATCTACATAATCCTCTTTTTGTCCATCGCTTAAGTTAGCAAGATTATCTATTTCATCTTTTGCTACCACTTTTGCTTTTTCTAAGTCTGATTTTCTTTCATTTAATGCTTTTGCTGATTCGACTGCTTTATCAATTGAGTCTTTGTCATTTGCTTTATCAACTTCAGCTAGGTAATTGTTCTTTTCTTCTGACGTTAATTTTTCTAGGGCATTGATTTCATTTTTCGCTGCTTCTTTTACTTTTTCTAGGCTATCATCTTCAGCCTTCCATGCTGCAGCTTCTGCTCTTATAGCATTTATTTTTTCTGAAGCTATATTAAACGCATCTTCGTCATCATCTAATTTCACTGCCTTGACTTGGTTAAGGAACTCCTCTTTTACTTTTTCATCAGTTAAGTTTTCCAAAGCTTCTATTTCTTCCACAGCAAGAGCTTTATATTCTTCCAAAATTTTTTCGTCTAAATTTTCATCTACAGGTTCTTGGTCTTGATTTGTTGTTTGAGCATCATAATCAATCAATCTCATAGCTTCTTGATCTTTTGCTTCTTTGAATTGTTTTTCGTAAGCAGATCTTTGATCTTCTGTCAAGTTTTTATAGCTAGGAAGTTTAGCTATATAACCTTCTCTTAAGCTTTCTAACCATTTGTTTGACTCTTCATTTTGAATATCTTTATCTTTTGCTTTATCAAGTACTCCATTAAGACCACCATATGATTTTTCTTCATCTAATTGATTTTTGAAATCTTGTTTTTCCTCTTCAGATAAATTTTCTAGCCCATCTACTACAGATTTTGCAAGCTCTCTTAGCTCTTTTAATTCTTCTTGATCTTCTATAGGTTCTTGACCCTCATTTTGAGTTTGAGCTTCATTCCAAATTTCTTGTATAGCGTCTTCTGCACCATCAGCATCTTCATCTACAGCATCTATTTGATCTTTGAATCCTTGTTTTTGGTCTTCACTAAGATTTTCTAATCCATCAATTAGATCCTTATATATTCCTTTAAAGTCAAATTCTTCTACTGGAGCGTTTTCATTGTTTTCGTTTTGAGCTTCATCCAAGATTTTTCTAAATTCTTGGCTACCAGAAGCATCGTCAATTTTAGACTTATAATATGCTTTTCTTTCTTCATCAATATATTCTAATTTGTCTATATTGTTTTGGTAGGTTTCTCTTTCCTCTTTTAGTGGGTCCTCTTCTGGATCGTCTAGCTCTTCCCACACATTGGCTTCCATGACAATGTCTAACATTTCATCCATATCCTTGGCAGCATCTATCCTTGCATAATACTCCTTAACAAGATCTTCAGGCATATTTTTCACGGTAGCTACTTCATTTATCTGAGTTTTTGCCAATTGTCTTTCTTCAGCCAAATCGTCTTCTACAGGTTCCGTATCATTATCTTCTTCTGGCAACTCTTCGCCCAAGGCTAGATATATTTCAGCTTTTATAGCTTTGATAGCTTCGTCGCTTTCAGCAGAGGCAACTTTTTCAGTAAATTCGCTTAGTTTCATAGGGTCTAATGTTCCAGATGCCATAGCATCAACAAGCTTATTTCTTAACTCTTCTTTTTTAGATTCTAGATTGGATTTTCCCTCTTCACTACTTACTTGGTCAGAATCTTTTCCTAAATCTGAAATTTCTAATTCTTTATCGTCAGAAGACTTATCATTATTTTTATCGCTTGATTCAGTTAAATCTGCCTCTTCATCAGAGCTTTCATCCTCTCTCTCAAATAGGTCAGCAAAAAATTGATCTTCTATTTCCTCTAAGTCTTCTTCATTTTGAGCTTGATCAATTTGATCGCTATAATCTTTTTTCAAATCATCCGATAAATCACTTAGGTTTATATCACTTTTTAGAGATTCTTTAATAATTTTTAATTCATCTTCGTTTGTTGAAGGATCAATTTCGGCCCCATCCCCAGACTCAATATCTTTATTGCTATCAGCATCACTTTCTTCTACACCTAACTCATCTTCTTTTAAATCATTATGCGAAACCTTATCTTTACCTTGATTCTCATCAATAGCAACATCACTATTAACTCCTATTTCATCCTCACTCGCAGCATATGAAGTTTGAGTAATAGCAGAAATAGACATAGCTAGAATAATCGCACCAGCTATGATTTTCTTGTTTTTATTAACCATATTTACCTCCAAACAATAAACGTTATCATAAATAAATTATAAAACAAGTACATTTCTAAAGCAAACAATTTTAGTTATATTTTTAACTAAATTTGCCAATGTTGATTTTCCCAAAAATTTTCAGATTTATTTTTATTTTAATTAATATAAATAATATGTTAATAATCTTTGAACTTATTAATTTACTATTCATATAATTTAATTATGATTTTGCTTGTCTTTGTAAATATCCTTATTTTTTTAAGATGAAATATAAATAAAACATTTTTAACAATCTTTAAAAAGATTTTATTTTCATAATCATACAAGGACAATATCTAATTAATGAAAATGATTACATAAAACTATGATTTCTTCAAAAGAGATTAACAACCATCTCTTAATATAATCATCAATAACATATGAAACCAAATATGCCCCAGAAAAATTAAAATAAAAAATCGGATTATTCTTTGTCATAATATATACAAAGAATAATCCGCTCAGTTTTTTTAAGATCCTTATACGAAATAAGCGCAATATTATTTTTTCTAATAGTTTTTAAAAATTTTTCATCTTTTAATTCAAAAAGGGTCAGAGCTCTTATTGTATTAAAAGATGAATTTCTGAGTAAATAATGATCTACGTATCCTGGATGACACGCTGTTTCTACTACATTATAATTTTTACAATCTTTAATTAAGCTGTCAAGTTCCATTTCTTTCCAAAAACCCTTAGCATTTGAAATTTTATCAAAATATTCTACTATTTTATCTGGAGATTTTATATCTTCATCAGCGTTTAAAGTATATCTCATTGGAAGATTATATTTTCTTGCCAAGTTAAAAAACACTTCCTTAATTCCAGGTATATTTTGTACATAGTGGTGGGTATCCAGATGAGATGGATCTATACCATGTTCTATAAGTTTTTCTATTTGAGAAATCCACTCCTTCTCTACCTCTTCTAGATTAATCTTACTTATTGTTTCATAATCCATATATGAATCTACTTTTTTAAATTGTCCATTATCATTAACTAAGCTTTTAATATTGCTTGATACGGGATATCCAGTAGTTAATGTAAGATGAGCTCCTATTGGTAATTTAGGATTTTCTTTAGCAAGTATAATTGCATTATCAAATCCAATCATATTAGCCATCATGCTTGTAGAAGTCAATGCACCTTCTGTAAAACCTTCAATGATTCCAAGATTTACTCCTTTACATAAACCAAAATCATCAGCATTTATAATTAATTTTGCCATAACTAATCTTTGCCCTTGGCCGGATTGTGAATATCTACATACTTGATTTCATTATCATCACTAATGTCGAATTCTAGTATGCAACAGTTACCAAAATACTGGGCATCGTCTGTGTTTTTTTCTGCTACCTTGGATAAGTAATATACCCATAAGGCCCCACCATGGGATACACATAAGATGTTATTGGTAGCAGAATTTTCTACAATTTCTTGGATTGTATTAGAGAATCGTTCAAGTAGCTCTGCATCTGATTCTCCACCGAAAGGTACAAAGAAATTCTCATGGGTCATTTGTCCCTCGTGACGCGGTACATTTTGTAAGTCCTCAGGCTCACCTTCCATTTTACCAAAATTCCATTCTTTAAGGCCCTTCAAAGTTTTTATTGGTAAGTCTGATATAATGCTTGCAGTATCAATAGCTCTTTCAGATGTCGATGAATAAACTTCATCAATTTTTATATTATTATCTTCAAAAAACTTTCTAGTAATCTTTGCTTGCTCAATTCCTAGCTCTGTCAAAGGAGAATCACACCATCCTTGGGTTTTTCCTCTTAAGTTAAATAATGTTTGTCCATGACGGACAAGATATAACTTTCTCATTTATAATAACTCCCTAAAATGTGTGTTAGCATAGCTTTATTGAAACTTTTATTATAAAAAAAGTGATATTTAAGAATATTTAATTATATTCTTATGTATCACTTTTAACCATTATATTATTATCTATTTTGCTACTTGAGCTTGTTTTTTAGAAACACGCTCACTTATTTTTATGAACGGCAAATAAAGAACTACACCTATTACAATAGTGATTAATTGTACAATTACAGCTCTAAAATCTCCGCCAGTAGCTAAAAATCCATTTAATAATGGAGGTGTTGTCCACGGAACTAGAACAGTACATTTATTCATGAATCCAACCGCTGTAGCAAAGTATGCTAAAACTAATCCTATAGCTGGCGTTAATACAAAAGGTATTATCATAGGTAAATTGAATACTATAGGAAATCCAAATATAACCGGTTCATTTATGTTAAATATTCCCGGTGCTATAGCCAGCTTGCTAAGCTCTTTATATTGTTGATTATTCCTATAGAATAAAAATAGAGCTATTAGTAGACATATAGTTGATCCGGTACCACCGAGCATTCCAAATGTAGGAACAAATGTAGAGTTAATTATATATGGTATTTCTTTTCCAGCTGCAGCAGCAGCCATATTTTCATTCATATTAACTAACAATAAAGGTTCAAGAATAGTACCATTTACTACGGTTTGGTGTATGCCAAAAGTAAATAATAAGTTGCCAAAACTATATATTATAACCGTGCCAAGTAATGATGTATTAACCTTTCTAAGCGGTTCTTGAATTAATGTTGTAATCAATGTTATTAAATCATTATTAAATACTACATATAGTACAAATGAAACTAATGAAAAAATAATTATAGTTAGCATAACAGGAATCATATTATTAAATGATGTGTTAACTTGAGGTGGAACATCTCCACCTAAATTTATTTTCAACTTTTCAATTTTAGCCAACTTTAAGTATAATTCAGTAGATAATAACCCTACTATAATACCTGCAAACATAGAAGTAGTGCCAAGATTACCAAATGATAAAAAACCTGTAGCACTCACTTCAGATCCATCAATGCCTGATATTTTTAATGTTTGTGGCATCATAACTATTAATGAAGCTAATGCAACCATTACACATGTGTATGGGCTTGAATAGCTTTTATTTCTTGATAATGTAAAGCCAATTATACCACAAAGTATAAATCCCGATACATTTAAAGTTGCATTAGCAATTGAACTAGCCCAATAACCAGCTGTTTGAAGACTGGATTCGCTTAGGATTCTGGGAAAAATAACTGAGTTTATAAGTACTGCTAAACCTGCCAGAATGAATAAAGGCATCATAATCGAAAATGCATCTCTAAGTGATCTTAAATGCACTTCTGCCCCAAACTTCATTGCAGCTTCAGTAAATTTATCTTGAAAGCTTTTATTTTTTGTTTCTGTCATATTTTATCTCCTCTAAAATATTTTGACTATATACTTTTTTAAAATACTCGAAACTTTTTTTCTTAATTCTTCTTAAATCTTTTAAATCATGGTTATCTCTATTAACATAGATCGCACCATATCTTTTTTCTACGTCTCCTGATGAAGAAGGAATATCTATAAGCCCCCAACCTAAATATCCAATACAATCTACACCATTTTTCATAGCCTTTTTCATTTCATTTATATGACTATCATGGTAATTAATTCTCTCTTCATCCTTAATATATTCATCATCGGGTAACTCTTCTCTAAGCCCTATACCATTTTCAATTATAAAAACAGGTATATTTGAGTCAGCATATATATTCTCCATTGATATTCTTATCCCTATAGGATCTATTTCCCAATTCCATTCGCTTCTATCTAAAAACTCATTATCAATAATTTGATTCAATGATAAAGTATTAAATTCACTACCATTGCTCTTTACAGTTTGTGATTGATAGTAACTAAAAGACATGAAATCACTATATAGCTTGTCTAACTCCTCAGAATCTTGTTTAGTTAAATCAAGTGCTATATTATTTTTATTTATATAATTTAAGAAAAATTTAGGATAATTTCGGCCACTAAAAATATCTATAAAAAGTTTATTTAAAAATCTATCGTATTGATTTGCTATCAGCACATCATCTGGTCTTGAAGATGCAGGATAAAACGGTGAATATGCGAGCATTCCGCCAATTTGTAAATCTTTATAATTATCATGAACATAGTTTGCTATTTCTGCATGAGCAAGTAATGTATAATTTTGAATATTATATATATTTTCTAAGGTATGATCCTTTTTACTACCTGCGATTACAAATCCCATATCCATCGAATAAAGATTATGTTCATTAAAAGTAATCCAATATTTCACTTTTTCGTGAAATCTGTCAACCATTAATGTACCGTATTTAACAAACTCATCTTTTACATGTCTACTTGAAAAGCCATCATATTTTTCATATAAAGTTAAAGGCATATCAAAGTGATAAAGGCAAATCATTGGTTCTATATTATATTCAATTAACTTGTCTATTAAATTTTCATAAAATTTTATACCTTCCTCATTTATTTTCCCTTCTCCTTCTGGAAAGATTCTAGACCACGAAATTTGAAATCTATAGCAATTAATTCCCATTTCAGCCATGAGCTTGATATCTTCTTCATATCTATGATATTCATCAATAGCTACTTTCCAATCACTTTTATTTCTGCTAGCTTCTCTTATATCGTAAACAGATGGACCTTTACCTCCCTCATTATACGCACCTTCAGTTTGCATTGACGAGGTTGAATTCCCCCATAAAAATTTATTCATAACGTACCCTTACTATAATGTTTCTAATATTATATCAGCCATTTTTTTAACACCTGTTGACGTTGGTGAATATGCATCAAACGGTAATTGAGCTATTTTCTTTCCATTTTCTTCTGCTTTTATACTATATTCATTAAATAGCATTCTCACTTGAGGGCTAACTAAAATCATTTCATATTCAGTATTCTGAAATACTTCTGATGCATTTGCAACAGTTGTAGCGTTAATCTCTATATCTTGATTGTTATTTTTCATATATTCAGAAACTTTTTTAGCCATCAAAGAACTACTCATACCAGCATTACAAATCAACATAACTTTTTGCATTATTTACCCTCATTTTCTTTCATTTTCTTATACATTGTTACTAATCTCTTGGCGTTATCCATTGCCATAGTTGCCATTGTTAAGTGGTCTTGGGCGTGGATAAATATAACATTTATTTCGTTTTTTTCGCCGTTTGCTTCGCTTGTTAGCATATCCGTTTGGATTTGATGACAAGCTAAAAATTCTTCGTTTGCTTTTTCAAGCAATTCTTCAGACTTTTCAAAATCATATTTTTCTGCTGCATCCATAGCTTCTGTGGACAGCGACCTGGATTCCCCAGCATGAACTATGATTTGAAAGGCTATCTCATACATTTCTTGGTTATTCATAGCTATTCCCCCTTGATAAAAATATTCATAAATTCTGTTGTATTTTCTGCTTTCTTAGCCTTTGATATAGCCTGGTCATTGATCAAAAAGTCTCCCAGTTTATCGTAGTATAAGGACATATCTCCTATTTCTTTGCCCACGAACAAGGAATATATGAGGCCAACTTTATCTTTATTCCAGTCTACCTCGTTTTTAG